>JALOQZ010000392.1 GCA_025459245.1 Pirellula sp.
CCGTGATGCTGTACTGTTGATTCCTTTGGTAGCGCCAAGTCGCAGTGGTAGCTTCATCAGGGGACGGACCAACGCTGGCATTGATGGAATGCACATGGAAGCACTGCGAAACAGGAGTAGTCGCTTCGGTGCAACCGAAGGTTGCATTTGGCTCTCCCGTGCGGGGGCGCGCGGAGCAAAGCTCGGGAGATGTTTCAAGCATGGCGTTTTGGGGGTGCATAGCGGCTATTGTAACCAATCCCAGCGCCGCTTGCAGCGTTTTCGAATCGAGGATTTCATCCTCGTGGTAGCAATCGCGGAGCGATCCCATATACCCCGCTCCCTTCGCCCCCGGCTTTGCGGGGGAGAAGGGCTGGGGATGAGGGGGAGAATGTGCAGTGTCATACGGCTGGTTCGATACGCTCTAACAGGTAGTAACCCAATCCAGTCTCGCGAATCAAGCTTCGGTGCCTAGCAATAGAGATTACTCAATTTCGCCGCGTTCTCTCGTCCCTACCGGGACTTCGTCCATCTGGGACGCAAGTCCCAGCGTTTAAACGCTGGGCTATTTTCTGCCGTCCCTACCGGGACTAAAAGCGAATCGTCGTAGAGATAAAATCCAAGGCACCCAAAACGCTCGATCCCCAAAACGCTCGATCAGTTGATCCAAGCAATGAATTGCCTCGATAGCCTTGCACCGAAGCAAGGGTTGCTTGCCAATGCGACGCGGGGATTGGCTGGACTGGCAGCGAACGCAATCTTAACGCGTTGCGTTAGCGAGGTGAGCTCACAATCGAGACACAAAGACTCGGAGACACGATGCTCGCAATAAGACGATCCCTCGCTCACGCGTCGGGTTGGGATAGTCATCTAGCGTTGAAAGACTTCGTTTTTGTTTAAAGGCTTTCAGCCAAACAAGTTGTCATGGTTCGGTGACCTGGCGTGTTACGACAGGCTTCGTTGTTTATGGCTTTCAGCCAAAAGGACTCGTATGACCACCGTCTGCGAACGTTGGAATCAGATGACGATGCGTCTCGATCCGCCTAGATCGTTGGCAGCTCATTTATTGCCGATTAGATGGGATTGGCTCTAACTTGCTAGGACTGACAAATAGGCTTCGAGGACCCTTTGACGGCGTACTTTTCGGACCAGGATTCGAATATCTTCGAACTGGATCATCTCGCTACCTTGCAGGTTCTGCTGGCCGAGCCGTTCCATAATCCAAGAGCTCAGATTGCGAGGAGTTTCGGTCACCCCTAGATCGATTCCTGTGAGATCTCTCAGTCGAGATAAATTCACACCACCACCGACCACCCAACCACCGCCGGATCGAATGACGTGAATGGGAAGCTGATCATGCTCATCCTGAATATCACCGACAAGCTCTTCGACGATATCCTCCAGGGTGATCATCCCCAACACTTTGTTAGAAGCGTCGCGGACGAGTGAGATGTGGGTTCGTTCCTTGAGCAAGAATTCAAGCGCGGTCGCGATCGGTAAATCGGCTTGCAGGCTGGGGATTTCTCGGAGAATCCCTCGCAGAGTCGGTTCTGTCGGACTCAACTTGAGGGCGGTCACAATGTCTTTGAAGGTCACGTATCCGACGATCGATTGTGGGTCGCCATCCTTTTCCGTCACTGGGAATCGAGTGTGTAGATCGAGGTGGGCTGCAATAAGGCTGGAGCCAAGATTCTCGTCCGCTTGCAACATGCGAATGTGTTCGGAGGGAAGCGCTATTTCCCTGAGCGGACGGACGGAAAGCCGAGCTGCACCAACGATGATGTTTTCTTCGCGGGCCCCGATCAACCGAGAAGCTCTGGCCATGCTAGCGATGGCTCGCAATTCCTGAAGTTCCAACGCTTCGGCTCTGGAGTCCGCATGGACCTTAGGACGAATCACTTTCTCGATCAAATCGATCAGAGAGGAAGCGGAGTATTCCAAGAACCAAACGACAGGAAGAACGCTTAAGGAGAAGAATCGCATCGCGGGGGAGAGGATCAGGCAGACCCATTCTTTGTGCCGCAATGCAAACAGTTTGGGCATCAGTTCCCCAGCCACGATGGTCAAGGCGGTAAGGGGAACGACGACGATCGCGATCGCGACGATTTCAGCGGTGCTTTCACCCAATCCGAAGGTCTGCAATACCGGGGCCAAATCTTCTGTTGCACTCGCGCCGCTCGTTGCTCCAGCGATAAGCCCTACCAGTGTGATTCCCAGTTGGACAACGGCCAAACTCTTTTCGATCTCTTGCTTCATGTAGAGCGCCGCAGTCGCTCCACGCCGTTTGTCTTGAACAAGCGATTGCAATCGAGCAACGCTAACCGATGCGAGCGCTATCTCATACGATGCGAACACTCCGTTCACAAAGATCATGGCGACGACAATTAACAACTCGGTATACGCCATGAAAATCTACAAACTCCTCCGCAAGTGACTGTTCCAGTAACCGTACAGGAAATAGACCAGGAACCCGAAGGAGCACCAGATCAAAAACAAAAGCCAGTTCTTAGGTCCAATGCCTGCAATGAGATAGAGATTGGTGAGTACCCCCAACACTGGGATCAAGGACCATCGATGAAGCCAGGCGCCGATGGTCAATGCGAGGAACACTAAATAGAAAACGAGGTACGGGATTCGAGCTGGATCGCTTGGCTCGGACCCAAAAAGCGATTGAGCCAATTGGCTCCAATATCCCCAATCCCACACTTGGTGATTCGCTGGCATGGACGGTGTTAAGACAGAAAACGTAAGGAAGAGGATCGGCATGATCCATCGTCCGTTGATGTATGGGACTCGGAACGAGGATTGCGCCGCCTCGGTTGGGTCCGCTTCAAGCCGAAGGACCCCAGCCGAAACAAACATGAACGCAAACAAAGTTCCCATGCTGCACAAATCCAGAACAATATCAGCGTTGAGAAAAAGGGTTGGCAAGGCGACTCCTAAGCAAGTCACCCAAGTCGCAAACGAGGGGGTTCGAAACGTGGGGTGCACTTTCGCGAATCGCTTTGGCAACAGGCCATCGCGAGCCATACTCATGAAAATGCGGGGCTGCCCGATCTGAAACACCAAGAAAACACTGGTGATTGCAACAACAGCGCTGATCGAAATGATTCCGGCTAGCCAATGAAGTTGGTATTTCTCGAATACCAGTGCCAACGGGTCTTCGACATCCAATTCGGAATAGGAAACCATACCGGTAAGGACAAAGGACAAAATGACATAGAGCACCGTCGTTGAGATGGCATCAAATCCGATATAGGTGAAGAAGACCGAGGAAATTCCCGCCAGCACACCGGTCACGCCATTGGGTGCGAAGGGGCTCCAGTTCGATGGCTTGACATAGAAAAACCCAACCCCGATCACGAGAATGACAACCGCCATTTTCAGAAATACCATCGCATTGGCGACCATCTTCGATTCTTGAATTCCAATGTAAACCAGAATCGACACCAAAAAGTTCACGAGCAATGCAGGAAGGTCGGCAATGATGCGCAACCCCCCGATCTGGGGCGCGTTATTCCAGATGGCCAGCAGCTTCTGTTGTTTTTCCGTGGGCTCCGTGGCTTGCGACGCTAAGGAGCAAGAGTAGTAGTCAGTGATCATCCAATCTGGCAAATGGATTTGCATGCCACGCAGCAGATTGACGAAGTAATCCGACCAAGAGAAGGCGATGGTGCTATTGCCGATGGCGTATTCGAGCAGCAAGTTCCAACCGATAAGCCAAGCGCAAATCTCACCAAAGGTCGCGTAGGAATAAGTATAGGCGCTGCCGCTAACGGGGATGCGAGACGCAAACTCCGCGTAGCAAAGAGCAGAGAACAAGCAAGCAACGGCGGTCAGTACAAAG
>JALOQZ010000393.1 GCA_025459245.1 Pirellula sp.
TTGGTCACAGGGATTCGAAAAGAAGTTTCTCAACTGAGAACCACAGGCGAGCAATCCGATCCTTGGTGGACAGAACAACTCGAAAACGTCCCTGCCGGTTACTTGCTGAACTTGAAACCGAAACAGTTGATCGAAGAGCTTCGACGGCTTCGACAATTGACCCCGGACCAACCGGCCCAAGTTTGGGGAACATTCTCACCAGAACGGGATGCGACCGAGTATGTTATCGCTGTGCGACAAGAAGAGCCCATCGGTTTGTTCCATCGCATAGCCGGCGCGATGGCCAGCCAAGGGTTGAGTATTCTTTCTGCAGAGATCCACACCCAACCAGGCATGATCGCTTGGGACCGTTTTGTGGTCGAAGATTTGGATTACGATGGACCACCCCCAGCTCATCGCATCGAGCAAGTCTGCAAACATGTGACGCAAGCGGTCGATCCAGCAAATACAAAGCCCCCCACATTTCGTCGCGTTTGGAAGGCCCAAGCGGATAGAGACGCGGCCACAGCGCGGCTTCAACCGACCCAAATCCGGTTTGACAACGGGACCTCGGACCGGCACACCATTATCAACGTCTTCGCTTACGACCGAACCGGTCTTTTGTACGACATATCGAAGACGCTGTTCGAGCTCCATCTCGATCTTCAAGTCGCCAAGGTGAGCACCCACCTAGATCAAGTCGTCGACGTCTTCTATGTGACCGAACTGGGGGGCGGAAAAATTACGGAACCGACGCGGCTTTACACGCTCCGGCAGAGTTTGCTGCGAGCCATTGAGTCCACTTAAGTTCAAGCCCCAAAGCTGCTATGACCATCGATGATCTGCTTTCGGAACTGAACGACTCCCAGCGAGCTGCTGCGACGCTCGCATCTCAGCATGCCATGGTCATCGCCGGCGCAGGGTGCGGCAAGACCAAAACGATCGTCGCGCGCGCTGCCTATTTAATATCACGCGGAGTGACGCCGCAGAACATTCAGATTTTGACGTTCACCCGTCGCTCTGCATCCGAGGTCGTGCACCGCGTGCGTTCGCATCTCGGCGATGCAGCAAAAGGACTCCAGGCGTCGACATTCCATAGCTGGTGTATGAATGTGATCCGAATGGCACCCGAAGCGTTCAGCTGCCAAGGCTTCACGGTGATCGATCGCGAAGATCAGATGCAGATGTTCAAATTGGCTCGCGGCGGTATCAAAGATAAAGAGATCCCCAAGTCCAAAGAGATCCTCGACTTCTACTCCTTTGCTCGAAACACCCGTCAATCGCTGGGAGCAACACTACAAAAAGTTGCACCGGAGCTTGAGACTCGAAAGCAAGTGATCGCGGAGGTAATGAAATCCTATGAGTCCAAGAAACGAGAACGTCGTTATCTCGATTACGACGACATTCTCGATGTCGTCGCGCAGCGATTGGCCAATTCCCCTGAAACGAGGGATTGGCTATCGAACCACTACGAATATATCCTGGTGGACGAGATGCAGGATACGAACCCACTTCAATGGTCGCTGCTGGAGCCATTGAGCCATCGATCGATTCTCTTTTGCGTCGGGGATGATGCCCAATCGATCTATGGCTTCCGCGGAGCCGATTTCCAAAATGTACATAGTTTTACCGACCGTGTACCGAACTCCGTTGTGCTCAAACTGGAAGAGAACTACCGCTCCACCCAGCCCATTCTCGATATTTCCAACTGGTTGCTGGACCAAAGCGATCTAGGGTACGACAAGCATTTGCGCTCGATGCGCGGCGACGGGCAGAAGCCTGCGTTGATGCAATTCGAAAACGAGTGGGAAGAAGCGACTTGGATCTCTGAGGATCTAATCAAACGACACGATTCAGGGGCGGAATGGCGAGACCATATGATTCTCGTCCGGACTGGATTTGCCGGGCGAACACTGGAAACCAGCTTCCTGGCACGCGATATCCCCTATACGTTCATCGGTGGCCTCAAATTGCTCGAGTCGGCGCATATTCGGGACGTTCTTTCCCTTATGCGACTGGTCGCCAACCCGACGGATGATTTGGCGTGGGCAAGGTTCTTAACTCTGTGGCCTGGTATCGGGGAGCGGACTGCGAGCCGCTGCGTGACTGCCATCGCTGGGTTAACTCGGATCGAGGATTGTATTGCGACCCTGCGTCGTGAAACCAAATTAGCGCCCGTGATTTTCGATGCGATTGAGCGGGTGGAACAAGCGAAGTTGCAGGCGAATCATGCGTTCGCAAAAGCGGTGGAATCGCTAGAACCGTCGCTAGAAGAGAAATATAAGAGCCAAGATTGGGACAAGAGAAAACGCGACTTCTTGCTCGTCGAAAAGTTAGCAGAGCGACACACTTCAATCTTGAGTTTTATCGAAGACTATATGCTCGATCCTGTTTACACCTCAGAAGTGGAGGGAGTCGATTCGACCGATCGAGTCACACTGATCACGATCCATTCGGCGAAGGGAGCTGAATCACCCGTTTGCTACGTCGTCGACGTGTCTCCAGGGTCGTATCCCAGCGTCCGGTCGATGAATGACCCCGAAGAAATCGAAGAGGAGCGACGGGTCTTGTATGTCGCACTGACCCGTGCGAAGGACGAGTTGATCATCACGCGGCGGAACGCAACGACATGGGCAAAGTGGAGCTTTCCGAGCAAGAACAACGATGATGCCTATTTCTTCAATTCCTTGCCGAGCAAGCTGGTTACTCAAGGGAAGCTAGGTGGTAAACGAAAGCCACCACCTCCCCCGCCACCGTCCGCATCCGGTCCGATTCATGTAGGTATCCAATGGGACTGAGAGCGAGACTTGACGCACTTCGAACCCCGAAACGCGCATGGAAGCTAGGTGTGTCGATTCCAGAAGCGAAGAGGCGTTCGATGCGATTGTCGTTCGCATTCGTCGTTGTCTTGGTTGCTTGTGTGCAATCAGTTGTTCGATCGCAAGACACGTTGCCTTCGATCGAGTCAAAACGTGCTGAGCGCAAAGAGTTTCAATCGTTGGAGATTTTCCCAGCGCGGCAAGGGGGATGGATCTTTCCCGTTGCCATTCCTCCCAAATTGGTTTGGCGGGATCCCGAAACGGCTAGTAAATTCGCGCTGTCGCCGGGCTTTACTGTCCGATGGTTTGGTCCGGACCTTCAAGAGGCAAAGGTTCCCGATCAAGGGGGACGGTGGATGGCGTTGGTGGAGGGAACGGCTCCGAACCAAACCCCGATGCGGCGTGGTTTTTTGCGATACCGTCTCAGCTCGATCCCTCCAAGACGTTTGTGCCTGATTTGACGGTTCAATTACCTCACTTTCCAGGCCCTGAAGCACCGAAGTCTTGGCATGAACATCAAGCAGAATTCGACCGGAGCTCGAAGGATTTATTGATCAAATCGCTGATGGATCGCGAGCAAGGTGCCATCTTGGTAGCCGGGATCGCCGAGACTCCGGAGCTTGGACGTCCCAAGCAGTTCCACGAGTGGACCTTGTCCGTCCACGCACAACGCCACTTGGATCTAAAGCTCAAGAGGATGGGAATTGACTTGCCGAGCCCTGGGCTGAACCCGCCTCGCCAGCGGTTGGTGTCGGCACCCGTGATTCGATCCGGAACTTGCGAAGAGGCGGGTGTACCCGAACATGCGAAACGAACCATCGACTCGTTTTGCGAGGAATGGGCGAAGGCGACGAAAGAACCCTTCGTAACCTTGGTCGCCAAAAACGGCGTCATCGTCACGCACGCATCCTTTGGGACGGATCCGTCGGGTAAACCAGTCGAGCTCGACTACCGATGCTGGGCGGCATCGATCACGAAGACAGTCACCGCCATCTTGTTTAGCCAATTTGTGGACCAAGGCTTGATCGAACTCGATTGGACGCTGGATCGCGTCTTTTCCGACTATCCTGCCAACGCCTCCTATGTCCCCACCTTTCGTCAGCTCCTGAACCACACCAGCGGTTTGAGTGGGCATGGCGAATGGGGAGGCATGTTCAATCCTTACCTGGAAAACATCGTGCTCAATGGCCTCGATCTAAACGAGCCAGGCAAGAAACATGAGTATTGCGGACTCGGTTTTGAGCTGGCAGCCAAAGCGATGGAAATCAAGACAGGGAAATGCGCTA
>JALOQZ010000394.1 GCA_025459245.1 Pirellula sp.
TTTCCGTCGACTCGATCAAGTCGCAGGAAGCAACGCAACCGCATTACAAAATCAATGCACCGACGTCCTACCGGGGATGCGATTATGCAATAGAACCCGATGCGTCCGCCGCCAGCTACTTTTGGGGGGCAGCGGCCATCACGGGAGGTCGTGTTCGCGTGCAAGGTCTATCGCGTGATGCGTTGCAAGGGGATGTTGGGTTTGTCGATGTGCTGGTGAGGATGGGCTGCGAAGCAACTTACGGCGATGACTACATCGAAGTCACCGGAAAGCCGCTGAAAGGGATCGATGTCGATATGAACGCGATCAGTGACACGGTCCAGACACTTGCGCCCGTCGCCATGTTCGCCGAGGGACCGACCCGAATCCGCGGAGTCGCTCATAACCGCCACAAAGAAACCGATCGCATCGGCGATTTGGCAAAGGAGCTTCGGAAAGTGGGGGCCAAAGTGACAGAACACGAGGATGGTTTGACTATTGAACCCGCCCGATATCATGCGGCCGAACTTGAAACCTACCACGACCATCGAATGGCGATGAGCTTTGCCTTGCTAGGTTTGCGCATCCCCGGCATCGAGATCTTGGACCCTCGATGCACGAACAAGACCTTTCCTCGTTACTTTGAAGTGATGGGGAGTTTGATCGGTCAAGAGCCCAACTACCGATAACTTCGGACCGATTGCCCCACCGAAACCGTCATTCGCGAACGAAGGATCCTTAGCTCTTCCGGCTTGAATTGACCGGGTCTGACGACAATTTCCGTGTAGGGAGCGACATTCTGAAGCAATCCTTCGACGGTGACACGGGTATCGCTCACGTCGATGGTCATGAGCATCATTGGGAACTTCGCAATTTCAGCGAGTGAACGATCGGAGATCGCTGTCCCGGCCAATCCGATTGTTTGCAAAGAGGTGAGGTTTCGCAAGGCGACGATTGTCTCATCCGTAACGCTGGAGCCTGTTAGAACTACTTCGTAAAGAAAAGGGTTCCATTTTTCGAAGCAAACCCCGGTGAATTGTTTGCCCCTCAACTCCAAGTGATCGATTCTCGTGTTGGTCAGAGCAGCGAGTCCTGCCTCGGTGAAGTTGCCATCGCCAAGCGACCAGGAACGAGCTGGAATCTTGCTGGCGATCACGGGTAAAGAAGCGTCGGTCAGGAGTGTGTTCTCCAGTGAAATCACCCCGGTAACGTGGATGTTGGTTGCAACGTTGGCCAGTATTTGATCGGTGATGGCAACATTGTGAAGCAGCAGCCGGCGGACCCATATCGGCTTTTCAAAGAGGGTACCTTTGATTCCCGTTCCGCTTAAGTCGAGATATCCAAAACGACCGCGACTCAAATCGTTTTCAGGCAACGCTGACCATCGGTCCGTTAACTCACGGTTGCCCCGGAGTGAAAGGGACCGCTCCCGCTTTAAACTCCAAGTCGTTGGCATACGAAAGTCATCATCGAGGTGAAGATCTCCGATATCAAGTTCGTTGAGATGCCAAAGGCTGGCGAGCTGATGAATCGAAGAATGCGAAAGCTGCGTACCCGAAATGGCTAGATGTCGAAGCTTTGTAAGTTCTCGTAAAGCAGGGACGGCAGCATCGGTGATATCGGTGTAAGACAAGTCTAAGGATTGCAGTCCAGGGAAGCGGTTGAGGCTAGTTAGAGCTCCGTCTCCAATTCCAGCACCCTCAAGGGAGAGGGCTTCTATAGACTCTGGTGCATTGAATTGTTCCAAGTCAGCCAACTGAAAGCTTGGGTCACTAAACGCTACAGCCACTATCTTTCCTTGCGACACCTGCATCTCACCACCTCGAGAATGAAATCGATGATAGTGCTCTGCCAAAAACTGATCGTCGTCAAATCGCGATTTGTCAATTAACTTCGCCGGGATGTGGGCTCCAATAGCGAGCAACGCGAAAGCAACTGCTCCATAGCGATGGTTCCGACGTTCAGGATTGCGGTCAGAATCTGAATCGGCGACACCATCTTGAGTCATTCGATTATCCCGCTTTGTGATGAAATTCAGCCGTGATGCTCTAAGTGACTCAAGGAAGGCAATAGGTAAAAGAACGATGAACAGTGCCCCAATCACCCACCCGGTGATCTGGCCTGTGATTGGAGTTACTCCAAAGAAAAACCAGGCATATGCGAGATAGCACCAAACGAGCACGAGACCCGATACAAACATCCAAAACCCCTGAAGCAGGATTCGTTTGAACCAGCCGAGCTTAAGAAAAGCGATCCAGACACTCGGAAGGCCCCCAAAGAGCGTGCATGCCAAGTTAACTCCTGCCATCAGAACAACTTGCTTCAAATAGGTTTCGCGATTGATCTCTAATGCAATACTCGGTGCAATGATGAGGCTCAGGATAGACGCGAACACGATCATGGATAGAAAGAGGTCTTCAAGCCGAATGCGAGATAATCGAACAGACAGATCGTTGACCCGACGTATCGACCAGCCGCAGTAGTTTTTGGCGATTAATATCGGGATCGCGCCGGCCAGACATAGGAAAGGCACGGGCAATAGAAGCCATAGGAGATACCAAGTCGGACTTGTTCGCGATGGATAGACATGGACATTGATGTAGCTTCCGTCGCCCCAAGCAAACGCAATCAAGAAAAATATGAGAAAGAAGGAGGCAAGCAAAACACCAATAATCCAGCTTGAGCGAGCAAGCGAGGCGATGATGGAGGCAATCATGAGGTGCCCAATGAAAACGCCGACCATCGCGTTTCCTGTTCCCAATGGAGAGATAGCCAGCACAGGCGATAGGAGATAATCAAAGAGAAGCAATAACAATAGAAAGGCACCCAGCGGCCAATAATGAAACCACCTCTGGGGCACAGTTGTGGGGAGATGTCTCTCTTTCTCTAGCGAGGCTGCTGCTGTCGTTAAATCGCTCATGGCAGATGCTCTCCGAGCTCAATTGCTGCTCGCACAAAACAGGACGCGTTGGATTAGCAGCGACCCATTCTATCCGAAAACATCTCGAGGAACTTGCAGACGCTTCGGAGTGCAACTCCAACATCTTTATCGTAGTTTGTGCAAAAATTCTTCTGACACCGAAAGGTGTCGATCGAGTTTGGCACCCATCTTATCAAGTTGCTTGGTCATCACGCTCATTCTGGGGTTGGATTCAAAAAACGCTCGATGACGGTGCATGAATCTCCAGTAGAGACCGTCCCAGACTTCGCACCAATCCCCTT
>JALOQZ010000395.1 GCA_025459245.1 Pirellula sp.
GTTCCGGGAAAAGGGAGAGACGAAATCGGTACAAGGGGAATTGGTGGCGGAGAGGGAGGGGTTCGGGCTTCTGGTCCTTGACGCCGACGGATTGCTCACCGCGATCTCGCCCGACGAGCTGATCTCCAAAGAATCCCTCGCGACTCCATTGGAACCAACCAAACCTATGGATTTGGGGCAAAAAATACTGCGTTGGATGCCTCCCAATAGCCGGGTCTTGGCCAGCGAACACTTTTTGCTCTGCTATAACACGACCGAAGCGTACGCTCGTTGGAACGTGGACCTCTACGAGCGACTTTACCGTGGATTCCATCGATTTTGGAAATCCAAGGGGTTTGAACTTACCCCTCCCAGGTTCCCGCTGGTATCGCTGATCTTCGAAACCAAAGCGGATTACGTCCGATACGCCAGCCAAGAGTTTCAAGGATCGGAGAACACCTTTGGATACTACCATCAAGGAACCAATCGCTTAGCCTCGTATGACTTGACCGGTGTCGAAGGAATGATTCCAAGCAACATGCGCGTCAACCGAGACACGCTTGTGCAGCAGATCTTGTCGCGACCTGAAGCAGAAAGAACGGTCGCGACGATCGTCCATGAAGCGTGCCATCAAATCGCTTTCAACTGCGGACTTCAGACCAGGCTCGGGGCGAGCCCCTTGTGGCTTAGCGAGGGATTGGCAACCTATTTCGAATCACCGGACCTTACCAGCAAAGGGGGCTGGGGGGGAATCGGTAAAATCAACCAGCACAACTACAACAATCTCGTGCAATATCTGCCGGTAAGGACCCCGGATTCGCTCACTCTTTTGCTTTCCGACGACAGTCGGCTTCGCAATGGTGAAACGATGACGCAGGCCTACGCGGAAGCTTGGGGACTCACCCACTTTCTCGTTCAGACGCGAGCCAAAGATTTTGTGAAGTACTTGCAAGGGGTTCGGGAAATCCCGATCGGTACGCAGCCTTCGACGCGCGAGCGGCTCGACATGTTTCGCTCCTGCTTTGGCGACGATCTCACCAAGATCGATAGAGACTTCTTACGGCATTTGCAACGGCTTCGATAACCCATCATCGGATAGGTCGATGCAGAGCCGTCCGGTTGCCGCTGATACAGGATCGGCGGTTTAGCATGGGGCGGCATTGATATAAGGTGCAATGCGTTGTTTAAGACTCGGGTGCGTCCAGCTTGTTCGCTCTGTTCGGTTGTCTCTGTAGATTCGCTCTAAAACACCGATATACTCAGCCGCCGCATCTTCTCGGCTCAATCCCCACCATTCCGATCCAAGACGAATCGCGGTCCGATCTGCATCCATCTCGGTCCACCAGCAAGTGGCGATGATCAGCCCAGCAAAGATAGCTGCGATCGAAAGCATTGCCGCTACCAAAGTCCAGCCTTCGAAAGCTTGCAAGGATCCGAGAAGAGCAGGAACCGCGATCCATGCCGGTAGCAAACGGACCCAGGAATGCAACCGATGCACGTGGGCAATTTCATGCAATACGATCCACTCGATTTGGTGCATCGTGTAGTTCAGAAGGAGTCTGTCGGTGATCAAGATTCGCTTCGCACCCATTCCATTCACAATGGCTGCATTTGAAAAGCGGCAACCAGTTGGCCAAAGCAGAACGCGAGGAGGGCTAGCGCCAGCGCGTCGCCAAAGGCCTCGTATATGCTCAGCGAATGTCGGTTCCATGGAACTGGCACCGGTCGCCCAAAGCATCCAGTAGGGGAGCAACCAAGATGTAACCACACCCGCCGAGACCAACGTCACGCAAAGCCAAAAGGAGTCATTCCAAAAAGACTCCTGGGTCCCGCGAGCACTCCAAACAGCAAGCCCCGCACTGGAGGGGGATTGCCCGACAGCCCATTGCATGGATTCCATGGTGAGCGTGATACCTGCCAGGACGATTCCCAACGTGTTCCCGAACAATTGCCTGAGTCCTGTCCGATCGAAAAGGATGACTAAAAACAGGACGGTTGGCATGGCGGCCAGCAGAAGCGTGCCTGCCATACTGCCGGTTGTGTCGCTTATGTACGCCAGAGCCTTGGGCAAACCGAGCAACGCCAGAACCAGCGGTTGCACCACCAACCAGAGCATCAGGCAAGACTTCGGAGATGCGAAAATCGCCAGCCAACGCCCCTCCTCGCGATGCGCGATCGCGTTTCGGTGCAGCGTTCGACACGAAAGAAAGATGAGCGTAAGTGTCAGTGCATCGACGACCAGCATGCCCGCCCAGCCGATGCTGTCCCATGCAGGATTGCTCTCGACCCCAAGCCTGGAACGAATTCTCTCAATCAACCAAGATGCTGGCCACGCTGCCAGGACCGAGGGAATCCAGAAGATATTCAATGCTTGGACCATCGACATCCTACTCACTTGATGTGCGACAGGAGCTGTTCCGATCGCGACCGGCGAGGCGATTAACAGGAATAGAGTCGCCTTCAAAGATCCATGGTAAAAGGCTGCATCGCAAACTCGATACGGAATGTGCGGCGGTAACTTGACTCTATTCGGTGTCGTTCTGTTTGTATCGATTGCGCAAGATTCATGGCTGGAAGCGACTAGCATCGCTGATGTCAGGATAGGATAATGTTCGAGAGCGATCTTCTCTCCATCCGGCAGGGACTCGCTGCTTAGCCCCCACCTACGATCCCTCCCGCCTTCCCCCTCGGCTCCCTCCCATGCTTGTGTTGCCAGTTAAGCCAAGTCGCCTGCGTCCGTACTTCATGCTCGCCTCGCTCGCCGTAGGCCTGGCGACGGGGAACGCCTCGTTGGGGGCCGAAAAACCCCAATGGACTCGACTCATTCCTTCGGGAGGCACGACCGGAGGGACCACCCCGATCGAAGCGACCGGTACCTTCTCGAGTTGGCCCGTTCAGATTTGGTGTAGTCACCCCGCGGTCCATTGGAAATGCCTGGAAAAAGCTGGGGCTTTTGAAGTTGCCGTCGACGCGGGGACTCCCGACCAAGTCGTTTGGGTTCGGCTTTACAACGAAGCCGGAGCGACCCCTGCCAGACCTTTTTGTGTCTCCTCGCGAGCTACCAAGGTTGAAAAGGAACCAAACGACCGAATTCAGCAGTCGACCGACGAACTGCTCCCGAGCGAGGTCGCTTATGGGCTGCTTGAAAAGAACGGGGATGTCGATCACTTTCGTATTACCCTCCGCGCCGGGGAACCCTTTTCCGCCTCGATCGACGCGAC
>JALOQZ010000121.1 GCA_025459245.1 Pirellula sp.
TCTCGATGGACCACTCCCCGTTCGTGCGCGAAATGGACCGCCCTGCATACTTGTTCGAGATACCGCACGGCGTCGATGTTCGCCAAATCTCCAGCTTGAATCCGTTCGTGTAGCGTCTTCCCTTTGATGAACTTCATGACGAAGTAGGGACGCCCTTCGATCTCTCCCACGTCGTAGACCGGGACGATGCCGACATGCTCCAATTTGGCTGTCGCTCTCGCCTCGGCAAAGAATCGCTGTCGCTCGACGGGAGAAGCTAGTCGATCTTTGAGAATCATCTTGATCGCGACTTCTCGCTCCAAGCTGATTTGGCGGGCTCGATATACGATCCCCATACCACCGCGCCCGATTTCTTCGAGCAGTTCAAAGTCGCCCATTCGAAACGGGAGAGGCATCTGCCACGTTCCTGAGTCCCCCTCCGCGTTTGGGCCGTTGGATTGGCTTGTTCCCCCGACCGCTTCGGTCACCACCATGGTTCCCCATAGCGACTTCAACTCGTCAGCGAACTCGGGGTATCGACTGCACTCTGCGAGAATATCGATCGATTCCCCGCGTTGCATCCGGTCAGCCAGATCGGATACCAGTTGAGCGAGCCTCGCATCGATCGCATCATCGCCGATATCGTCGGGTGCACTGAGTTGTTCGTGGATGGAAGCGAACGGCTCCGCCTGGTCGTTGCGCAGCGGTTGGGGAGGATTGGGGAAGACCATTATTCCCTTAGGTAGTCGTGAAAGCGGGGGAGGGAATCGATGACTTCTCGAAGTCGTTTGAGGGCACGCAGATAACGCATGCTCGCAGCGGGTTCGGTCAATCCGAGCGATTGAGCGATTTCTTGATTGTTCAATTGTTCGTAGTGCCGCATCAAAATGATCTCGCGGTCTTGATCGCGGAGCAGATGAACGGCCGCTTCGATCTGGGCAGCAAGCTCCTTTTGGGTGGCGGCAGCGGCAGGAGTGAGAGCCCCGTCTCGGAATTGGTTAGCAAGCTCAATCGTCGATTGATCAGGAGGCCCTTTGCCAGGCTGCGGCTGCTCGCGATCGATGCTCCGTTTGGCCGACAAGCGGTGGCGACGATGCGCGTCGATGATGCGATCCTTTGCAATCTGCCGAATCCACAAGTGAAAGGGGATCACTGGATTGGCCATGTAGTCTTGCAATCGGCGATTGGCTTCCACCAACACGTCCTGGATGACATCGCTCACGTCCATGCGCTGGTTCAGCCGCTGATCAAGTCTCAGCTGGATCATCCGCCGGAGCGAATCGCGGTGTCGGTCCATGAGAGCATCGACCGCTTGAGGCTCGCCTTGCCTCGCGTTCTGCAGCAGTTCTGCTGTTACATCGCCATCCGGCCAAATCGACTTTGTCATCCGATTTGCCACACTCACAATCATTGATAGAGGATCTTTTTAGAACCTTGTCGAATGCCATTGCGGGCCGCGGCTCTCGCCGATGAGCCAACTATTCTTCGAAAAGCTCTCCACTGCATACTATTCTAGGGACCTGTCGAGTTGTCTGTTGGCTCGCGCGCGGGGATTCGCAATCCAACAGCGGAATCCGACAGCGGAATCCAACGGATCAAAGCGGGGAGCCGCCGAATCGTTAATCGCGGTGATCCAGTTTGGAGCTGGCTTCTCGCGAGCATTGTGGAGAGTGGTCGTAATGCTACCATAAGCGAGTCCGATCCGGCATTTCTCTCCAAGACGCATAAACCACTGGGCTTCGAAATGGAAACAACCCCCGCCAACGAACTTTACGAGCGCAAGAACGCCATTCGCAAGGCGGCGCATGAGAATCGTCGAAATCAGGCCGATAAAGACGGCGTATCCGATACGATCGTCAAGCGATTCATGGCGCTGCCAGAGTACGCTGCCGCCAAGACGGTAATGTTTTATGTCGATGTTCGCGACGAAGTCCGGACCAGGCAAGCGTTGCCCGACGCGTTGGCGAGCGGAAAGCGAATTGTCGTCCCCTACTGCGTCGATGGCGAGCTCGAGCTCTTTTGGCTTGAGAATATGGACGAGTTAGAGCTCGGGATGTACCGGATCCTCGAGCCGAAAGAGGCGTTGCGAAACGTTGCTGCTAAGAAACTCGGCCCTGAGGACCTGGACCTGATCATGGTTCCTGGGGTCGCCTTTGACCGAAACGGCGGGCGAACAGGCCACGGAAAGGGCTACTACGACAAACTTCTTCAGCACGCCAAACCAGAGACACCGTTGATCGCATTGGCTTTTGAATGCCAAATGTTCGAAGAGATCCCTGCAGAGAGCCACGACATCTACATGGACAAAGTCGTGACCGAGAAAGATGTCTACACCGGAAAAGGAAGAAAGTAACCATGGTACGAACCGCAAGTACGATGTTGCCGCTTGGAACGAAAGCTCCCGCATTCTCGTTGACCGGAATCGATGGAAAGACAGTTTCTCTCGATAGTTTTCAAGGCAAAAAGGCCCTGGTGGTTGTCTTCATGTGCAACCACTGCCCTTACGTGAAACACATCGCCCCCGAGTTGGCTCGCCTTTCAAGCGAATACATGGCCAAGGGGGTTGGGTTCGTTGGAATCAATTCGAACGATACGGAGAAATATCCCGATGACTCGATGGAAAAGATGGTCGAGGAAGCCAAGGCTCGCGGCTATTCCTTTCCCTATTTGCTCGATGCCGATCAATCGGTGGCGCAAGCCTATCGAGCCGCTTGCACGCCAGACATTTTTGTCTTCGATGCCGATCAGAAGCTCGTTTATCGAGGCCAATTGGATGATTCTCGGCCGAAAAATGACAAACCGTTAAGCGGCTCCGACTTGCGAGCGGCGCTCGATGCGATTTTGGGTGGCAGCTCCATTCCGGAACCTCAGAAACCCAGCATCGGTTGCAATATCAAGTGGAAAGAGGGTAACGAACCGGAATACTTCAATCCCGTTGGAATCGCTTGATCGATGAACCCGCATCAGGATATACGGATTGGATTGGGGACCGATTCCCACCGAATCGAGGCCGGCGGGCCGATGATCTTGGGGGGAATAGCGATCGACTACCCCGCACACTTTGTCGGTCATTCCGATGCGGATGTCTTGCTGCACGCCATCACGGACGCGATTCTCGGCGCCGCCGGGCTTCCCGATATCGGTGAGCTTTTTCCAAACGATCGCGAAGAAAATCGAGGTCGCGATTCCGGGGAAATGCTGGCGCTCGCGATGCGCGCATTCCGAGACGCGGGGTGGGAGCTTTCGCAGATCGATTGCGTGATCGAACTGGAAAGACCAAAGATTTCGCCTCACAAAGAGAAAATGCGGCAGCGAATTTCGGAGATCTTAAACGTCTCGGAGGAGCGAATTCGGCTCAAAGGGAAAACGGGCGAGGGAATCGGGGATGTGGGGACCGGTCTGCTGGGAAAAGCAATCTGCATCGCCTTGGCCTGCCGTAACTTAGCCCTTGACGATAAATAGGCGGGAAAATTATCCTATGCAATTCTAGCTGGGTCCAGCTAGGACGCCGGCATAGCTTCAATTGGCAGAGCACCGCATTCGTAATGCGGGGGTTGTGGGTTCGACTCCCACTGCCGGCTTTTGATGGTGGGAACCCCTTGCGGTTCCCTTTGGTTTTTCGGCGTTTTGCTGTTGTCTCGAGGCGATTTCCGCCTGAGGGATTCGGCAATAACCACAAGGAAACAAAGGACTTATGGTTCAAGCGGTAACTGTCGATATTCGGGAAGTCGTCCTTTCGAACCAGACTTTTGGACCTCAAGATATCGATAAGCTTCAGCGGGCAATCGAAGAGGATTTCACCCAAGCTGCCTTGTTGCGCGACGCGGTTCAGGAGCTTCAGCAAAGCCCGAATCCGTCCCCCGCCAGCATGACCCGGCTCGGTGTCTGCCAATACTTGATCGGAAAATTCCGAGATGCCGAAGCCAGTCTAAAGCAAGGGGATGGCGGGGCTCTCGCCCAGTATTACCTTGGGAAAGTCTGTTTCCAGCTCGAAGAGTACGACCGGGCGCTCCAATACTACGAAGCGGCAGAAAAGGCCGGCTACACTCCCGAGTGGTGCCAGCTATCCAGAGCAGAAGTGTTGCGGTATCTAGGCCGTAAGGAAGAAGCGCTTCAGCTCTTGGACAATATTTTTGGCCCTGTCGAACAGCACGCAGAATATCCGTACCAACGGGCAGCGACCTTGTCCGCCATCGGTGGCAACCTGCCCGAGGTTCTCGCTTTGTACCAACGTGCCTTGCAAGTGAACCCACGTCACGCAGGAGCTCTCTTTGGATTAGCCGTTGAGAGCGACAGACTAGGCAACGATAGCTTGGCTTTCGATTACTACCAACGCGGTGCGAGCGTGATCCCAGCCCATATCGGGACCTTGATCAACTTGGGATTGATGTACGAAGATCGAAATGACTTCGCTCGAGCCCAAGCTTGCTATCGCCGAGTGCTTGAAACGGCTCCAGATCATCCTCAAGCGAAGCTGTACCTGAAAGATGCTGCTGCTGGCGGCAACGTCCTATACGACGAAGACTCCCAGAAGAAGAACGAGCGTCTCGCACAACTCCTCAACGTTCCTGTTACCGATTTCGAACTCTCCGTTCGCTCCCGCAACTGCTTGCAGAAGATGGGCATCCGAACCCTTGGAGATTTGACTCGGGTTTCCGAACAAGCTCTGTTGTCGAGCAAGAACTTTGGCGAAACATCTCTCATCGAGATTCGCGAAATGCTTACCGCTCGCGGATTGCAACTGGGGCAATTCGCCCACGAGAAGAAGGAAGCGGATCCACCGCTCGATCTCAGCGGCATGAGCCCTGATCAACAAATGCTCTTGGATCGCCCGATCTCTGAGCTCAACCTGTCCGTTCGTGCTCGCAAGTGCATGGTTCGATTGCAACTCAACACCATCGGTGAGTTGATCCGCAAAACCGGTGACGATCTGCTCGAGTGCAAGAACTTCGGGGTTACCAGTCTGACCGAAGTTCGCGAAAAACTGACCGCGATGAACTTAAAGCTTCGAGGCGACTGATCAAGTTACTTCTCAAGCACAGTCTTTAAGAGCCTGTCCGTCGACCATTGACCTCTGTGGCACAAGCCACGGTTCGCAGTGGTAGCTGGATAGGCTCTTAGTCTTTATCGGCAGCCATCCATTCCTTTACAAATGCGTCATCGAGCAGATGAGGATAGAGACTCTGCACTCGATCGATCTCGGCGGACTGGCCAGGGCTAAGCGACTCTCGTTCGTCCAAGCAAAGATTGGATGTCATGAGCCCTTGTCGATAGAGAACTTCATGGATGCCTGCTATGCAGCCATGGAACTGATTCGCGGCATCGAAAATTGCAGCGTTCATATCCGTAACTTGATGGGACAGCCTTAGCAGTTCACGCAGCTCCTCCTCCCTCTCCATTGCAGGTAGCGAAAAGACTTGCTGACAACGCCGATGAAGGTCTACTGCACTTTTTGTCCAACAAGCCCAATGGCCAAGCAATCCTCCTCGAAAGCGAATCGGCGAATCCAGCATCGATCCATCGATGAAATATTCACTGCAGAGATCCATCACGATCGCGTCATCGTTCCCTGTGTAGAGAGCAATTTCGTTGGCTCGGCTTGAATCGTGCAATGCCCTGACCACGTCGAGGGTTTGATATCGATTAAAGGGAGCCACCTTGATTGCCACCACGTTTGGAAGCTCGCAGAAAGCCCTCCAAAACCGATAAGACAGAACACGTCCCCCTACTGCTGGTTGGAGATAAAACCCGAAAAGCGGAATCGCTTCGCTGACACAACGGCAATGGTCAAGAAGAATCGATTCAGCGGCTTCCTTCATAGCGCTGAGAGACAAGAGACCTGTGTCATATCCAATCGATGTTGCGAGCGCTGCTTCGCCCACCGCTTGTTGAGTATCCCCGCAAACACCGGCCACCAGGATCGTTTCGCTATCACCTCTGCTTCGCACCGTCTCTCCTGCTAACCTCCACACCGGTTCCAGCAGGCCGATCTTTGGATCATGAATTGCAAACTGAGTCGTGTGAACTCCGACAGCCAGCCCCCCCGCGCCGCTGTCTAAATAATAGCGACTCAAACGGGCTTGGCTGGCCTCGTCAAATGTCCGGTCCTTCTTCAACGCGAGAGGATGGGCCGGAATCACCAATCCCTTCAGCAGACGCCTTCGCAGGTAATCAATACTTTCCATCGCGAGTCTCAAAGTGCGTGGGTTTGTTTAACAATCTGCCTCCGGTCTGGATCCAGTGACCGATCCAACGCATCATCTTTTCTAAAGTCACCGAAGGCGAACCTAGCTTCTCTAGCATGCGATCCGTATTGCTCAGTAGTGCAACCGATTGTTCTGTTCCAGTGAAGCTAGGTACGCGTCCAAACATCTTTCCAAACTGCTCTGCGACCTCTCGAACCGAGTAGATGTCTGGGCTGGTCAAATTGATCGCTTGCGAAGGTGACTCGCAATGCCGAAAAGCATGCAAGCACATCGCATTCGCATCCCCCTGCCAAATGGCGTTGAAGTAGCCTACATCCAGTGAAACCGGCTCCTCTCTCCAAACTTTGGTCGCGATATCGGTGAGCACTCCGTATCGCAGATCATGTGCGTAATTGAGCCGAAGCAACGCTGTCGGATTGGCCTGCGTGTCGCTACGAGAATAGTACTGAAACAACCGTTCCCTCGCGATCGCAGCATTCGCGTACTCCCCGATCGGTGTTAGCGCATTGTCTTCGCGGCAACCGCCTGTCGAAACCGAAACATTCGGATAGACGTTGCCGGTGGATAACGCGACGATCCTGCAGTGATGATATCGCTCGGAGACGTGCATCGGAGCGATCGTGTTGGTGACCCAGGTTGGAACCGGATCGACGGAGGTGCCAAACTTCATCCCAACCAAGTAAAGCAAATTGCGGGTATCGGGCAATCGATCGACATCGGCTCGGTTCAGCAAGTCCACGGAAAGCGTTTCGACTCCCCTTTGTTCAAGCCAATTCCGTGCATCTGCATTGCGAAACCGGCTGGCTGCGATAACACGGAGAGGTTTTCCGGTCGCTTCCGATGCTCGCTTTGCTAGTACGGCTAGTGTCGGTCCCATCTTGCCGCCCGCCCCGAGCAGAACAAGTGGTGACTCTAGCCCGCGAACGGATTCGAGGATAGCTTCGTCGGGTTGCGTTAGAATGGTATCGAGTTGTTCTTCCGACTCGATTGCATCGGGTAAATCAATCGCCATAAATTCAAAACATTCGCGAGGCAATATGGATCGGCTCTCAAACGGAGGCTGATCGGACGCTAAAGTATAAGCGTTTCAGGCCATGCAGAGACTTGCGGAGAAGTAACGTTGTCGATTTCCATTGATCTCTTGCGGGAAAATGACATCCCAGAAATCATGCGGCTTGTCGAGCAAGCGAGCTGGAATCAACTGCCAGCGGATTGGCTTCGAGTCATTCAACTCGAGCCGAACGGTTGTTTTGTCGCAAGACACGAAGACCTGATTGCAGGTACGGTCACAACAACTTGTTACGGCAATGACCTAGCTTGGATCGGCATGATGCTAGTCGATCAACGGTTGCGTCGACAGGGGATCGGTCGCCGATTGATGGAATGCGCGATCGGCGAATTACAGTCGAGGCGCATCCGCTCAATCCAATTGGATGCGACCCCTCTGGGCAAACCTTTGTACGAGCAGCTCGGTTTTAGAGCCGAGTTTGCATTCCATCGATGGCAGAAGATTGGTTCCGCCGGCGCAGTTCTCGCGATAGAGAGTCCCATGTTACATCCGTCGAACATGCCTCTTTCCGAAAGAAACCGTGGGTTTGACCGAGTCACGTTTGGTGCGGACCGAACCAGGCTTTTGTTGCGTCTTTTGGAAAGCTCCTATTCTATGACGACTCCCGATGGTTCTTTTGGAATGATTCGGGGTGGGCGTATTGCCGACTATATGGGCCCAGTCTCCTCCACCGAACAGTCGCATGCACCGATTCTCCATGGTCTCCTCAGCCAGACCAATCGCGATGTCTTTTGGGATATCCCTTCGCAAAACACCCAAGCCGTTTCGTTTGCCGTTTGCAATCAGTTCTCGCCGATCCGCACGTTGTTTCGCATGACCATCGGCGAATCTCCCGATCCTCACTGGGCCTCGATGTATGCGCTAGCAGATCCAG
Organism: Pirellula sp.; assembly: GCA_025459245.1. Taxonomy (GTDB): domain Bacteria; phylum Planctomycetota; class Planctomycetia; order Pirellulales; family Pirellulaceae; genus JBKCUI01. Next base: position 8,129 of record JALOQZ010000121.1, read on the forward strand.
CTCTGGGCTAAACTAATGAGGTATCTGCCAAAAAGGGTACAGAAACACCGTCAATCTTTGAACTTACGAGTCAACGAAATGCGTTTGCGAGGGACATCGACTTCGAGAACTTTGACTTTTACGCTGTCACCGACTGCAACGATTTCATTAGGATCTTTGACAAAGGTGTTGGATAGCTGGGATATGTGAATCAAGCCGTCTTGATGAACTCCTATGTCCACAAACGCTCCAAAGTGCGTGACGTTTGTGACGACACCTTCCAAAACCATTCCCTCTCGGAGGTCATCCATGGTTTGGACTGCATCCGAGAATCGAACCGCTTGGAACTCGCGGCGAGGATCGCGTCCCGGTTTCGTTAACTCTTGTAAGACATCGGCGACCGTAACGGCTCCGAAGCGATCGTCCGCGAGATCGCTTGGCCGCACTTTTTGCTCGAGTCCTTGCATGCCAACGATCTTGTCCGCTGGAACTTGCAGATGCTTTGCGATTCGCTCCACGAGGGGATAGCATTCTGGATGGACGGCGGAATTATCCAAGGGTTGAGAGCCATCGCGGATCCTCAAGAATCCCGCCGATTGCTCAAAGGCTTTGGGGCCAAGCTTCGGAACTTTTAAGAGTTGCTGACGATTGAGAAATCGGCCATTCTCGTCTCGGAAGCGAACGATGTTCTCGGCAAGCTTTGGGCCGATCCCTGATACGAAGGAGAGGAGTGGCATGCTGGCCATATTAAGATCGACGCCAACTCGATTCACACAAGACTCCACCTCTCGCTCCAGACATTTCTTGAGAAGCGTTTGATTGACATCGTGCTGATACTGCCCCACCCCGATCGATTTCGGGTCGGTTTTTACAAGCTCTGCGAGCGGGTCTTGCAGACGATGCGCAATGCTGATCGCACCACGGACAGTTACATCCAAGTCAGGGTATTCGCGCCCCGCCAGTTCGCTCGCGGAGTAAATTGAGGCCCCCGACTCGCTGACCATGGCTTTGGTAATGGTGAGTTGGTGCGATCGAAGTAGATTGCTAAAGAAGGCATCGGTTTCTCGCGATGCAGTTCCATTGCCGATGGCAATTAGCTCGATGCCATATCGTTGAATGAGCCCAAGAACAATCTTCTCAGCCCCCGTGGTATCCGACGTCGGCGGGGTTGGGTAGATCGTCGCATGCGCAAGATACTTTCCCGTGCCATCGACGACAGCCAGTTTGCAACCGGTTCGAAAACCAGGATCCACTCCCAGTGTTACCTTGGGCCCGGCTGGAGGTGCAAGCAGTAGTTCACGAAGATTCTTAGCGAAGACCAAAATCGCTTCATCATCCGATTTCTCTTTGAGCTTTTGCATCACCGTCGATTCCGTGACAGGCAAAAGCAATCGGTCCAAGCAGTCTTCAACGGTATTGGCGAGCTCTTTAGAAAACTCGAATCGCGGGTTGGTTAAAAAGTTGGCTCGCATTTGTGCGATGGCATCATCGCGATCTAGCTCTAAACTCGCGTTCAGAATGCCATCTGCCTCTCCGCGCTGGATCGCAAGAAAGCGGTGCGAGGGAATTCGAGAAACAGATTCGCTGTAATCCAGATACTGCTCAAACTTTTCGGCCTCTTCCTTCTTCCCGCGTTTGACTTTGGAAACGATTCTTCCTCGTTTCATTGCGACGTCCACCAGCCAGATCCGCGTCTCCGCATCGTCGGACCATACTTCGGCGACAATATCGAGAGCACCAGCCAAAGCCGTATCTTCGTCAGGCACACCCTGCTCCGCATTGACGTAAGGTTTGAGGATTTCACGACGTGTTTTGCCTAGATTGGCTTGTTTCAGAAGAAGTAGGGCGAGCGGTTCGAGACCTCGCTCTTTCGCGATCGTTGCTCGCGTACGACGCTTCGGTTTGTAGGGGGCATAGATTGCCTCCAGGGAAGGGAGATCCGTGCATTCCAGGATTTGTTTCTGCAGTTCTGGTGTGAGCGCTCCCAGTTCGCAAATCGTCTTCAGTACCGTGCCTTTACGAGCATGGAGCTCGCGAGCTTTTTCAAGAGAATCTTGAATCAATCGCAAGGCAACTTCATCGAGCCCTCGCGTAACTTCCTTTCGGTATCGAGCGATGAAAGGGATCGTGTTGCCAGCATCGAGCAGTTCGACAGCCGCGATGATTTGCGCTGGCTGCGCCTGTACCGCTTTCGCGATTTCGTTGCAAAATGATTTAAGGTCGAAGGCAATATCCAAGGGAATGGTCGAAGACATTGAGCTTATCAAGCGAGGTAGGTGAAGTCTTTGATTAAAAGCCTATACGAAAACCATTCGCCGCTCGGGCGCTAGCTGCGGTTTCCGAAAGTTTTCGGATGCTCTAAGAACGGCGAGAGGAAAGCGTACCGATTCTCCCAAAGGAATCGATCGTTTGTTGAGCTGCCTCGCGGGCACTAGGAAGCGAAAAGACTTCGGCGCTGAGATAGCCTTCGTACCCCGATGCTTGAAGTGCTTGAACCAGCGGCAGCCAATCCAAATGCCCTCTTCCGATCGCCTGTCGATTCGAATCAGCGAAATGAACGTGTCCAATTTGCGAAGCGTGCTGCCGAATCGATGCGACCATATCCGCTTCTTCGATATTCATATGAAACCAGTCCGCTAATATCTTTGTTGCAGACAGGCCATGCACCAGTTCAGCACCTTGTGCAAGCGTCGTTGCTTGGTCGGTTTCATAACGATTGAGAGGTTCGTAAAAGAGCGCTCGACCTAATTGACCTGCAACCTGATTTAACTGCTCGAGAGAATCTCGAAGCAGTTTCCGGGCCTCGGCTTTGGGCAGAGAAGGAGTCGAGCGACCTTGCATACTCCCCACGATGGCCGAAGCTCCTAAATCCGTTGCGACTTGCATGATCGATGCAACAAAGTTGATTGCCTTTTTGCGTTGCGTTGAATCCGGATCGCACAGTAACAGTTTGTGTTTGACCCATCCTGCACCGGTGCCAACCGCAGCCACCTTCAATCCCGATAAACGCGATGGCAATTGCAATGCTCGGACCGTTTCCGCATCGGGAGGAAAGACCTCGATGGCATCAAAGCCAAGCTCGCAAGAGGTCCGAATCGCTTCGTCGACATCATGCCAAAAAACAAAAGGCCCGCCAGCGGCTTCCGCCACCAGTGACAAAGTTACTGCGGAACGAATCATAGAGGACTAACGACGAATAAGAGGTGAGAACGGTAAAAGATCGACCTAGAGGTTGATTATCGCAAGCAATCGCAGTTGTGTCCTACTTGGAAGGGGGCGCTGCATCTGACGTGGTCTTCGGTGCAATAAGGTGCTTTTCTTCTAATACAGGTCGAAGGAGGCTGGCCCATTTGCGATAGCCGATCGCATTGGGGTGGAGCAAGTCGGGGAACTCTTCCGGTTTAGCGTCACCCTTTTCGTTTGCGAAAAGGGACCAAGTGTCCAGGACCGTGACGTTCGCGACTCCTTTAGCTTTCTCCTCGAGCAAACGATTGATCTCGCGAATTTTTTCCGCGGGTCTCGCTTTGGTTTCGGAGGCGGGAAAGACCAAGCACAAAACAATTGGAGTGTTTGGGTTACTCTGGTGAATCTTCTTGATAATTAGAGCCACGTTATCAGCGATAACACTGGGTTCCGCCTTTCTTCATTGAGTCGCAGCAGCATCCCTCGAGTCGTGTCGCCGGATATTCCACGATTAGCAAGTTTCGTGGCCCCGAATTCGCCGCGGAAGTCATCCCCCCAGCCTTGTGTAATCGAGTCGCCGAAGAAGACCAAAGCTCCCTGATCCTTTTCTTTTTGCTTGCTCCATTGAGTTCGGCGTTGTTTCCACAGGTTTCGAAACCAGTCATAGCGGCGAATGGGTCCGGCCCCTTCGAGTCCTTCGTCGCTGGCTGGTAATTCTACGGAGCTAGCCGTTGTGGTGTTTTGGGACTCTTGCGCTCTCGCAATTGCGAAATGGGACAGGGGCATGGAAACAAACGCGGTGAGTCCAAGGGATGTGACCAACAGATTGCGAGCGAGGTTCGACATAATGCTACTAGATCCTTGAAGGGTACGACCAGTGATTTCAGGTCGACGGTAATTTCAAGTCGCTAGTATAGCCGATCGGGCTTGAAGTAGCAGAGACGCGAATAGAGGCAGCGGAGCAACGAAACAGGGCATCCATGCCCTACCCGCCCGATCAACACGCTGCGCCTGGGTCAGCACCGCGATGTGACGAGGTGGGTCCCGCGTTTCAATGCGGGATGCTTCGTATGTCCTTGTGAATTGTCGCTGAACCAAGAAGGGTGAGAAAAGGAGACTCGCGGGCCGAATCCGTCCGCCGTGCGAGTCTCCGATAAAAACAGTCCCGGGTTGGCTTCCTTGCTCCCTAGGACGCGCTTCCTATCAGGGCACTTACGCAGCAGCCAACATCGGCTGGCTTGCGAATCGGACAACACCCTCGACAAATTCTTCAAAAATACGGATATCCAAAGCGCTAGCGGCTGGGGATTCTGGGTGGAACTGGCATCCGACTACGAACCAATCGTCGGTAGCGCTCTCAATTCCTTCGATGATTCCATCTTGGCAACGCGCGGTCACCTTGAACGAGTCTGCCAATCGATCGATGGCCATGTGATGTCGACTGGTTACTCGGATTTCGCCTTCACCGTAGACCCGACCGAGAATGGAATCGGATTCCACGATCAATGAATGGCGGTGATTGGGGTCATGCGGATCTCGGTGAGGAATGGCATGAGGAACATCGATAGGAATATGGTAGAAGAGATTTCCACCTTCGATGATATTGATCAATTGAAGACCTACGCCGATCGCCATCAAGCTCATGCGACGATTCGAAATTTCTTGAGCGAGCCGGCGATCAAACTCTTCGCGTCGTGCTTCCATCGGGCGAACCGAGCTGTGAAGCATATAGCCGTCGTTGCGGGGATCGAGGTCAGCACCTCCGACCAAGACAAAGCCATCGAGAGTATCAAGGATACGGCACAAGCTTTCGTGGTCGGCCGTCGGGGGGATCAAGACAGGGACTCCACCTGCATTTGCAATGGCATCGAAGTAGCCAGCTGCGAGATAGCAATAAGCGGGAGTACCTTGATTGGCACCGCGAAAATCACAATTCAATCCGATTAATGGTCGCTTCATCATTCTAATAGGATCCTCCTAACAAGTAATGAAAAACAAGAGTCTGGGTCGCTGGCAAACACATTGCGCGGGACTGCAATGAATGTTTTGCTAGCAAACGGTTTGATGGCTTGAGGAAAGGAACCAAGAATCCATCTTGGTGATCAAGTCAGTAGAGAAACGACTCTGCAAGCGCCAAGGGTGCAATTACAAGCCATTCCCCCGAGGTGGTTTTGACAGCTTCCTTAAAGCTCAAATCGAAGAGACGGGAAAAGGTGTTACGCAGCTCATTCGAGTCTCAGTGGGCGACGTTGAGTAACGTTTGAGTGGCGAGAAGATTAAGTTAGATTTTCTCAATTGCAAACACCACACAATATTTAGTCGCCCTATGAAATGCTAGCACGAGATTGTGGGCTAGCAAAATGGTGGCTGGGCATCGTCTAGTTATCGCCCTCGACCGCTTCAGCACGCTAGACCACCTCTCTATCAACCAAGCCACTTCTGCTTATCGCATATGACGACATTCAGGCTTCTGGGTGTGCAGGATCTTCAGGCAAAGCCTTGTTCGCCGTTTATCCCGAAGGGATGAAAGCCATTAGCCGGGGGTAAGCGCAGCGCCAC
>JALOQZ010000122.1 GCA_025459245.1 Pirellula sp.
TATCGACAAGTCAAACGCTCTTCGGACAGATGCAGCTCCATTCGATCTCCCCTACAGCTTGGTTGGTAGGATCGAAGAATCGAGTGACCCTCACCGGCGTGAATCTCCCCACCGATGCTCGTTTGCTGTTCACCGAAAAGCTCGAGTACAAAATCCTTTCGGCAACCAGCGAAAAAGTCGAAGTTGAGATCGATGTTCCTGCCGGCATGGCACCGACCGAAGCCGGAGTATGGCTAGTAGGAGATGCCTTGGTTAGCCCTTCACAGCACGTCATACTGGACACCCTCCCATACTTTTCAGAGGGCCAATACCTCGCGGACAACAAGCTGGACAATCACTCCTTCGATAAAGCAATTACGGTTTCTTTCCCAACCGTCATCGAAGGCATAAGTGACAAATCCCAATCTGACTTCTATCGCTTTTACGCTCTCGAAGGGGACATACTCACGTTCGATGTCCTCGCTCAACGCTTGGGGAGCAACATGGACAGCTTCGTAAAGCTCTACGATTCAGAAAAGAAACTAGTCGCGAACGCCGATGACACGGAACTTGGCCCGGATAGCTCTTTCAGTTGCACGATACGCAAGAGCGGTTGGTACGTGTTCGAAGTACGGGACAATCGCTATCTCGGCGGTTCCAAGTATCTGATAAGACTCACGCCAACGCTACCGGTAAATTCAGAGTATCCATTCGTAGCCCAAGCCCCTCCACTCCCTGGACTTTCATTGTCCGATCCCGCGGGAACACCCCACTGGCGCATCCCCAGTATCGATCCTTACGCATTCCCGGAAATGGTGCTCAAGTCGCCTTATAAGGTACTTTCGGAGCTTGACCCACTGCTCAGCCAAAGCGTCTCCCCCCAACAAGAGGCGCCATTCGTCATCACAGGTGCTTTCGCTTCCGAATCCGAAACAGACATGTTCTGGTTCCATGGCAAACCTGGTCAAACCATTAGAGTCACGAACAAGACGCGTTCGCTTGGCTCCCCCGCCTACTTGAAAGTCGAAGTGTGGAAAGATGGCGTGACCAAAATCGCGGACTCGCCTGTGAATGAGTATGAGGAGTGGAGTATGGATCTCGCTCTGCCACAAGAAGGAGCATACCAACTTCGGGTCACCGATTTGTTGCGCCGAGGTGGAACGCCGTTCAAGTATGCGATCGAGATCAAAGACAAGAACGATTTCGAAGTTGCCTGGAAGGTGGACCCCAAGTCAACCGATGGTCGAATTGCAGCAACACAGTCAGGCGCAGTAGCCGTCGACTTGGTCGTGCAAAGATACGGTTATGACGGGCCGATCGAAATACGATGTACCGAGCCAGAAGGATGGGCTGTCATCAACCCACGAATCGAATCCAAGCAAGTCGCGGCTCGCTGCATTGTTCAAGCGCCTAAGGATTGGAAAGCAGGTGACTTTCATCGACTGCTTCTTGAGGCCGTCCCGAGTTCCCAAGAGAATACATCCGCAAGTCGCTTATCTTCCCGAACGGTATCGAATCTGGCATGGCTTCGAGCCAAGACTCCTCAAATCCCTTACCCGCCGATTTGGAAACAGCACCGATGGGTAGTAACAGCAGGTAATGTCTCCGATGAGCCAGTAGAGGTCCATTTGGTCTCCACCATGCGTAAAAGCCGCGATGTCGAGGCGATCGATTGGAAGATTCCTCTCAGTGGACTGAATTTCCAACTACCGCCGGGTTCGGAGTTCCCAACGTTGCAGCTTGAAAGTGGATGGAGTGCGCGAGGAAGCTTGGACAAAGAGCATCTTCAAATCTCGATGAAACGAACATCGAAAGACTCGGGCACTTTCCCCGCGTCATTTGCGTTCCCCTTCTATTACGAGGTGCAGGGCAAAGGTCGTCTCGGAAAAGTTCATCTCCCCATGGAATGGTTTGATGCGCCAGAACGCATCGAGTCGTTCCCTTCGCAAATTGTGATCCACCGAAACCGGGATCAACAGCGGCTAGCAGTCACTGGGTGGGATCGCTTCGATAGCGCACGCGATTGGTCTGAGTACATCGAGTGGGAATGCTCAGACCCGAAAATTGGCGAGATTCGCAGCGGAGTTTTCTATCCCAAGGAGTCCGGCAACGGAACGCTGACAGGAAAACTTGGAAAACTCACTGTAACAGTGCCCGTCCAAGTATCAGCGACGGAAACAGCATCCTCGGTTGAGTTTGAAAACGAGGTCTTGGTCGCACTTTCTAAGCAAGGATGCAACTCCGGTGCATGCCATGGTTCACCAAGTGGAAAGGGCGGTTTTCGATTATCGCTAAGGGCATTTGACAAGGAACTTGACTCATTCACATTGGTACAAGAGCATGCAGGACGGCGGGTAAACACGCTGGAGCCTGATGAGAGCTTATTGATCAAAAAAGGGATGATGAAAGTTTCGCATGGCGGAGGAATGCAGTTACGCAAGGAGGATGCCGCATACCGGATCCTGCGAGACTGGATTGCCGGCGGCGCCAAGTTAGATCCTCCAGAAGCATCACGGTGCGTGAAGCTTTCCGTCTATCCCAATGACGGGCGAACCCTATCGATTCATTCAGGAGCACAACAACTGGTCGTCATGGCCGAGTTTGCAAATGGCAAGACGCGAGATGTGACTGAGCTGGTTTCCTATGAAAGCTCGAGCAGCACCGTTGCCACCGTTTCAAAGCACGGCGTAGTCACCCCGAAGACGCAGGGTGAAACCGTCATCTTAGTCCGATTCCTGGAACACATCGAATCGATTCCCTTTGTCTACCTAGATTCAAAGCCCGATTTCCAATGGGTTCAACAGCCGGAGCGGAATTGGATTGATCAACTTGTCGACAATAAGCTCAAGCAATTTCAAATCAACGCATCGGGTGAATGCGATGATTCAACCTTTTTGCGACGCACTTCGCTCGATATTCTCGGTCAGCTTCCGACACAGGAAGAGACGAGAGCATTTCTCTCTAGCGTCGATAAAAACAAACGGGCACGTTGGATCGATCAGTTATTAGACCGTCCCGAACATGCGAGTTTCTGGGCGCTCCAATGGAGCGACTTGCTACGCGTCACAGCCAAGGGAGTTACCGACGAAGGAGCCCACAAATTCCACCGCTGGATCGAAGACTCGATCGCAGCGAACAAACCCTACGACCAATTTGCTCGCGAGCTCCTTCTTTCAAAAGGAAGCACTTTTCTCCACCCTGAAGCCAACTTCTTCCGAACAGCCAAAGACGCGCAAGAGAGCGTTGAAACTGTTTCCCAATTGTTCCTGGGAGCTCGATTGCAATGTGCAAAATGCCACAACCACCCCTTCGAGCGATGGACGCAAGACAACTACTATGGTCTCAGCGCATTCTTTAATCGAGTGCAACGCAAGAGCACGACGCGCCCCAATGAAATGTGGATATGGACCAGCGATCAAGGAGAGATACAGCAACCGCGGACGGGGCAAGTCATGTCGCCGTGGGTGCCTGGAGATTTGCCTCTCCCGGAACAATCGGAAGACCGGCGGCGTGGCTTCGTGGAATGGTTGGTGAATCCGAACAATCCGTTCTTTGCTCGAGTCGAAGCCAATCGAGTGTGGAGCCATCTCTTTGCTCGTGGAATTGTCGATCCAATCGATGATTTCAGAGATTCCAATCCTCCAACCAACAAGCCCCTCTTAGATGCGCTCGCCAAGTTCTTTGTTGAAAGCGGCTATGATCGTAAGGCGTTGTTACGAGCGATTCTCAACAGTCGAACCTATCAAGCCGACTTTGCGACGAATGAGAGCAACGCGACAGATTCGCTTTACTTCTCTCACCAGGAACCCCGATTGCTAGGTGCGGAGCCTTTGCTCGATGCGGTGAATCACCTACTGGGAACTCAACAGCGGTTCGGAGGGTTGCCCGAAGGAACTAAAGCGATACAGATTCCGGCTCCCGATTTAGCCAAGCTCGATTTCTTAAGAGTCTTTGGACAACCGGAACGATCGACGGTCTGTGCATGCGAGCGTTCTGAGGAGTCCAATTTAGGAATGGCCATCGAGTTGTTCAACGGCGTTTTTCTTTATGAGAAACTGCGAGACCCGAACAATCGATTTCGCAAGATGCTTCGCTCGGGCAGCAGCGTGGAGGCGATTATCAAGGATCTGTATTTGACCGGTTTTTGCAGGGAGCCGAGCGATGAAGAATTGCAAAAATGTTTAACGCACTGCAAGTCGAAAGAGAGCTTGGAAGCGGGGTTGGAGGACCTTTGCTGGGTATTGCTCAACACCGATGAATTTCTATTCCAGCACTAAAACCAACAGCAATCTTATGCGACTTCCGTTCCTTTATCCGTTTTCGGTTACCGTCTTCTGTTTATTGCGCTTTGTTCTTGAAAGTTCCGTTCGAGCCGATGACACGGCGGCCGAAAAGGATATTTCGTTTCGTACAGAAATTGCTCCCATTCTTCAGGAGCACTGCGTCGCGTGTCATGGCGCAAAGCGAGCCGATGGTGGATATCGGCTGGATACCATCGCATATCTCAAAACACCAGGCGAGTCGGGGGATGCCCCCATCGTCCCCCGTCCGGATGCCGATCCCGTGGAGAGTGGCGAATTGCTTGCCCGTGTCTGTGCGAGCGATCCGGCTATCCGAATGCCTTCCGATAGCGAGCCGCTCAACGGTACAGACATCCAGGTCTTAAAGAAATGGATTTCGACCGGCGCTAAGTTTGATGTGGAAGACGAAAGGCAACCACTCTGGATGATCATTCCCCCCAAAATGGTTTCATCACCAGTCAGCTATTCACGGCCGCAGCCAATCACCGCCCTGCGGTTTGCAATGGGGCACAAAGAGGTTGTGTTTGGTGGATATCACGAGTTGATTTCTACGCACGCCCAAACGAACGGTTTAGTGCAACGCATTGTTCATCAGCCACAAAGAACGATGGCCATCATTTCATCCATGGACGGGAAGTTCTGGATAACGGCTGGAGGGATACCCGGACTGCGAGGTGAAGTTCGCTTGACCTCGATGGAGTCTGCTCCATTGGTGAAGGCGAAAACGTTGGGCACCGATTTGGTCTTAGATTTGGCTCTCCATCCTTCGGGTCAGGAAGTCGCTTGCGCGATGGCAGATGGAACGATTCAAATCTTGACCATCGACTCTCTCGCGATAACGCGAGTTCTATCGAGTCACTCCGACTGGGTGACGCAGATCGCTTACAGTTTCGATGGTACACAGTTAGCGAGTTCCAGTCATGATAAGACTTGCAAGGTTTTCGATACGAAGACTTGGGATATTATCGCTAGCTACTCCGGCCACCAGGCTGCCGTGCGAGGCATTGCTACGACGAACACCCCCGGCGAATGGCAGACAGTGGGTGCTGATAGACAATGGCACCGCTGGTCCACCGCAGGGGCTAAAAAAGTTGCCGGTCTGGCGATCGCCGGAGAGCCTCGGCGTATCGTCACGTCGCAGGACAAGTCCGTCATCGCGACTGCCGAGGGGCCTTGGTACGTCATCGATTTGAAGGGGAACAAAATTGCCCGAACCGTGCAGAGCCCTTTTCGTGTTGCATCGCTTGCGATGGACCAGGACAGCGGCGCGATTGCGTTGGGTGGGCTTGGTGGCGAGATCGGAATCTGGAGTTTGGAGGATGGGTCGTTGGTTCGCCAGTATGAAAACCCATTTCCGGTCGTTTCCAAGTGAAACTCGAGTTGGCAAACGCTGCGATTCGTCAATACTGATAGCTTGCCAGCATTGATTTAGGGCCCATAGGAAACCGCGGCTAGCGCCGAAGCGGCTAATGGTTGTCGGATAGGCGCTTAGAAACAGTTCGGCGGTCGCCAAATGGTTTTCAAAAAGTCGGGTCTCCTTTTTGCGATCGCCAGCGCGCTTGCTTTTGCCGTGATGGGTTACTGGGCTAAGCACCTCAGTCGCGAGATACCCTCTACCGAGATTGTGTTCTTTCGAGGGTTGCTCGGGGCAATCATCCTTCTTCCCTGGTGTTGGCATGAGTTCGGCCACTTCAGGAATCCGGCGTCGAAGTACTTGATATTGCGAGGGGTCGCAGGGGCCGGGTCAGGCGTTTGTTATTTTGCGACGATTGCAAAAACAACGGTCGCTAATGCACGGGCTATCGCTGACGTAGCACCGATTTTCGTTGTCATCCTTGGCTGGCGATTCCTCGGTGAACGACCTACGAGCAAACAACTTGGCTATGTCTTTTTAGGATTGTTGGGAACGTCGTTACTTGGAGTCCCTGGGGCTAGTTCCTGTCCGACCGACGCTTGGCTTATTGGCTTGATGGGAGCGTTGTTCGCCTCCTTGGCTTACTTCTCGCTTCGTCAAGTGAGCCAGATCTTCCCTATGAGCTTAACCGTCTTTCTCTTCATGGCTGCGTTAGCAGCGACGGCCCTATGTTTTTGGAGTTCCCTTTGGGTTTTCCCGACGGACCAACAGTGTTGGTTTTTGCTGGGAATTGGGGTAACGGGTGTTGTAGCACAACTTTGGATGACGGCTGCATATGCGAGATTGCCGGCATTTTTGGCTACTTCGCTCGGTTTATCCTCCCTGCCGATCATCGCGTCGATCGAGTGGATATTCGATCGGGACAGACCAGAGCCGCTGGAACTAATCGCCTACGCATTGGTGTTGTTTTCGGTCATGCTCCATGCGTATTCGAATTGGAAGCGCGCGCCTGCGGCACTAGGTCCCTCCGACTAGTTCGATTGGCCGTTAGTTCGACTGGCCGTTAGTTCGACTGGCCGTTAGTTCGACTGGCCGCCGCCTATTTCTTGGTCCGAGGGAGAGTGACCTTAAAAGTAGCTCCTGCATTTGGGGAAGAATGAAGCTGGATGCTACCTCCAAGCTCTTGAACTCGTTCTCGGACAATGTACAACCCGAGACCAGTCCCCGACTCTTTATAGGTCACAAATGCGTCAAAGATGCAATCTTGATCGTCTGGAGCAATGCCCTTGCCATTATCTATAACGGACGCTTGAAAGGATTCATCGTTCATGGAAGTAATGACTTTCACTTTCGCTTGCGCGCATTCTGCGCAAGCCTCTATCGCGTTTTTAACGAGATTCATAAAGACTTCGTTCAACGTCTGTTCGCTCCCAGCCACGATTGCATGTGCCGCTCCGAGTTCGAATTCAAGCACCACCCCTCGCTGCAGTGCATAGTAGGAAAGAATCGACCCGATCTTGGAGATAATTCGATCCGGCTCGGATCCGCTGTTTGATTCCTCCGGCAAACGGGCAAACTCGAGAACACGTTGCAGGGTGAGGTGAAGTCGATCGACTTCCGAAACAATCATATTCACATCGTGCTGATGAGGGCTATCGGTTGGCGTTTCTTCAGCGATCAAAGAGGCGATGGTTCGGATGGAAGAAAGTGGGTTTCGCAGCTCGTGCGCGAGGGTTCCGGAAATCATACCCAACGTCGAAAGCTTTTCCTTTTGGAATAAATCTCGCTCCATCGATCGACGCAAACGCTCTTCGTGTAGATTTTGCAATGTTGCAGCGAATTGATCGACCAGTACCAAGAGGGACGTCAATTGTTCGTCAGCAAGTTGCAAAAAGCTCTTGTCGTTTCCGAAGAGAATCGCGCCCCGAATCGATTGATAGTTCATCGGAAAGGCGACGTCACAATCGAGAGCGTCCATGGCTTCTTCTAGCTCTTTCGAATTGGTACCACCTCGTTCGAGAGGAAGGGTTCGAGAAACGAGTGTCCTCAGTAGATCCAAGACGGCTTTTGGTTGATGCTCTGCATAAGAGGCTTTGTACGGAGACACGCGAACCCGAGATGGATCGGGATCTTGCACACGGAAATCGCGATAGGATTCGATAGGGGCCATCGCATCTAGATAAAGAATACGAACCCAGGTCAGTTCAAAGCGATTTCGTAGCTGTTCAGCAAACCATTCACACCTCGCTTGAATGTCAGGTGAAGTCTGTTGTGTGACTTCCAAGGCTAATTCGCGAATCGCATCCCGAACTTGAAAGGCCTTTGGACTCATCAAGAACCGAAGCGATTCGCTCGCACGTCTTCGCAATGGCTTAATCCAGTAAATCAGCAGGACCACAACCGCGAGCTCAAGGACAACGAAGTCGACATTGATATAGGATCTCAGGCGATTGGCGACCGGCTGTGCCAGCAATTGATGTGTGAAGAGACCTCCGACGAGAACCCCTCCATAAACCGTCGTTTGCTCAAACACGACAGGCAATAACCGGTTCGAAATGACATAGCAGACGAGGACGACGGATGGGAGCAGCGGCGCGATCGCCAAACCGATACGAAGAGGGTATTCCCATTCGGGTCGGTCAGCTAGGAGGACATAGGCAGTCGCGGCAATCGTAAACAGAATGAGTAGCGACGAGATCCAGACGAAGAATCGACGTCGATTGGGGTATGGTGTCGAAATAGAAATGTAAATAAAGATAATGGTGCAAATCGCATTCGCGGTTGCCAACCACCCGATATAGATTGGCTGGATAGGCTGCACGCTTTCCATAAAATCGCCGCGGGGGCCGGTAAGTATTTGATAAAGCGCGGGTAATAGCAGCCCGAGCGGAAGGTAGAGAGTCCAATAAAGGCGACTGTGGTGGGCCGTTGCCGGACTGGGACTCCGAAGACTCGTCCGTAGGTGTAGGGCGGCATGGAGCATCGCCGAAGGCATGATCAGTAGACCGCAACAGAGAACAAACATCGCTGCCCGATCCCCAACGTGAGCAGCGTCGGTTTTTTCATGAAAGAAAAACAGTCTTCCAAAGTATCCCAGATGGAAGAGAAAGGCGCCACCGACAAGCCATTTGAGCCAGGGTGCAGCGTATTTGCGATTGATCGGTTGGCAGAGGAGCAAGAGCAGAACAAGCTCGAAGAGCCCTGAAAGCCCCACCAATAACCATTCCAACCGTTCTAACATTTTATTGGCGTTTTCAGGGTGAAAGATTTTGAGAAGGGATCATCCAATCCTCGTCGAGCAAACATTCCCATTCTAGTCCAACCGGGCGTGTTTGGAGTTTTGAACGGAGTTGTTCGCTCGGAAGAAGCAAGGTATCGTGATCGTTCGGCCTTTGCCGGGTCCAGTATTGCCGAAAACTCGGCTCGCCGTCCAGCGATGCAACCAAGATAATGAAAAGGGGCCGGGCGTGGTGCCCCTCGTCATCACTCAGATGCAAGACGCGTACATTCCTGATTTCCTCGTTTCTCAATTCCTCTACTCGAATCAACACGTAGAGATGATCGCGAAAGATTAGATGATCCCCAGGGCGTAAAGACCCCAAGAGCAGCGAGCGAGTGGAAACGCGAATTCGATCCTGATTCCACCATGTGCTCAACAACTCTCGGAATGTCTCTAACAGCCCGTTTTTCATAGAGAACTTTCTGAAGAGGCTAGTTTGCGAAGCGCATCAAGCTCTGCCTCGAGGCGTTCCTTTTGTTCTTGACGCAGAAACTCTTCTTCCAAGTCGCTAGGAATTTCATCGCTATTCATTTCGGCGAGAGCCTCCAATTTGGCTTCGTGTCGATCGATTCGATCCTCCAGTTTTCGGAAGTGCGAGAAAGCCGATTTGCTGTTGGTTCGTTCCAAAGCACTTTGAATTTTGTCAGTCGATTTAGCACGAGCCAGCTTTGCGACCAATAGTGTCTTTTTGTGTTGCGCTTGGCGAATCTTGTCTTCCAAGTCCCGAACAGATGCTTTTAGTTTCTCGACCTCAACAACTTGTTTGTTGTGATCCGCCTTGTATTGCTCCAACCGTTGAGTGCTGGACAAGCGTTGCTCCAGCGCGGTTCGCGCGACATCTTCGTCCCCGCGTTTGATGGCTTGCGTCGCTCGCGATTGCCATTTTGCTTCTTCCTCGGCCTCTTTACTGATTCGCTTTCGCATTAGAAGCTCATCGGCGACAGCGTCCGCAACGCTGGAGCGAACGACATCAAGCTCATTTTGCATGTCGATCAAAAGTTGATGTAGAACTTTTTCCGGGTCTTCGATCTGCTCCCGTAAAGCAGTTACATTCGATCGCATGATCAATGTGAATTGAGATAACCAAGACATAAACCATCTCCTTGAGAGAAATAAACTACCTAGAAATGACAGGAGTGAATACCGCTCAGCTCCACGTCGCCAACTCATCAGAAAGCTCTCGAATGCGAGCACGGATTCGATCGCGATAGATTTCACATATCGCAGCCATTGCTATGACCACGACTCCGATCGACAGGCCTGTCACCCAAAGAGCACCGGGCTTGTCGATTGCAGTTCGAACCAAAATGGAGGCCAGATCTACCATCAAGAAAGCAGCGCCGGTCGCCATCAAAACCTTGATTCTCATCCCGATCGCGAGCAACATCACAAGGACGCTTAGGATCATCAACGAGATCAAGTGCCACCAGCTTCCTTGCACGATCTGAACCATAGGGGAAACAAGGACCACAAGGGCCCCAGCCAATCTCATGTTTTGAGCGGTTGCTTGGGGCAAACGGGATCGAAGCAGTTCGACCATAGCGATGAGCGATAACCCCATCGGCACCAAATAGAACTGCAGATCGCTGTAGCCGGCAGTCCTCGTCCACGATGCGATTCCCGCATTGATCAAGACCAGGAACCCCCAAAGACTCCATTCCGATTTGGTCGAGTAGGCTTCCATTGCGGTGTAGAAAGCACCAAGGAATAAACAGAGCGTCGTAATGGATTTACTTGTCCCTGGATGACCGAGCGTATGCGAGATAAAAAAGTTGATAGCCAAACAGCATGCAATCCCAACGGCAGCCAATCGAAAGGGACGACTCGCGAACCGCCAATCCCCGTTGACGATAGATCTTTCGGAGGCCCAAGCAAGCGCAATGGCCAGACAGGTGCAGCCCAACGGTATAAAGGGAACTAAGCTATTAATCGGGTTCTGAACCATCGCCAAAACAATCGCACCAAAGAGGTATGCAAGGCTGAGCCACACGCGATCCTCGCGTTGATAATTAAAGGCTTTGCTCAGCTCGATAATACTGAGCAGAGTCAACAGGATCCCCCCAGCGATAATCCACCCCGGTTGGCCATGATGCCCAATGCAAACATAGCAAAGCATCCTGGCGATCATAAACACCAGCACCACTTCCCAGAACCTTCGAATGCCTGCGTTCAATCTTGGCATTAGGGCTTGGATGACGAGGAGATTGAAGGCGAATACCGACAGAAGCGGAACGGGAACTGCATAGATTCGAAACCAGCCAGCCGAAAAGATAACGTTCCAGAATGAAATTCTGATCGCTTGACAGACGAGTAAGAATAAGAAGCAATTCAGCAAGATTGCTCCGATCCCAAACCTGCGAGAACTCAATGGAGGTTGGTACAGAACATACAAAATCCCAAGCGACAGAGCACCGGCTCCTGCTAACAATGGGTCATATGGTATCGAGCAGAACATGAGAACACCGATGAACCACAGAGCGATAGTAGCGTCCCACCACTTCAATAGAGGACGAGTAATTGCTGTACGTGGAAACCAGAACTTCACGGGCAATGCTATGCCCCCAAGGACTACAGACCAAACAAAGGGCAGAACTTCAAAATCTACTTTAAACAACCTTAAATCGATCAGACCGCCAGTGACAACCAGAGGTAGCAACACCCCAAGAATCGATACGGCAACTGGGAGACGCACCACAACGATATTGCCAGCGAGCCAAGCCATCAACAAAACGATGGGCCATGACAGTGGGGTGCCTCTCAACTCTAGATGGTTCATCACCAAAATCGCAATGTGAATGCCACAGCAAGCCATCGCCAAGCAGGGACAAAAAACGCATCCCAACAGTTCCCAGCAGGAACAAAAGCAGGCCGGATCCTAGGCGTTAACGACTCCTTCGAATTTGCCGTATCGATCCAACGGAATCCAAGGTCAGAGTTTTGAGTCAGTAAATATCCAACTGCAGACGCGATCGTCGCAACAGCGGTGAAAAGAGCGATCGAGGACTCGACATTTAGCTTATAGAGGGCTGCTGCCAAACCAATCGCAAAGGTCCAAACGACACTTTGAAACACGCCCGCGAGGTAACTCCTCGTTGTTAACGTGCAGATCGCATGGCCAGCGAGAACAATGGCTAACCAAGCCCAAACAGCAGGGGTCATTGCCGTTACGCCTAGGTCTAAAACATGAACGACCAATACAAGCGAAAGACCAGTCAGAAGCACCACCCCAAAGACATTCGCTATTTGAACTGGTCGACCTCTCCAAACCGGAAGGTAGCTAGTGAAGGGACGGGGTTCATGAAACCGTTGAAAAAATCGATCGAATGGCAGAACGAACAGGAGGTTGCACCAAACTCCCAGCAAGAGGAATGAATAGTTTGCGTCAATAGTCCATCCAAACATCGCTTTCGCAAACGGGATGGCGCTGTAGACGGCAACACTCGCTGAAAACAA
>JALOQZ010000123.1 GCA_025459245.1 Pirellula sp.
TAATCCTCCCCTAACAGGGGTTCTTCTCACCTTTCCATCGCTGTACTGAGTTCACTATCGGTCATTGAGGAGTATTTAGCCTTGCGGGATGGTCCCCGCAGATTCAGACCAGGTTTCACGTGACTGGCCCTACTCAGGTACCACTCGGGAGGCGCTCAACTTTCGTTTACCGGACTGTCACCGTCTATGGTGTATCGTTCCAGATACTTCAACTAGCTGTCGCTTTGTAACTCCCATGTGAGTGGCCCTACAACCCCGAGAAGGAAACCTTCTCGGTTTGGGCTCTTCCGCTTTCGCTCGCCGCTACTAACGGAATCGATTTTTCTTTCTTTTCCACCAGGTACTAAGATGTTTCAATTCCCTGGGTTGGCCACGTATACCTATGAATTCAGTATACGCTAATTCGGGTATCTCGGGATCAACGCCTGTTTGTCGACTCACCCAAGCTTTTCGCAGACTTCCACGCCCTTCATCGCCTCTCAATACCAAGACATCCCCCGTGCGCCCTTAGTAACTTGACCATCGGAATCTCGAACTCAACTCAACCCAACATCATTGTTCACCGATCATTCTCATGACCAGCAACCAACAACACTGCACCGAGCCGCTCGATCCGATCATCTTGCCAGCTCGCACGATTCACATCGCACCACTGACTCGCCTATCCTTCTTGCGCTCGTTCAAAACGGTTCATTAAAGCTCAGCTGAATAATCAGCAAGCGTTCTTCTCAGAACCGGTTTAAACATATCATTCGTGCCCTCGTCCCTAACCGGAAAAATCAAGGACTCGGCACGATTTCAGATGCCATCTACCAATCCAACCAAATTGTCAAAGATCAGTTTCGCTCGCGACTTTCGTCACTTGCGAGGGGTCACCATCTTACTGAGGTCACTGACTCGCGTCAAGTGGTTTCGTAAGATTTTTTTGACCGCCTCGACTTTCGCAACTCTTTTCGCGACTTGCGTCGCGTCCGATTTGCGTCGGTCGAGGGAGCGAGAATCATCCAGATTTCTTTGTGGGCCGCAAGGCCTTTTTTGAAATTGTTTTGGATGATTTTCGAGTGGAGGTGAAGGGACTTGAACCCATGACCCTCTGCTTGCAAAGCAGATGCTCTCCCAACTGAGCTACACCCCCGAACTAACCAGTGCGCACGCGTGGATTCGAACCACGGACCTCGTCGTTATCAGCGACGCGCTCTAACCAACTGAGCTACGTGCGCGAATCCAACTAGCGGGTTCCTGGCCGGAACCAGGAGCGAGAATCCTATCGATCCTTTCGCTCCTGTCAACGCAGTTTTTTGAAAAACCACGCCATCCCGTTTTTTCAAGGTCCGCCGTGCATCCTCGCGGAGACCAGTTTATCGTTCCTTTACCCCAAGCAACTTGAGTCTTCTCTGAGAGAATTCCCGAAAAGCCGCCGACATCACGAATCGACCAAAGGCTTCTTCTTCTCCGTGATCACCTTGCTCTCCGGAGCCTTCTCCGCATTCAAAGCAATGTAACTCTGCCACTCCGATGGAACGTTGTCTTCATGGAAAATGGCTTCCACAGGGCACTCGGCGACGCACGCCTCGCAGTCGATGCACTCATCCGGATGAATGTAAAGCATCTTCTCGCCTTCGTAAAAGCACTCCACGGGGCAGACTACCACGCAGTCTGTGTATCGGCAGCCAACGCAAGGTTGGGTCACAACGTGCGTCATTTCAAATCCCTCTTTCTTATTGCGAAACCTATCGAAAAGATCGTCGGGCAAGCCCAAATCAATCTGGTTTTTCCTTGCCGGAACAAACGCGTCTCGCATCGTAGGGGCGAGGAAACCAGGTGTCAAGAAACTCGATTCTGCTTGCTGTCGTCCATCTCGCTACCTAATATTGAGTAATTCCTTCTGCAACCGCGTTCGCAGCCAGCGATTCGCAGCCGTCCGCCCTCTTTTCCCCGCACCGCCGTGGCACTCTCCAATCTCGATCGCGAACTGCTCGACAAGTGCCTAGCGAAAGACTCGGCCGCTTGGCAGGAATTCACCGACCGCTTCCTCGCTCTCATCGTCCACGTCGTAAATCACACGGCCGCCGCGCGCAACATCCAAATCACGGCTGACTCCCGCGACGATCTCGTAGCAGAAGTCTTCTTGTCGTGGATCGACAAAGATTTCGCCCCCCTCCGCCGTTTTCGCGGCAATAGCTCCCTCGCAACCTACCTCACCGTGATCGCAAGACGCGTTATCGTCCGACGACTCTCCCAACTTCGCATCCCCACGCCACACAACAACGCCGTTTCGGAGCTTCCAAACGCCAGACCCTTTGCGAACAGCCCCGATCCCATCGATTTCCAAGCTGCACTCGAAAAGCTTTCCCCCAATGAAGCGACCGCTTTGAGGATGTTCCATCTGGACGGCTGCAGCTACCAAGAAATCGGTTCGCGCATCGGGATGCCCGAAAACAGTGTCGGTCCACTCCTGTCCCGTGCCCGGGACAAAATGAAAAACCTAGTCTAAGACAATCGCTTCACCCGAGACCGGCGCCTTTTCCAGCAACCGGGTCCCCTCATTCGCTCTCACTGCCGCTGGACGCGAAAGATCCATTCGCAAATGGGCTCGCTGGATACTCAAGCAAATCTCCACCAGGTCTTGAACAATCGGAGCGAGCGATCCCCAATCGGCAACCGCTTTTCGCTCCACATCTCCCTTGAACTCCTCGATGATCTTGCCAATCCAAGGCATGTCGATCTTGCGGGCCAAGTTCTGCAAACTCTCCAACCTCGGCTTCAACCCCGCTAGATTCCCGGACTCAAAGCTGTAGATCACCCGTTCCAGCTGATAACCGACCATCAACGCTGCACTGTCTAAAGTATCGGGCTCCATCGCCCCCGCAATCGGACGCCATCCGTAAGGCGAATCGGCAAATCTCTCAACCCACTCCGCACAGAATCGAACTCCCGCCTCGCGTCGCAAACAAACCATGGCTTCGTCGTGAGACATCGGTGCATCGGAAAGTTCGGATGTGAGCAAATCATACGCATTGGCTATCGCGAGAATCTTTGCCCCCGTCACTACGGTCTCATCCATAACCGCATCGAGCTCGCGTACCGTCGCGTTTTGGTATTTCACGATCCCCAGCAAGACCTTGCTTTGGAAGGCTGTTCGCAAAATCTGAACCCCTTTGCTGATGCAACTCAAAGCTCGCGATTCTTCAAACTCGTTCACGCTGTCCGGCATGGCCAACTCGCCGATGTCGTGCAACATTCCTGCTATCTCGAGTGTGTAGAGCTGACCAACCGGCAGCACCCCTCTCGCCATCGTCGCGCATATCTCAGCGACTCGGTGCGAATGCGCTGCGATGCTGGGCGACTTCGCGATCAAGGCGGAATTCAGCGTCACCACGGCGTGGTAGGAAATAGGCTGCTCTTCGACATCGGTCGCCGCCAATTTCGCGGCCTTTTTCTTCTCCTCCTCCTTGGCTTGCTCCTCAAGTTCAGGACTCCATACGCGGTATCCGTTTCGACCGCCATGCTTCGCAGCATAAAGTCCTTGGTCCGCTTGCTCGATCTGCCCCTCGATATTCGGGGCGCCATGAATACTGCTCGATACACCAAGGCTTGCAGTCACTCGATAGGGATCCGCTAGCTCAGTGGCGATTCCAGCTCGAATCTCCTCCGCCATCGACGCTCCCTCCTCCAACGTCGCATTCTGAATCACGACGCAGAACTCTTCCCCACCAAACCTGCCCAATACAGCTCTTCCTTCGACAATCCGCGATACGGTTTTCACGACGTCTTTCAAAACAGCGTCCCCCGCGGCGTGGCCATGCTGGTCGTTGAGCTTCTTGAAATGGTCGACGTCCATCATGATCGTCACCAACCCGCGATCTCCGCGATTGCGTGACTCCCACATCGCACCAATCTTCTCCAAAAGAGCTCGACGGTTGAGGGCGCCAGTCAATCCATCGCGTGTCGCCAGTTCATGCAACACCTCGTTCTGCCTTCGAATCTGCTCTTTGGATGTTTCCAAGTCTCGCAAGACCGTTAACAAGTGACGGCGCTGCTCTTCCATCAAGGTGATGTCTTCAAAACTAACCAGTGCGCCGGAGATTCTTTCTTGAGCATCAAAGACAGGGGTCGCGTTGACCATAAAGGTCCGTTGCTCTTCGCCCGTCCGCAAGTGGATTTTTACACCCGCCCGTTGAGACTGCTCGCGGATCACGTACTCCCAAGGCCAATCCTCGTCGCTTTCGTCACGGGTCCACCCCAATTGAGTCAGCTCTTGATTGGTCAATGCATCGATCGGCTGCGATACGTACTTGGCAAACGAATCGTTCACCAACAAAATCTTTCCGCCGGCATCGAGAATCACGACGCCACCAACAATTGTGTCAAGCGTATTGCGAACTCGCTTCGGCACAGCGCTCTTCGGATCCATAACGCTGAGCGCTTTGTTCAAGAACAGCGAAAAACTGCCGAAGTTCAAGAGAAATCCTATGCCGGCCACTGCGAGCCACCGCGCCAAAACCGAGGCGATGTCCTGTTCAACCGGTTGAAACGCAACCTCCAATTCGGCGTAAACAGAATTTCCCCGCATCAAAGGAATCCGGACTTGATCCAGCGTCGAAGGGGATTCGACCGGCAACGTCCAGTATTGTTCATGCCCAGGGCTGGCGTAAAGCACCAACCCGTCGTGCCGTAATATCCGAAGGCTGCGTAAATCGTCGATCTTGCGCAACAGCTCGCGACATCCCACCTGCAATTTGGAACTGTCGGAGGTGCTGAGATGACTCGAACACGCCGTAGCAATCAACCTGCTCTGTTCGGCTCGCTCTTTCTGTAGCTCGATCGAGTCGTCTTGAAACAACCCCGTCAACTGTCCAGCCAGCATCGGTCCGAACGACATTGTCGCTAGGATGATCGCCATTTTGTAGGTGATCTTTAACCGTGGCATGGGTACGAAATGGAATTCTGTATTGGGAAAAAGCGGCCGCTCGGATCTCGACCGCACTTTCTGCAGAAGAAACCTCCCAACTGTTGATCAATTTGTGCGACCTGCCTGCATACCCTGCCAGATTGCTACGAATTGCGGCTAGTCGTCGGGTAAATGAAAGGATCACGCAGGCTGTAACGATTGCATCGATACGAATGCCCCATGGTGCCAAGCGAAGTGGACAGGCAGGGAAAGTGGCGAAAGTTTTCGGCTTGCACAGATTCTTCCAACCTTGAGTCCCAATCGATCATTCCCCAAGGAATCGACCGCACTCCAAGCAGATTGCTTTGAGCGCGGCGGTTTACCGTACGATAAGGAGGGATGCCATCCAGGAGGGATCGCAATCGTCAACAAAGGAGTGTCGAGTGGTTTTCGGCGGTAAGGTGACTCACGCAGCTACCGTTTGGGCGTTAATCGCCGCGGTGTTGCTCTGCGCCTTGAGCCCGCCATCCGCCCTGTCGTGGCAGCCACCTATACCCGCCCCCGCATCGACTCGGCTAGCAGAGAAAACACCCTCGCTTCCAGCTGCGCCCTCTCAAGGCATCTCGAGCGAGGATTTCGAACGCTTTTTAAACGCAAATCAGAAAACACTTCCGTCCGCAGCCGTTTCCACTTCCGCGCTGCCGATCTCCCTGCCAGCAAACCTCCCAGCAGCAAACCTCCCAGCAGTACAGCTCCCGGGTGACAAGAAATCGCTGCCAAACTTGATCGAGCCTCTGCCATTGCCCGCGGAATCGCTTCCCCAGGCGACGCAGCCAGTCCATCCCGAGATTCGACCATCCTTATCTCGCCAACCCGCGGTCGAGGCTTATGTACCAGACGAGGATGAGAACCTACCGACCTACCCTTGGGGAGGAGCTTGGTGGGAGTCCACCACGAGCGGAGCTCTGCGCCCGCTTCTGACCTCACGGCAAGAAAGAATCTGCTACGTCCAGCTCGATCAGTTGGTCTGGCTCTCCACGCAATACTCCAAACGAGTGCAAAGCATCCTCAAAGTCCCTCGCATCCAAGGAACAGAGATTGATGTTGCACGAGGAGATTTGGATCCGCGTGGATTTGCCCAGTCGATGTTCCGCGATACATCCGACCCGGTCGGCAACACACTGACCACCGGTGGACCCACACGGCTCAACGACTACACGTGGGATAACTCCGTCGGCATCCGCGATCGCAACTCCTTCGGTGGCAAAACGGAATTCAGCCAAGCGTTCAATGCAAAGGACAGCAACTCCCTCTTCTTCCAGCCGAACAATCAAGTCGATTCGAAGCTGATGCTCAATTACACCCAACCTTTGATGCGAGGGGCTGGGGTTGTTTACAACACTTCCACCATTGTGATTAACGAAACCAAAACGGCAGGTTCGATCGCAATGGCCAATCGAGAGCTGCAAGACCAAACGATTCGCATCCATTCCGTCTATTGGGAACTGGTCCTAGCTCGCTTCCAAATGGCGCAAGCCATCAATGCTCGGGCTCGTTTCGAAGACTTGAAGATTCGCTTGCAATATCGAGATGGTCGCGATTTGCTCTCGATGTACTTGCTACGCGCTGAAAAAACCATCGCCGAACTCGATGCTATCATCGTAGAGGTAAAAGCGAAGATCCGCGGCTTCCAAGCAGAGCTTGCTTTGCTCGTCGGCGCACCTGAAATTCAACGCACCGTCTGCGATGAGCTGATCCCGATGACCCTGCCCGTCGCGTCCCTTCCACCCGTCGATGCGTTTGAAGACGAATACTACAACGCCATCATGTACCGCGGCGATGTTCAAGCCATCCGCCACGAAATCTCGGTCGCATCCGTTCAGCGACAGTTGGCAATCAATGAACTGAAGCCAACGCTCGATCTCGTACTCGAAGGCTATGTTCGGGGACTTGAGGGGGACAAACAGCTCCTGCAGTCTTTCCTGCGACAATTCGATACAGGCGCTCCCAGCTATGCTGGCGGACTGGTCTATCAGAACCCGTTCAATAATCGCGCCGCCAGAGCCAATCAGTTAGGCCGCGCGCTGGCCGTCGAAAAGCTGGTCTGTGATTTTGAATACAAATTGATGGAAGCTGGAGCCCAAGTCTATCGCTCGGTGGAACGAACCAAAGGAACCTACTTGTCCATATTCGCCTCCCTCCGGGCAGCGGAGGCGGCTGCAGCGGAAGTCGAAGCCTATGACTCACGACTCGGGGATTTCTTCGGTGAAGGCGGTTCGGTCAGCTCGATTCTCAACGAACTGATCGACGCGGAAATGCGACTCTTCGCCGCCGAACGGGAACTGGCGACGAAACAGGTGGAACACATGCAAGCCTTGATTCAGGTGAAATACGAGTCGGGCACTCTCATGACCCTGACGACCGAATCCGAACCCTCCGCAGGTCTTCCGATCCGTTAACCGTTTTCCATTTGCTTTCCTGTTCCCTACAATGCCCCATCCGAACATGGAAAAACAATCCGTTCTCGATTCATCGCGTCTCCTTCTCCGCTTATCAGGTAGTCCGCATGCTCCAACGCAAATACATCTTTCCCAACGTGATCGAACTCAACGTCCAAGCTGGGCATTTGATTGGATGCAATGTTTATCTAATCCACGATCAAGATGAATGGATACTGATTGACGTCGGCTACGAAGATGACGTGGATGAAATCGTCGAACTCATTCGGAACTTGGATTTTGGCCTATCAAAATGCAAGACTCTCATTGCCACCCATGCCGACGTCGACCATTGCCAAGGACTGGCTAAACTCAAACAAATCCTAAAGACCACCGTCACGGCCCATCCCAAGGCGGCGAACTTGCTCGAAGCAGGCGACCGCTTGAAAACCTTCGCAGAAATCGAAGCCCAAGGTATTCACGAGGAGATGCCCGCCGTCACCGTAGAAAACCACATCAATGACGGAGATGTTATCAAGATCGGAAACTTGTCGCTCCAAGTCTGGTCGACCCCGGGGCATGCCGACAGCCAACTCGCATTCCGTCTGGGGAACTTGCTCCTCAGCGGGGACAACATCTACCGCGATGGCGGTGTCGGTGCGATCGATGCTCACCACGGTAGCGACATACCCGCATTCATCGCATCGCTTGAACGAATTCGCGATGCGGATGTCGAATGGCTTCTTCCGAGCCACGGCCCCTATTTTCGGAAAGATCCAAAAATGCTCGATCAAGTCATCGCGAGATTGAACAGCTACTTGCACCTTTCCGATTTTGGAACATGCGCCATCGGCTGGCCATTGATCGACCAATGGGAGCAAGAAATCGCAGAAGGCAAACTGCCTACTTGATAAGAACATGACCGAGAACCGAGCCAATCCATCGCCACCGGCCTCGGAAAAGCCAGCCGGCCGCTCGCCTCTACTCGATCGCCAGACATCTCGTGTTCTGGTGTTCGTGACTCTGTTTGGGGTAACCGGTTTTCTGGGACTACCGCTGCTTTGGTTTAGCCGTTCATTCTCCCGTCGCGAAAAAATCATTTGGTCCCTGGTCAACACCTTGTACACGCTGGCCTTGATCGCGATCACCGCTGCAATTTGCTGGTGGTCTTATCTTCAGTTCAAAGCGATTTTGTAGCCCACCATGAAACAGTTTTCTCAACGTCCCATTTCTCCGCCCATTCAACTTTCAGGTGTTTGGGAAATGGATTCTGTCGAACAAGCGGATGGAATTCTGGGAGGCACATCCGAGGGGTTTGTCTATCGCCGAGATGGACATCCCAATGCGCACGACCTCGCCGCACAACTCGTGTCACTCCATCAAACCGAGCACGGGATAGTGACCGCTCAAGGCATGAGCGCACTGGCCGCAGCCTGTCTTTCTCTTTTGAACCCCAAAGATACCGTCGTCCTCGCTCAGCCTCTTTACGGCAAAACGTCCTACCTCGTCAAAGAAGAATTGCACCGATGGGGTATCCAATGGATCGATGTGGACGCGACCAATCTCGTGGAATGGGACAAAGCATTCGCGCAGAACCCTCGCCTCGCTATCGTTGAGACCATTACAAACCCTCGCATGAGCGTCCCTGACCTTCAATCGATCTGTGACCGTGCACACGCTTCTCCCTCCGCCCCATGCCTCGTCCTTGTCGACAACACCTTCGCCACGCCAGCCATCTGCCAACCCGCCCGCTTCGGTGCAGATTTGGTTATGGAAAGCTTGAGCAAATTCGCATGCGGACACGGAGATGTCATGCTCGGATTCCTAGGGGGGAGCTCTCAAGTGTGGGGACGCATTCGAGGAGTGATCAGCGCATTTGGACTCGCTAGCAGCCCGCTGGATTGTTGGTTAACTCAGCGAGGGCTGGAAACCCTTGAAGTTCGAATGGAGAAAGCATCGTCGACAGCGATGGAAATCGCCGCACGCTTCGCAAACCATCCGCGAATTCGAATTCTGGATTATCCGGGCCTGTCATCACACCCAAATCACTTGGTCGCGAGAAACCAGTTTGGAAACCGGTTTGGAAATATGCTAAGCATTCATATTCATGGCGGAGTCGCGGCAGCGAATGAATTTATCTCCAACATACGCGAAACGATTCCTTTTTGTCCATCGCTAGGCGACACGCGCACGACGTTAAGCCACCCGGCTTCAACAAGTCATCGGTCGTGTAGCCCCGAACAGCAAGAGAAACTAGGTATCGACGGAGGTAGTATTCGTCTTTCCGTGGGACTCGAAAACACAAGTCTCCTTATCAACTCTCTGCAAACGGGGCTCGATAACATGACGTCAGCCATGTAATGGATCACTTGGAATCAGATTCCTCAATAATACTCCCAACTGACCTATCGCCGAACCCCATGCGCGAAGCCGTCAGCTAACGACGACTTCGATGCCACCCTACGTGGATAAGCTAAGCGGATCGACCGGTTTGATCGAATATTTTTTCTTTTTCGTTCCCCGCTTGATCTCAAAAACTCGCTTTTGACCCGTAGATCCAAAGTTGTAGCTATTTAGCTTGCCGGGATCCGGCGGGGTTCCATCCACTTTGAGAATAACATCGTTTGCCTCGAGAACGTTGGCGGCGGGGCCTTTGGCGAAGACCTCTTTGACTTTGACCACGTCCTGCACCAGCTCGAGCGCAACGCCGAATATTGGCTGTAGGTAATCCTCGGGAGAATTTGTTAATCGATAGGCTGAATCAAATCCATGTTTATTGGGTGCGGCTCGGAGTGTAGAATCCTTGATGATGAAGCTACCTTTTTCGCCCTTTGCCAGGAGATCGGGGACGACCCATTTGAACTCATCCGCCTTGGATTTTTTGACCTCAGGACCACGAGTTCCCAAAACCGGATCAAAATCCACACCATTCACCTTCAGCCAAGTATGTGAATGTGTCCCCCCGACGCCGGTAAACATGACTTGCCCGGTGTAATTCCCGGAATCATCGCAAACATTCCCTTTGAATGTGTTCGGTAGCAATCCTCCAGGAACCTCGTTGAGAGGCCGCGTCAGAAGCATGTGCTGTATATGGTCCTCTTCAATAACAACCTTGTTGCCCAATGCAACTTGTAGCATTTGCTTGACAACACCCTTCAAATTATGACACTGCGTCGCTGGCTTATCGGGAATTTCATACCCTTGCTCCTCCAATTTCTTTATTTGCTCCTTCTTCGCTTCTTTGTCTTTTTCTCCCGGCCCCCCCAACAAAGCATGGTCCGTGTCTAACGGGTTGGTGAAGTACGTCATACTTACTCCATCATTCTCGCAAACACAGTTGAAGATCTCGTTGACCAAATCCATCGGCTCTGGTGAGTCCTTGTTTAGCCTCGTTTGGGCTGCAACCCCAACTGCGACAATAGGCATTGTCTTCGCAATCTCTCCCCAGACCAACGGATCCTCCTGAAGAACTGCTCGCCATTGCGGATTCTTTAAAATATTGAGTGCGTTATCTGTAGTACTATGAGCAGGAATAAATATATTCTTTACAAAGAAGTCTAAATCCTTCTTAGCCTGCTTCATTTGGTCGTCTATTGGCAGGAAGAAGAACTCTGAGGAGCAACTAAGAACCACCTCTGCATTTTGCTTTTCCATAGCATCGGTCAGCAGATCCATTCGTAATTCGGCTGGGAGCAATCCGACAAAGTCTTTTAGCTCTTTACCAGTTAGCTCCTCGCATTTTTCTTTTGCGAGTGATTTTAATAAGTCTTTATGGTTCTTCCAAAAGTAGATGCGAATGGCTTCGCAGTGCTCGTAATCCTGAAGCATCTCAAGCATACTTGTTTCATCGAACACCTTCCCTTTACAAATCTTGCTGAATGCATCGGCGACCGCTTCTGGCGGCGCGTACTTCATCCATACGTTTCGTTGTTCCTTGTCCCAATGCTTGCTGAGCTTGTAGCACAATAGATCGACAAAGTAGGCGGGGTGGTCCTTATAAGCACTCTTTGTCTTTTCTCGCAAGGCGCTTTCAGTGACGGAATCCGAGTCGCTAGCACTAAGCTTCTTGACAAACTTTTCCATGTCATCTTTTTCACCCCCGGAGAATCCTTTGGGTGGAGTTGGCTTGTTGAATGTAACCTTAAACTCTTCGATTGTGAACTTTGTTTTGCTCATATTTAATTCATTACGACTGAGTAGCTGAGAATAAGTGCGAGGTTTGTCTTCGAAAGCTGCTGCTAAACCAAAGCCGAATCTAGCGTGTCTAGCAATGCCTGAAAACCTTTACCTAAGTTGCTTCGAATCTGGACAATCACACCAAATGGATTGCTCTCGCACGCATCCACTCGCTCATCTGTTTCTATGTGCTCCCAGAAGTCTTGTACCAGTTCTTGAAGATGT
>JALOQZ010000124.1 GCA_025459245.1 Pirellula sp.
ACCATCGATTGTTTCATCGGGAGAAAATGGGTTCCTCGCACCGACGCATAATCCCCAAGCCATCGCAGATCACCTTCAGAGCTTGCTCCGCTGCGGCAATTGTCGAAAGAAGATGGGAGCCGAGGGCCGTCGTCGTTTCGAGCAACAGTTCACGCAATCTAAGTTCCTTGAACGGATGCGAGACGTCTTGCTGTCTCTCGCGACAAAGGAACAACCCTCTACGGGGGTGTGAGCAATTCCAACTCTGGAAGCTCATGAAAGGTCTTGGCCGTCATCTCGACGGCGGGTTTAACAGGCACCCCATCATGAACCCAATACGCGTATCGCAGTTTCAATGGTTTGTCGGCGCTGACCACGATCTCGCTTTCCATGTTCAAACAAGCCCCCATCCATCCATCATCCCGCACATGAAACGGTGTTGGATGAGAAGGATTCTTGGGATGGTTTAGCAACGTGATACCACCAAAACCGTTTTCTTCATTCGTGATGCGGCCTGAATAATCGACCCACTCGGCAGGTTTTCGAAAGACCTCCTTTTCATTCCATTGCCCCTCCGAGTTCAAAATCCTGCCGCCACCATCATGCACGCCAATAGTCTTGGCCATTCGGACCGCCGCCATCCCAAAAGGAGTTGCACCGAGCCTGGTTGATCGATCTTTCGGCGTGGTGAACAAAGAGTCCACCACGAGCAACCAACTCTTGGCATTCGGCAATGGATGGACCGCCACCGCGCGAGTCTCTTTTAGCAGCACAACCCCGTCGGTATCGGACTTCCATTGGAGATGAAGCGTCGCAGAAGCGAACCGATCATTCTCTTGAAATGCTTCCCGAGGCAAGCTCGCTACTTCGACCCTTCCCACCTTCGGCCCGCGATCGCCCCAAAAATCAACACCCTCCACTTGAAAGTGAGACATCCAGACGGAATTGTGATGGCTATGCCCCCAAGGATCATGAGGATGGCCAATCCGCGTCAAAGAAACATCGCGGCTCGCATAGACGGGGTACAAAAAAACCCGTCGATGCTCCGGTCCAAAGTGAAGTCTCGTAACCTCCCGCCCCTCGATCAGAAACGCAGCCGTGTGATCTTGGTGCGGAATAACCTGTACCCTCGGTATCCTTTTGGTCTGCAACTCGGGCTGAGATTGCGCCGCTACCCTCTCCGAATACAAACCTATGGATGCACCCGAGACGAGCATGCAAACTAACAACGATCGAACGAGAGTAAGGGAGAGGATCACGAAGCAAACTCCTTTGCTTGACGGGATAGGGTTATAGGGAGGAGCCAGCCAGTTCCGTAGCGCGTTGGACTCGAGATATGGCCAGCATAAAGGCAGCCGTCCTCAGAGTTACTCGTTGATTGGCGGACTGTTGCCAAACATTTTCAAAAGCATCGGACATCGTGCGATCCAGTTCTTGACGAACGCGGTCCAGACTCCATCGGTAATGCTGGCGGTTCTGCACCCACTCGAAATAGCTAACAGTCACCCCTCCAGCGTTTGCTAAAATATCGGGGAGAATGGTGATGTTGCGCGATTGAAGAATCTCATCTGCTTCGGGGTCGACAGGCCCATTGGCTGCCTCGATGATGGTCTTTGCACGTATCCTCGGCGCATTTTGCTTGGTGATCACGTCCCCTAGCGCCGCAGGGATCAGCAGATCCACATCGAGTTCGAGCAATGCCTCAGCAGGAAGCCGCTCCGCTCCGCTGTAGCCAGCTAGCTGATTCCCGTTTTTGATCGAGTAGGAGAACATCTCGGCGATGTTCAATCCCTTCGAGTTGTAATAGGTACCGCTCAAATCACTCACGGCAACGACCGGGAACGCCGACTCGACCAAGAACTTTGCCGCATGCGAGCCGACGTTTCCAAAGCCTTGTATGGCCGTCCGGCATTGGTCCGGACGCACATTGAGTCGCTTGAGAAGCTTCACGGCCATGATTCCTACACCGCGCCCCGTCGCCTCCTCTCTTCCTCGCGCGCCGTATTCTTCGACCGGCTTGCCTGTGATCACAGCTGGGTTGAAGCCGTGGTATTTTTCCCACTGATTGCGAAACCACGACATGACTTCGAAATTCGTTCCCATGTCGGGAGCGGGTATGTCGGTATCCGGCCCAACAATTTCGTGAATTTCGTTCACGAAAACTCGCGTCATGCGTTCCAGCTCTTTCTTGGACAACGTTTTGGGGTCGATGGCGATCCCCCCTTTCGCTCCACCATATGGAAGCTCGACCACGGCGGTCTTCCAAGTCATCAAAGCAGCGAGCGCGCGAACTTCATCGAGATCCACCGCTGGATGGTACCTCAATCCTCCCTTCATGGGTCCGCGGGAGTTATCGTGCTGAACTCTATACCCTTGGACGGTTTCGATCGAGCCATTGTCCCGCTCGAAAGCAACTTGAACGGTGACTTCTCGTTTCGGAGTCAAAAGAAGTTTACGCAACCACTCGGGCAGCTTTAGATGATCTGCCGCTTGCTGAAAGTAAAGGTTGGTCGATTCACTGGCTCGCATAACATTGGCTTTCTTGGAATTGGGAGAGGACCGAGAGCCGGTTCCTCAAATCTACGTCGTTCAAACGGATTGCGCCGTCAGTTCGGCACAAAATTCTTGCACGACAGGCCGTTTAGGCAACGAGGAATTCACGTGGGGGCGATTCTCCAAAAGAAGCCGCTGAGCAGCATCCGGGGACATTCCGCGGTATTTGATCAGCCAGCACAACACAACCGTCGCGCTCCGGGCCCTCCCCGCTTTGCAATGCACGTAAACCCGCCCCCCCTTTTCCACATGCCTTTGGATGAACTCAACCCCCTCCTGCACCGAAGCGAGCGACGGATGATTGAAATCAGTCGTCGGCAACCACAACTGCTCGATGTTCCAACGCTGGTAAAGGTCGACCGGGCCGCAGTACTCTTCGCACATGTTCACGACGCCCGTCACATTCCACTTGGTGGCTAATGCGGGAACATCGCTCCGCAATGGTCTAGCGCCTAAAAGAACCACGTCTTCGACCAAATCCCACCAATTCCGCACTCGCAGAACCCGACCAAGCGTCCAGTTCCAAACGAACGTTGGCCAGAACAAGGCCTTTGCAGCCCACGTTGGAACCTTCATCGATCCGTGAACTCCACTGCGAACCAAGACTGATCCGACTTGACGATCAACCGACCATCGGAAAAGGCAGGTAGTGCGCGATAGACTCCGTCAGGTAATCGCGCTGTCCACTTCGGCGAGAACTTTCGCTCCGAAGGTTCCAAACACCAAATGCGCCCGTCGATTCCACAAACCAGAAGCTTCTGATCGACGCCTAGGGTATGACAAATGGGGAACCCCTCCTGCTCCCACAATGGTTGATCCTGCCGTGGGTCGATGCATCGATAAGTGCTCCCCCCCATATCCTCTCGGCCATCGGATCCAAACACGAACCCGTTGGCAAACAACGGCGTCGCATACTGACTGCTCAGTAACTCGCCCTTCTTTTGAACTTGGACACGACTTCGAGCAGGCTCGAAGAGCACAGTTCCAATCCCATAGCTCGCAGTAAGTAGATAGCGAGAGTCACCGACGTGAATCGGCATTGCGGCATTCACCGTCGGTCCCCGCTGGCCGAATGGGAATTCCCACTGAACCTGTCCAGTTTCGACTTCCAATCCATAGGTGACTAAACGTGTAGGGACAACGACGGTTTCAGCACCCTCGACCGTGATCCCGATGGGCGAAGCGTAACTCGCATCCGCTCCTGTAGCTGTCCAAAGGGTCGATCCGTCCTCCAAGCTTACACAAACGATGCCCGCTTTCTTGGCCCCTACATTCACCACGATGCGATCTTTCCCCACCCAAGGAGTCGAACCTGCACCGAAGTAACCATCCTCTGCACCGAACTCTTTTCGCAAAGGCCTATGCCATATCTTTTCCCCCGTCGCCCAACGTAAGCAGTAGAGATCGCCCGCTGCTGTCGCTAATAGGACTCGATCGTTCACAATGGTTGGAACGCACCGCGGTCCCGAGTCAGGGTTGATACTGCCCCGGTACGACGCCGGGAGAGTCTTTACCCAAAGCTCTTTCCCGGTGCTCAGCTCGATACAACGAACTCGATCGGACGCGTCTTCCCGATCAAAGAGACATACCCGTCCCGCGGAAACCGCTGCTCCTGCAAATCCTTCTCCTGCAGCAACCTGCCACCGAATTTTAGGCTTCGCATCGGCACTCCCGGTCAATCTCTCTGAAGGGCTGGCGTGACCATCTCGCTGAGGTCCCAAAATCCCCGGCCAATCGGCGTGAAGCGACGGCAGTACAACGAACGCAACTACCAGGAATGCGAACCAAGCGGCAACTCGAAATCTCATTCGGCCCCTTTTTTCAGTAAATGATGGATCAAAAAGTCGTGCATATTAGCAAACTTCGAATCGCTGCTACCTGGATAAACCAACTCGCACACAACACCCAACTCCTTGCACTTCTTTTGGAACTCTACCCCGTACATGGCCGAATGCGTCGGGTCGCTTTCTTCTCCCCCAAAAACGGGCGGTTTCTTTTGGTTGGGATACTCAAGGAAGATGGCGGGATCATCCATACTCACCAGCTCGTACGGGGAGTATTCGCGAATCCAAGGCAAAACCTTTTCGCGATTGGCCATTAGCAATTCAAACTCCTGGGGCCTGCTGCGACCTTTTTGTGCGAAACCAAAAGCGTGTCCTCCATAGACCGAATTGCTTATCCACTGTCGCAACTGAACAGGGTCCAGCGATGTCTGTGCGCCTGTCACACCGATGCAAGTCAATCGAGTCGACTCGCGCGCTATAGGATCCGCACTTTTGGGATCCGCCAAATCATCGTGAAGCGCCAACCAAAGCGAAGTACAAGCTCCAGCCGAACCACCTGTTGCACCGATTCTTTTAGGATCGATGTTCCACTCTTTCGCTTTGCTCCGGATCGTTTGAACGACCCTCGCTGCGTCGGTGACCGGCGCCTTAACGGGAGGCTCGACTTTTTGCTCCATCGCTTGCGCAATAAACCGATAATTCACCGCCGCAACGGAAATGCCTGCATCCAAATACTTGTTGATGACATTCGCACCATAACTCTTTTTGTCTCCGTTGACCCAACCACCGCCGTGGATCAGCAACACAACTGGAGTGGGCTTCTCCGATTTTGCCTTCCAAAAATCGAATCGCTGTCGCTCGGAGTCGCTGCCATATGCATAGTCCGCTACCGTCGGTTCGGGTCTCGCCGGAAACTTCTTCTCCGCTGCTGGGGCTGCCGTCTTCATGGCATACACACGAACGTCATCAAAGGCGTTCATATCATCAAAGGAACCGATGCCGACGCGCCCCTTTCCAAACGTTTTGTCGACAACGCTCAAATGAGGCTTTTCCATATCGTCAAAGTAAACATCGATGGTCCCCGCAGCCGCTTTTCGTACCAGTTTGACGTTGTGCCAAGCGTCATCCCAAGGAACGTTCTTTTCGTTCTTGGTAAGGGGTTTGCGAGGCTCGCCATTGACGATCATGATCTGACCGCTCGCAGGGTCCGGTTTCGCTCCCAAGTGGACATAGTAAAAGTGCTCCGCATCCCGATGGCCAAAGAAGACAC
The DNA here is from genome assembly GCA_025459245.1 of Pirellula sp. GTDB lineage: Bacteria > Planctomycetota > Planctomycetia > Pirellulales > Pirellulaceae > JBKCUI01. Next base: position 5,587 of record JALOQZ010000124.1, read on the forward strand.
AGCAGTCGCGATGATTGCCGGTGTCCATGGTGCTCTTCACGCGAAAGGTAATGACTAGGTCATCCGCTTCAAGCCCTTTGATCAAGGCAATATTGTGGGGGCTGCGCACCTTGGGTTGGTAGGCGCTTATCCGCTTGTTGTTAGCAAAGGATTTATTGCCCCCCTCCTCCTTGATGAACCAACTCTCCGCATCGGTTGTCTCCCATTTCGACGAACCGCCTTCGAAGTCATCTTGAAACGCGAGTGGCAAACCGTGCAGCGACTCCTGTGCTTGGACGTTCAATGTCAATCCAGTAGCGACGATCAAGCTTGCGAAAATCTTACGCATGGAGGGGGCTCCGACAGAGGTGAGAGGATTCCAGGGGAGCCTTCAGTGTATCAAGAATCTGGTTGCGAGGGTGCGATCCCGGATTCCACTAAGTGCAACCAGAGCAGTCGGGTCACCTCGGCGATGGCGGCGTCCTGCGTGTGGATCTTCGTATGCGCAGCCTCTACGTGAACCTCGCTCTTTGCGGCCGGGTGACTCGCGCTCTCCACAGACACAACCCCATCGCTCTTTCCCAACGTGAGCGGAGTTTCTCCCGTGCCGAGAATCGTATGCTGCTGAACATGCTCCGGGACAGGCAAGTGGTAAATTGCTTTTAAGGACGCATCGTTCGGTTCTAACAAATCGACGCTCGAAGGAATCCGTTTTCGAAAGATTCCGATAAAGGCGTCGGGATTGTCGGCGACCAGCTTCTCGTGCAACGCTTGGTTCTGCTCATCCGGTCGAACAAACGACGAGAAGAAACGACCCGGTGCTCGGGACGCAAACGAGGAGCCTTGGTGCGGAGTTGCGATGTAAACCACCCTTGTCACGTGACTTTGCGAGGTGAAGAAAAGCCGCTGCCGGAGCTCGTTCTTGACCACCTCCGTTGCATGCAACTGATCGATCGGAACGCGCGATACGGATCGCCACAACCGATCGCCGCTATCGGCCACTTGCAGCTTAGCCAACAATCCCCCCATGCTATGGCCGATCAAAACCATCTCTCGTAGCGCTGGGTCCTCCATCTCCGGATCGAGAAGACGAATCGCCTCGTTGCACTGGCTCCGCAATCGCATGGCTGACGTGACAAAGGGACTTCCTGTCGCGTAGCCGAATCCCCACACTTGGTAATGTTGATTGAACCAGCGATACCTCCGCAGCTGATTGACCATGTCCATCCATGCCGTCGGCTCGGACATCAACCCATGAATGAATACCACAGGGATCTTTCCCGGTTGATACCCTTCTGCCCAACGAAGTCCATCGTCTTGATTCCCTGAACCGGGGAGCAAAAAACCGGTGATCGGATTGGTCGGTCTATTCTGAAGCTGATACTCCAAGGGACAGCTGATATCTTTGGCGATTGGGATAGAGCACTCCTCCACTTCAGTCGCATCGACCCTCAACGGATTCGCGACCTCGATTTCCACTCCTCCCGCACCATCGCCCCGAAGGAGCAACGTGGCAGCCAACGGAAACTTCGATGGAATGAATCGCTCTACTGAATCCTCGCGGGCACCCATCGGCTTGGTTCGAAACGCGAGCACCGGAATCCCCATTCCCGGTTGCTTGTAATAGTGCTTGAGCTTCCGTGCACTGGCTAGATCGGGAATCTGGTATCGCTGAACCTGCTCGATAGGCCAATCAAGACCTCGGCTGACCATCGGTATTCGTAACTCGCCATCGGGTGAGTAAACAATCAAACCACCCGCCCCGTCGAATCGTTGGAACCTCGCTCCGTCTGACACCAACCCCTGCAAACTTGTATGGTAGATTTCCCAAAAGGGATGCTCGGGATCGATCTGTTCGGGGCTTTCGGCAAGCTCCAGCCAACTCAACGCCGCGGCTTGAAAGAAATAATCAACACTTCTCGGGTCAGAGGCTTCGCTCCATTGCTTTGCAAGCTTGGAGAACAGAATCGCACGGTCCCGCCTCGATCCCTGATCGGGCCAATGAACAACCGAGGGACAGTCATGCAAGGCGGCAGTCGTTCGAAACGAATCGCGAGTAAAAAGACGACACCCACCTGCCGTGCACGTAATCCAAACCGCAATGACGGCAATTGCAAACCTGCCGGTAGCCCAAGACGAGACGGCCATTCTGGCTTTCAGTTCATCCGGAGGGATTCAGATTCCGCGAAGAGCGCTACCGTGCTGCCAATTCCGTTCCCTCCTGGTTCAGACCACCTTCGCCGCATCGGCATCCACCGACGCTTCCCTTGACACGGATTCCGCAACGACGGGTTATTCGGATTGAAACACTTCTGCATCGGATGCTCTGCGACGAGCTTAGGGGAGCACTTGAATCTCGTATCGCCCACCTTTGGGAACAAACTCAACTCCACCTGCCTTCCCTAAATCGCGAAGAAGCTGATCGACCGTCGCATTTCGATACTCCACTCGAATCTCACGATTCGCAACTGCATCGGGGAGAGGTAACGGATAGAAATCGATCTGCAGGCTCCGACCAATCGATTGAACCGCAGCCCCCAACTTTCCTTGGACTGTTCCAGAGTAGACGGCTTCTGACGCCTTGGGTGCCACCCACTTCTTCTTTGGAACAAGCGGCTGCACCAAACGTCGATGTTCGTCAGGCGTTGCAGCAATTCGCCATCTCCCATCGGACTCGCGCACAATGGCGGCTTTCGGTGCGTCTTCTTTCCAAGCTCGGCAGTGCGTTGTTCCCAGCTCATCGATTTGTTTCGATGAGTAAAGCCACTCGACTTGAGGTTCAGAATCGAGCGATGCAATCGGTGCTACCCGAAGCGTTCCATCAGTCCAAACAATCGCGCGATCCATGCTCGACAATACGCAAAAGGCGATACTCCATTTAGGAGTCTTCTTGAACTGAAATGCAGGCCATAAATCGTGCTCCAAATCTTCGATCCAATCCTCTTTCAATCCAAGCCGCAGAGACACCATCCTCGCGACTTCTCGCATGGGAGTGCCAATAGGCCAGCCCAATTCATTCTCTATCTTGCGCCAACTACTCGACAGATTCGACACCTGCATATCCCAAGCAATTTTCTTTAACACAACGGCTTTCGAGTCGGGCGCGACAATAACCATGCCATCCGCCAGGACCAGACTCGACTCAGCTTGGGATGCGATTTTTTCTAGCAATAAACCGAGTGTTTCATCCGAGCGAACCTCGACTTGGACCACTCGATCGCGAGGAACTCTTCGGTCCACCCAGATGGGAAGATCGTAAGCAGCCGACAGCGTGTCGAGCGTCGTTTCCAACGAACTATGAACGACTGGCTGCGCCGGAGCGGACAGCTTTTGTTGCAATGAGATCATCGCGGCACCCAAAAACGGATGCGTCTCTGACTGTGCGCGCAGGGGTCTCTGAAGGAGAATAACGAACCCAATTACTACAAGGGTGGTTGTCAAGTGTCTACCAAGTGAAGTCGCGATAATCATCTACATTCCATCGTGAATATTGCGTCGACGAATTTGTGTAACTAGAGTGGAGTTGTCGAATCGCGACATCAGGAGATGCAAGGTACTCCCACCCACAGCCGACGTACGATCCAGCATGACGAAGCTGCTCCAATTCTACGAAAACTATCTTGCAGATTCCTACGGTGATCCATTATCCGTCGTTATTTCTGCGGAAGAAAACCGCAACTCGATGCGATGGATCGATCAAGTCGGGAAACACTATTCGTCGGCGACTCTGATGCGGTTGCTCGACTCGACCGAAGTTCAGACGCGGCGCGCCGCCACTTGGGCCTTATGCTTTTTAGGTAACGAGACGCACTACACTCCTCTCGGACGAATGCTCCGAGACGAATCCCGCGCGGTGAGAACATCCGCAGATGAGGCTCGGAGAGCTATTGCCAGACGCACCCAAAGCCCTTGGCATCGAAAAACCGCCTACCAAGTCGAACAACTCCTGGCAGACGAGAATTACTTGCGAGCAGAGGAACTTGCCAGCCACTTGATCGATGAGACAGATGGTCGCGGAGATGTGTACTACCTTCGCGCATGGATCCGCTTCACACGCGGGGACATCGAGGAAGCTTTGAGCGATTGCAAACGATCCATCCGGCTTGATCCATACTCTTACCAAGCTTGCGTCGCCCTCGGACAATGCTACTGGCATCTGGGGAACGATGGCGCAGCTCGAGAATGTTACCTCGAGTCGAACCGCATCTACCCCGACTGGGAGCCCGCTCGATCAGCCATGGAAATCCTCGCAGGCGAATCCTAGCGCACCTGCCGAAAATCTTCCGCGTCAATCACTTCGCCCCCCTGGTCCCCTCCCAAGTCTCCATTGGGACCGCCCCAAGGCGGCTGCGGCCAAGAACCCGTTCCTGCAGCCATCGAGCGTCTCAACCTGATTTGGAATAGCTCCGCGCTGCAAACAAAGAACATGATCGTGAAGATAATCACGAGCGAGATCTGAAACGTAAAAAGTCCGTAGAGCCCAAAACCCGCCGACAACACCTGACCGATTCTCGCACTCCACTCGATCGCGACATCTTTCGCGACAAAAAATTTCAGAATTGCTCGCAAAATGCGTCCCCCATCCATGGGATACACGGGGAGCAAATTGAAACAGAAGAGCGCGACGTTCACGATGAACAAATGCTCCCATGGGCCGAGCGCTCCAATGTCGGTCGCGGTCTCCCACGTAACCTTCGCCATCCATGTTGCCGCAATTGCCGTCGCGATCACCAAATTCACCAACGGGCCGCACGCTGCAATGACGAGCTCGGCAAAGGGAGTGAGTTCCTTTGCCTGCATCCTTGCCACTCCACCGATCGGATAAAGGGTAATGTCGTGTGTCTGAACTCCAAACCACCTACCGGAGAATGCGTGCCCGAGCTCGTGGAGGAACACGCAAATGAACACGGTAAACACGAATCCAACAGTCGCGACCGCATGCCCTACACCCCGTCCTAGCTCACTCAAAAACAGATAGATAATGAGGAGCCAGAACGTCCAGTGCAGATACAGATCGATCCCAGAAAGCTTTCCGAAGTAAATAGTTTTTAGCATGCGTTGATTCTACACCGCCGCTGGAACGCGGGTTGGTGCGGTCTGGTAAGCACGCGACCGGAAGAGGAAGTCGATCAAGTTCCCTTCGTGGGGTTGTAGCCAATTCAAGCGACTGGTCGGAATGGGTCCGATATTCAATCGATCGATGTTCGTCGCATTGGTGAGTTCATCGATCCAAGCCTCGTCGTTGGTGATTGCAGTTCCTACCAAGGTTTGGCCGATCGATTTGATCATTTCCTTCTGCGCACATTGCACGACGGAAACAAACGGGAACATGTACTCCTTCATCGCAACTCCTCGCTGTGGAGAATCTGCGTGAACAACCATCGGTCGAAGATAAGCGCAATGCTCTTTCTCAATCAATCGCTCACCGTAAGAGGCGGTCATATCGGTCACACCCGATTCTGCAAGATCCTGCTGGATCATCCCCCACGTCCCCGTGGCCATATGCTTGTTGGTAAACGCCGCCAATGCCGCCTTCGGATCTGTCGGTGAAGAAACATTCACGGGTCCAAGTTTCGCAGCGAGTGCTTCCGCAATCTCCTTTGTGTGACGGGAAGCCCATACGCCCGATGCGTTGATACAACCACGACCGGAGTTGATGAGAACGCTCTCTACCATCACATCCAGATAATCTTCCCAAGAATCGACGATGTCGTCCCCTAGCAAAATCTTGGAGAAGCCAGGTCCGTGGGCCTGAACGCGAGGATTACCAGAATACTGCTCAACTGTCTGTGCGCTTCCGAAGATCATGCTTCGCGAACACTTGCTCATCAATGTCGAGCCGACATCGTGGCCACCTGGGTACAGGCAGAATGCTTCCGCAGGAATTCCGGCTTCGATAAATGCGCTGATCATTCGATACGGTGTCCAAGGCTCTTGAGAACCTGGCTTGAGAACCAACCCGACTTGCAAGGGAACAGCGGGCAGCCAAAGGGTATGAACCCCTGGTGAATTATTCGGTAGAACAGCTCCGAGGACCGGGGTTTGGCACTGGAAGCTAACGATTACGTTGCGACCTTCTTCTCCGTATCCTCGTGAAAA
>JALOQZ010000125.1 GCA_025459245.1 Pirellula sp.
CTTAAGAAACCGCCGACCGGCTTCGCGGCAAGTCGCGAAGGCCTCGACGAGGAGGTCTTCGAGGGTTTCGCCGTCGGCCAATCTTTTTCTGAAACGAACCGTTTGTTCTCGAAGCTCCTCGTCGGACAGAGCAGCCATTTTGGGTTCCAGTTCACCCACCTGCCGAGCGAGTTCACTGAAGCGTTTGATCTGCCTGGAGTTGGCGGAGCCAAAGAAAACCGTGAGTCCTCGATCCAGTCCTCCCAATACTCCGTTGACGGCGTTGGAAGTCCCTTCCCAGATTTTTTCGAGCACTCCGTTGACGGCGTTGGAAGTCCCTTCCCAGATTTTTTCGAGCAGTTGCATGTTGCGGACAGATCTTAGAGAAACAAAAAGCGGCAAGGCCGCAGGAGGTGTCGTTGCGCACCCGTGGATCGCAGGTGATCGGCTTCGCGCGTGCGTCGACGACGGCCCTATTCTACGGATTTTCTGAGTTTGGTCGCGGGGAGCGTATCGATTCGGTAGACTTGCGTCAATTCAAGCATTTGTCCCTGACCCTACTCTTGAACAGCTTTCGCAATGGACACGTCGGATTCCTACTGGTACCAGAACGGCCTTTCTTTTGAGTGCACGCAATGTGGCAATTGTTGCAGCGGGCCCGGCACCGGATTCGTCTGGGTAACGGAAGAGGAAGTCGCTCGGATCGCGAAAGCGGTAGGAATGGACGAAGATATCGACGGATTTGAGAAGCGGTTCACGCGTCGAATTGGCGCAAGAGTGAGTCTGGTGGAATACTCCGATGGCGATTGTATTTTTCTCGATCCGGCTTCGAGGAAGTGCTCTGTTTACGAGGCGAGGCCGGTGCAGTGTCGGACCTGGCCTTTTTGGGAGTCCAATGTGGCGACTCCCAAAGACTGGCGGGAGATTTCTCGAAATTGCCCCGGTTGCAACCAGGGCAAGCTTTATTCCATTGAAGAGATTCGACGCGTTATCGACTCGGAGAAGTCGTCCCAAGTCCCGTCCGGTGGTCTCTAGCCGGTGTGGCTATTCGCTGTCCGTGTGAAGCAATGCGACTTGGATGTAGTTGTACCAACCAAGGAGATAGATTTCTTCCAGCGAAGCCCAGTGGCTTTGTGGTCCCCAGAGGGATTGATGGCATTGTGGGCAGGCCGGATCGCTATCGGCCTTGGTTCGAATTCGTTCGTTTAACGTCGGATCCGACCAGATCGCTTCACATTCGTCGCAGAGGACGACCGCGACTGAGTTCGGATTGTTGGAGCCGGCGATATACTGATCGGGTTCTTTTTTTTCCTGCATTTGCGTGGCCGGAGAGCGGCAAATTCGGGGGCGAGCTAAGCCTTGCTCGCAGATGGGGCATTGTCGAATGTACAGGAGTTTTTTGTCTGTCATGAGGTCTAAAAAGGGTAGGCGGTGATCACGGAATCCTCGTCCAAGATGATTTTTAGCCGCTTCAGCGGAGGGTTCCCTTTCCGCTTTCCTTCCTGTCCTCCTAGGAACCCGATTTCACTCGGGAAGCGAATGTCGATTTCTTCGCGACCATTGTCATTTTTGACCGAAGTCCCCGATTCTTTGTTCTTTGCACGGGTATAGCCAGCGTCGATAATCCGAAGGAACTCGTCCATGGTTCCGTTGAAAACCCCGTGAGGGCCTGGCCGGTCCGGGATATCACGGAGGTGTCTTTCCAAATGTTTTAGGCGGTGTCCTTCTGCGGACCCTCGTTTGTAGACCAGGCCTGCCGGCGATCGAAAGGTTTGGTCTCCGACCTTTTGGAGGAAGGATTCAGCGGTGGCGGAATCGGCATGGCTTGAATCGGCGCTGGATGGCTTGGCGTCGAGCGACGAGTCCACCGGGGGCTGGGAGGGGGAGGAATTCGATGAGGGTGAAGAGCTCGAATCTGCGATCGGGATGGCGGGAAGATTCCAGCCCAGCCTTTTGTTAAGCCATGGTTGAGCAAAAGCGTACAGAACGATGACCAGGAGAAGTCCGATCATCCAACCGGGAGTTTTTCGGTTGAAATTCGAACGCTGGTGGGGGGCTTGCCGTTTTGCGATCATGCATTTGTCCTTGAAAGAGGCGTGAATCATACCCTCAGGTGGAGACTTGGTGCCATTGGAATTACAATGGTGCGTACCGTTTCGGCGACACTCGACGAAGCTTCGACGGAGCGCCTCCGAGTCTTATCCTCCCCCCTCCTGCCGCTCGAACCCACCGATAGGTCTCCATCTTGTATTGGCTAGCTGAAATCTGCGTGAAGCGACCGGTGTTCGCTCTGATGCTCGTTATGGCCCTTGTGGTCGCCGGCGTTGTTGCGTTTCCGAGCTTGGGGATCGATCGCTATCCCAGCACCGATTTGCCGACTGTATTCATCCGGACCAATTATCCTGGGGCGGCATCCCAAGAGGTGGAGTCCGAGGTTTCGCAGGTGATTGAGGATGCTGTCTCTACGGTGGCAGGGATCGAAGAACTCCGCAGTATTTCGAATGATGGGAGTTCTATTTGCATCATCACATTCGCACTGTCGAGGAACATCGACGCCGCTTTGCAGGATGTGCGCGATGCCGTTTCCGCTGTTTCCAATCGATTGCCCAGCACGGTCGATCCGCCGGTGGTCCAAAAATCGGACATCGACTCCAGTCCAATTATGACGATTGCTGTTTCGGGCGAGCGGACGCCGACCGAGCTTTACTTTTTGGCAGATCGCTATGTCAAAAGTGTGATCGAGTCGAGCAAAGGTGTTGGGCAAGTCTCGATCTCGGGAGCGGCGGAACGCGCGATCAAGGTGAATGTCGACGCGAAACGGCTCGCCGCCTACGAAATGTCGATCTTGCAAGTTCGAGACGCGTTGGTTCGACAAAACACGGAGGTTCCTGGTGGGCGAGTCGACGAGGGACTGCGAGAACGCGCCCTCCGAACGCTGGGTAGGGTTGAAACATCGAAAGATTTCCCCGAGCTTGTGATCGATACGGTCGGTGGAGTGCCCATTCGCCTTAAGGATTTGGGGACAGTCGAGGATTCGACGAAAGAGGTGCGGACCATCGCTAGATTGGATGGGGTGCCGACGGTGACATTGAGTGTTCAGCGTCAATCGGGCGAGAATACGGTCAACGTCATTGCGGGTGTGAAGGAGCGTTTGGAGAGATCGAGAGGCTTGTTACCGGACGATGTGCGAGTGACGGTGATTCAAGATCAATCTCGCTACATCCTCGCGGCTTTGCATGAGATCGAGAATCACTTGATATCGGGGTCGGTCCTCGCTTGCTTGACGGTGCTGCTGTTTATGCGTTCTTGGCGTTCGACATTGATCGCTTCGGTCGCGATACCTGCATCGATCATCGCGACCTTTGCGTTCATGAAGGCGTTTGGATTCACCTTGAACAATGTCACCATGCTAGCTCTGGTGTTGATGGTTGGAGTGGTGATCGACGACGCGATTGTGGTTTTGGAGAATGTATTCCGGTGCATCGAAGAGCTTGGTATGGATGCAAAGCAAGCCTCGATCGAAGGGACGAAAGAGATTGGGCTTGCCGTTTTGGCGACGACCGTTTCCCTCGTGATTGTTTTTCTCCCTGTGTCCTTTTTGTCGAGCGTGACGGGGCGGATGCTTTTTGAGTTCGGCGTGACGGCGACGGTTGCCATTTTAGTTTCGATGTTCATCAGCTTCACGCTTACGCCGATGATGTGTAGCCTCTTGTTAAAGAGTCCCACCAAAGAAGAACGGGCAAAGGGCAATTCGCACGAGAAAGGGACTCGCGGCGGTTTCTACCACTGGATTGAAATCGCATACATGGCGAGCCTAAAGTTAGCGATGCGTTATCGGTTCGCGACCTTGGTTCTTTGTATCTTGACGATTCTCGCCAACATTCCACTTTATGGTTGGGTTCGGCAGGATTACATCCCCACCAATGTGGATGAATCGGAATTCGAGGTGAGCATTAACGCCAAGGAAGGTACGACGATCCTGGCGATGAATAGTGCGGTGGAGCAGATCGAAAAGAAACTGCAATCCATCCCTGGGGTCGAGTTGACGTTGACATCGGTGGGCTCCCGCGGTTTTGGTGGAGTCAACAGTGCGAATATCTATGTGCGGCTTGTGGATGCCGAGAAGAGAAGCTTCTCACTCCACCGTCTTTGGAAGGAGTTGCTCAAAGGGCAGCCAGCTTCGGCATTTGAGGGGAATTACACCCAGCAAGAAAAGATGGCCGAAATTCGAGGGCTCTTGAAGACATTCCCGGATGTGCGTTTGTCGCTTCGGAATCTAACTTCGCTCCGGCAGGGGCCGAATGTCGACATTGATTTCACTATTACCGGTCCGGACCCAAAGGCGTTGGCGACCTTTAGCGAAAAAGTTCGCACCGCCGTGATGAAGAATGTGGACGGCGTTGTAGATATCGATACAACCTTGAGGCTCGATAAGCCGGAGATGCTGGTCGATATCGATCGAGAAAGAGCGGCGGCATTAGGGGTGCCTGTTCAAGAGATCGCCGACACATTGCGGGTTGCAGTGGGAGGCGACGACCGAGTGTCCCGTTATCGCGATGCATCAGTTGACGACGCCTATGACGTCGAATTGCGGCTGGTCGGTGTGGATAGACAAGACACCGATTCTATTTCGCAGCTATACGTACGAACGAATCCCGCAGCGATTGCGAACGGCGGCGACATGGAATCGAACGCGCAGGGGGCATCGGCGGGATCCCGAACTCCGTTGACTCGCATAGAGAATCTCGTGAGTTTTAAGTTTGCGGATTCTCAGGCTCGCATCGATCGCTTGGATCGACAGAGAATGGTCGCGATCCGAGGCAACCTGACTCAGGGCTATGCGTTGGCAGACCGAATTGAAGCGATTAAGCGGGAAGCGGAAGCCATTGGAGTCCCACCTGGATTTGAAACGAGAGTGATGGGGCGAGGTAGGGAGTTGGATCGTACTCTCGGAGAATTTCGCTGGACGTTTTTGTTGAGCTTCGTGTTCATGTACATCGTGTTGGCAGCACAGTTCGAGAATTTGGCCCATCCGCTCACGATCCTCTTCACCCTTCCTTTATCGGTCCCTTTCGGATTGATCAGTTTGTACTGGGGAAATGAAACGCTGAACGTCTATTCGGCTTTGGGAGTTTTGGTGTTGTTCGGGGTTGTGAAGAAAGCGGCTATTCTTCAAATCGACTGTACCAATGCGTTGAGGCAAAAAGGGATGGATCGCAACACGGCCATTCTCATGGCGAACCGAGATCGACTTCGGCCTATTTTGATGACCACCATATCGTTTGTTGCCGGGTTGCTACCATTATTGATCGCGACCGGTCCTGGCGCAGAAGAACGCCGTTCGATTGCGGTTTTGGCAACGGGAGGTCAGACCCTGTCCTTGCTACTCACATTGTTGGCTGTGCCTGTTTTGTATAGTTACCTGGATGATCTGGATGCACCGTTCCGCAAGTGGTTCCGTAGAGAGAAGGTCGCAAAAGGGAACGAAGAAAAGGTCATTCCTGCTGCTGCAACTTTGCAGAATGCCGGCTAGAGCCTCCGGTGACCGAGGCTTTGTCGCTAGAATACTGCAGACTTATCTTCGAATACGAACAGCGAGCCTCGGTGCATGATTCGCGCGAATCACCTGTATAAACAGTTTCTCGTCCGAGGCCAGCCATTGGTCGCGGTTGACGATGTCAGTTTTCAAGTTGCAAGCGGAGAAGTCTACGGGCTTCTGGGGCCCAACGGAGCGGGAAAGACAACGACGCTGCGCATGGTCATGGGACTCTTGGAACCTGATCGCGGAGAGGTGCGGATCGGAAACAGCGAGGTGCAGCTCGATCCGATCTCGCATCGCAAGATGCTAGGATTGATCTCGACCAATGATGGTGTTTACCCATGGCTCTCCGTTCGAGAGATGCTGCTCTATTTTGCGGATCTTTATGCTGTCGAGCTAACGGTGGCGAAAGAACGGATGGTGCAGCTAACCCAGCAGCTGGGAATCTATTCCATTTTGGATCAGCGTTGCAGCACGTTGAGCACAGGGCAAAAGCAACGTGTCATTCTCGCTCGAGGACTGATGCATGATCCGCCTGTCATGTTGCTGGATGAGCCTACGAGGGGGTTGGATGTCGTTGGTAGTCAAACCATTTTTCGCTTCATCGAGTTGATTCGCTCGCAAGGGAAAGCCGTTCTTTTGTCGACCCACCGTTTGGATGAAGCGGAACGTGTTTGCGATCGGTTTGGGCTTCTTCATCGCGGGAAGATGCAGCACGAGGGAACGTTGTCGGACCTCCAACAGGCAACGGGACATAGTCATCTGACCGATATGTTCATTGAACTCATTCAAGAAACGAATGGTTAGGCCGATGGATGTCAGCAGTTATTTGAGTGGCGGCCGGCTCCAAAGGCTTTGCTTGAAGGAGTTGCGTGAAAGTCTTCGAGATCGGCGTACTGTGATGACTCTCATCTTGATGCCAATCTTGGTTTACCCGCTGTTAAGCATGGCTCTCCAAAGGCTATTGATCGGAGCGACCGGAAGTTCCCCGACAACTCCCTATGTCGTCGGCGTACTGGAGCCCGAGCAAGGACAAGTGATCGAGGAGTTAATCTATCAAGCGACGGTGTTGGTCGACAATGAAGTTCCATGGTCTATTCCTGTTCCCCAAACAAACGAAAGCCAGTCCGAAAGCAGGAAGGAGCGGGAGCTTAAGGAGATCGAACGTATTCGGCTTGTTCAAGTCGATAAGGGCACGTTACGGGATTCGCTTGAGGCCGGCTTAATCGATATCGCCGTCGTAAACCTCGAAACAAACGATCGCATGAACCGCGATGCTGCGAGATGGAGCTTGAATGCGGAAATCGAATTTCGCCAAGGTGATGCGCACAGCCAAGACGCGGCCGGTCTGTTGCGGCGATTGTGTCAGCTTTTAAATGACCAGCAGTTCCGCAGGTTGAGTCAATCCCTTGGGAGTGGATTGGAGCCGGCCGTTCAGCTTCGCTCCAAGGGAGTGGGGGAGAAACCAGATGCGTTTGCCTCGGTAGCTTCGGTGATACCGCTTGTTTTAATTCTGATGACCATCACCGGTGCAGTCTATCCAGCAATCGACTTGACCGCAGGTGAGAGAGAACGGGGGACGATGGAGGCCATGATCGCGACGCCAGCCCCTCGTTTCGCGCTTCTGCTCAGTAAATACGTCGCGGTAGTCACGGTTGCGATACTCACCGCGTTAGCGAATCTACTGGCGACTTGGATAACTTTATCCTTTGGAGGATTGGGGCGAGCGCTCTTTGGTGAGGGAGGTTTTAGCCTTTGGACCCTGCTTCAAATTCTCCCCATTCTCGCGATCTTTGCAGGCTTCTTCAGTTCGATCCTTTTAGCGCTTTGTTCTTTTGCCAAAAGTTTTAAGGAGGCTCAAGCTTATCTTATTCCCGTGATGCTTCTCGCTCTGGCCCCAGGGTTGGTGACACTGATGCCGAACGTGGAGTTTACAAGCCTTTTGGCGGTGGTGCCTCTCTTAAATGTTTTGCTTCTATCTCGCGATATTATGGCAGGCGGGCCACCGATCGTGCCAACTTTAATTGCGATTTTAACGACGATCGGTTACGGGGGAGCGGCTTTGATTGTCGCGGCAAACCTCTTCGGTGCAGCAAATAGTTCTTTGGCGAGTCAAGCGACGTGGGGAGATCTATTGCGAAGGCCGCTCAAGCGGAAGAGTGCGCCTGAGATAGGGGATTTTGCTCTCTATCTGGCCTTCTTGTTTCCCGTTTTGTTCATCGTTTCGAGTATGGGTGGTTATTTTTCTGGTCAAACGGCATTGCTGATGGGGCTGAATGCAATCGCGTTGGTCGTTCTCTTTATCCTGCTTCCGATTGTTTGGCTTTGGTTTCAGAAAGTTGCCTTTAGGGAGTCGTTTGGTTTGGTTGTAGAGAGCGAGCCAATGACAAGCTCTAGAGACCTTTCCGTACGCTGGGTACAAATTGGCGTGGCAGTCTTTTTGCTCGCGTCTACTCTTTGGATGTTTGCTTTGGAAGGGGTGTTGTTCTTCAAGTCCTGGAGCCTGGCTTCCTTTGTTCCAGAGCTTGAGAAGCTCAAGGCGAGTTGGATGGCGATCCCGTTAGTGTGGATTTTGGCAACTCAAGCGTTGGTGCCGGCGATTGCAGAGGAGTTCTTTTTTAGAGGATTCGCGTTGCAGGCGATGAAGAGCAGGTTTCGAATCCTTTGGGCGATCGTTGCGAGCAGTTTCCTCTTCGCATTGTTTCACATCATATCCGGCAATGTGCTGTCGCTAGAGAAGTTCGTTCCGACGCTGCTGTTGGGAATGGCGCTGGGGTATGTCGCCTGGACCTCCGGCAGCATCCTGCCAGGGATGATGATTCATATGATACACAACAGCATTGTCTTGCTCTTTTCCCGCATGGAGAAGGAGCAATTGACACCGTGGTTCGGGAGCTCAGAGCATCTCCCGGCGCTTTGGCTGATTTTCGGGGGAATCGCTGCGATCGCGGCCCTGGCGATCTTGGCGAACGTTGCTAGGGCGAGAGCGCTGCGTTGACCGCTTCACCGGAGGTGTCGAATGAGTTTTTGGTGGCGGTGGCAACTTGTCCAACGCTGGCAATCACGGCGACTGCAATCAGAGATAGCATCACTGCGTACTCAATCGCGGTCGCGCCTGCTTCGTCGCGAGAAAACCGTCGCCACCATGTTTGTAGAGGTTTCATGTTTACCCCGTCTTGGAAATAAATGGGCTCAGTGAAACTGTAGGTTACGCGAGGGTAATTCGTTCTCGATCGGCGGGCCGGAGCGACAGCAAAAAGGAAAAAAGAGCATCGGCCCCCCTTTATTCGCTATCTTCCCTAGATTTGGCAAATTGTGGATCCCGATGGAAGAGTCGTAGTAAACATTATCGATTTTAACGATCGTTCTCATGATACCGGGCTTATGCATCCGATTTCTCCGACACGCGATGGTCGATCGTTGTGTCCATCATCGCTAGCGTTTGCAGTTATCGACGGGATCGCCTCAAGCGGGGAATGAAAGAATGTACGAGTCGTTTTTTGGATTTGTGAACCGACCATTCTTGGCTGCGCCTTCGTTGGATCGCTATTTCCCTTCGAACACCATGGAGCAGACGGTACAAACGGCAGCTCGCGCGATCTCTCGCGCCGAAGGGCCGGTCGCTGTTTTTGGTGGAACCGGGCTTGGGAAAACGTTGTGCTGTTTGCGGCTTGCGGAGCACTTTCACCGATCGTTCGACGTCGTGATGCTAGCAAGCTCCCCGTTGGTGACTCGTCGAGCTCTCTTGCAAAGCTTGCTCTTCGAACTGCAAATGCCATACAAGGATCTGAGCGAGGGGGAGTTGCGGTTGACACTCATGAACCGACTGCAGTCCTCGCAGGAGGCGCCGAGCGATGGGGTGCTGCTCATCGTTGACGAGGCGCAAACCCTCTCCTTCAAACTATTGGATGAGATACGGCTCCTCACTAATATTCATCGCAAAGGGGTGCCACGCGTCCGGCTTGTCCTATGCGGAAACATGAAACTCGAAGAGACCTTGTACAGTCCACAGATGGAGTCGTTGAGTCAACGATTGGCGGCCCGTTGTTACCTAACCCCCTTGTCCAGCCAAGAAACGGCGGCTTACGCGATCCACAAGATTGAGCTATGCGGAGTGAATCACGCACGCGTCATCACGCGGGATGCGCTTGAGGCATTGCATCGTGGATCGGACGGGATTCCGCGTTTGATTGACCAGCTGGCTGATCAAGCCATGTTGATCGCCGCTCAGTCGCGAACGTGTCCCGTAACTGCAGACGTGGTCGGAAAGGCTTGGGGAATGCTTCAACAATTGCCCAATCCATGGAGTGAACCGGAATCGATCAAAGCGGAGCCTAAATCGGAGGAGAGTATCGCACGGCAGGAGATCGTTTCGGAGCAAGCTGCTCGCCCACTGCCAATGATTTCGATTTCAAACAAACCTTCTGTTCCATCGATTGTGGAATTTGGTCCGTTGGACGAAGTCGAAGAGGCGAATGGTTTTGAGCAGGAGGGGACCGACTCGGTTTCGAATGTTGCAGGCTGGAATGCCAATGGCGACATCGGCATTTCCTTGCCATCGGATTTCCAGTCCTTCACTCCTTCGCCATCCCCTGCCGAGTTACCGGTTCGAGAATCGTTCGAAGATTACCGACTGCAGCCGATTCAAGAAGCTGTGCCGGCACCTTCCAAGCCAGTTATTGCTGCCGATCCTTTCGGAAGCGACTTCGATGAAGAGTTCAACTTGCCGGTTCAATCCTCCACAGGCTATCAATCCTACTCCGGAATCGCCTTCGGCAGCTTGAACCATGACCTGGAAAGAATTGAGTCCTTCGATTCCTCGCTAAGCGATACGATCGAAGAGGCAGATGCGTTCATCGATGCAGAGGCTAGGTTGCACGAAGATGCGGATCAATGGAAGCTCGAAGCGATGCCAGCGTCGCCTTTGTTCCCGCTACAGCGTTGGGACGAACCGACCGAAGCCGCGTACTCCAACATTACTCCATCGCAGGCGGCCAGTCTCGAACGACAAGTAGAAGAGGAAATGCGTGACCTGGTTTCCGAACTCAACTTGAGCGCAATGGCTTTCGATCCTACTCAGATCATCGTTGAGCTGGAACCCAGTTACCCAATCGACAGTGCGCCTCCAACGGCGACGGCTGAAGAAGCGATCCAAGCTGACGCGGCATTCCACACCGCAGGAACGTTTGCGGAAATGCGAGATGAGTGGAATCAAACGGGAGGTTTCGGCAGCACAGAGGTGAGCAAGCCGATTGCGAGCGATGATAGGGATATGTTGGTCATCGAAGAAGACTTGGAGACGATCAAGTCGGCTGTTCCCGCTCCAAAAACCGGAGCAAGTCGGCCCGTTCTCCATCCTTACGCCAAGCTGTTCAGCAATCTTCGCAGTAACTAATGAATATTCAGCAAATTCAAATTCCGCTCGCTACGGTTGTCAAGGCGATCAAGCGGAAAGAGCAGTTCGTGCTTGGCGTCGCAGGGATTGAAGGTGCCTCGACACTGCTTACTGAGATCTGGTCGGACTTGATTGCAGAGTTGTCGAGATCTCTGGCGGCTGAGCTTTCGACCGAACTCAATCACGTGAGGCTCGACAGTCAGCGGATGATCGAAGAAGGCGTGAAATCCAACGGTCGTTTCCAATCGCTTGGCACCGTATTGCAATGGCGCAAGCATCGCCTGACTTTGGTCGAATTCGAACGGACATCGGATCAGTTGATTTATCGTTTCGGCCCTCAATGCGATGGAGTTGTTACGATCGTTGGGAGCACCGATCGCGATACGCAAAAGTCGATTCGGGCGCTGGTTGATGCAGGAATACAAGTATTGGGGTACTGGCCTATCACCAGTCACAATCTGCCACGTGCTGCAGCTTAGTACGATAGAGATATAGAAAGGTCTTATCGATGGTGAAGTGCTTGGTGACAGGTGGGGCAGGTTTTATCGGCTCCCATATTGTGTACACCCTTGTGGAAGCGGGGCATACCGTGCGGGTGCTCGATAACCTTTGCACGGGATCGCTTAAGAACCTCGAGACCGTCTCGGATCGGATTGAGTTTTTGCAGGGGAGTGTGACCGACCCGATTGCCGTTCAGGAGGCCTTGTCGGGAGTCGAACGGGTGTTCCATCAAGCGGCATTGGCATCGGTCCCCCTCTCATTAGAGAAGCCTCTTGAGACGCACGATGCCTGTGCAACCGGTACGTTGAACATGCTGCACTGGAGTGTCAAAGCTAAGGTAAAGCGATTTGTTTATGCGGCCAGCAGCAGCGCGTACGGCGATCAGCCGACCTCGTCGAAGCGCGAGACCGATCTACCGATGCCATTATCTCCCTACGCTGTTGCCAAGCTGACGGGGGAATA
>JALOQZ010000396.1 GCA_025459245.1 Pirellula sp.
AGCTAGAAATCGCGACGCTCTATGGTAGACTTCTTCGCTCGCGGCCTCGCCGAGATTTCCTTTCCCTCGTTTAGCCCTTAGGAGAAATGCAGAATGACAAACGGACCTCTCAATCGAAAGTTCAAAATGGGGCTTGTTGGAGGAGGCCAGGGATCATTCATCGGGCGAGTCCACTCGATTGCAGCTTGTTTGGACAACCGTGCAACGTTGGTTGCCGGAGCCTTCAGCAGCAATCCAGAGCGTTCGAAGGCGTCTGCAGTCGACTACGATGTTTGCAGCGATAGGGCTTATGGTTCTTATCAAGAGATGTTTGCTGCCGAGGCGAAGAAGCCTAAAGGGGAGCGGATTGATTTCGTTTCGGTAACGACCCCGAACCACATGCACTTTGATGTAGCGAAGGCGGCGCTGGAGGCAGGGTTCCATGTGGTGTGTGACAAGCCGATGACATTCGATCTTGCACAAGCCGAAGAGCTTGCGAAGTTAGTCGATAGCTCGAAGTCTGTCTTTGCATTGACGCACAACTACACGGGATATCCGTTGGTTCGGCAAGCGAGAGAGATGATTCAGAGCGGAGAGCTGGGCGAGATCCAAGCGATACGAGTTCAGTACATTCAAGGCTGGTTGCGCACTCGATTGGAGTCGCAAGATCAAAAGCAAGCGGCTTGGAGAACCGACCCCAAGCAAAGCGGTGCAGCGGGTTGTTTCGGTGATATCGCGACCCACGCCTACAATCTTGGCCGCTATATGACAGGTCTGCTCCCTGCGGAGATCAGCTGCCATTTAAAGGCCTTTGAGCCGGGTCGCAAGCTCGATGATTATGGGACTGCAGTGATCAAGTACCAAAATGGTGCTTTGGGAACGGTGACGGCAAGCCAGATCAGCCATGGCCGCGAGAATGACGTTGCCATCGAAATCGACGGAACTAAGGCTTCGCTGTCTTGGCGGCAAGAAGATCCGAACGCCATGATCGTTCGTCAAAATGGCCAGCCTCATCGCATCTACACGCGGGATCCGAATGCTCCTCACATGAATGCCAGCGGTCGCGGTGCTTGCCGGCTCCCAAGCGGTCACCCAGAAGCCTTCTTTGAGGCTTTTGCGAATATCTACTGCGCTGCCTTCGACGCCATGATTGAAGTGGAGACGGGAAAGAGCATCGAACGACGCGACACCCTCTATCCAAACGTTCACGACGGAGTCGAGGGGATGTTCTTCATCCAGCAATGTGTAGAAAGCAGTGCGAAGAACGGCGCCTGGTTGCCACTCCATCACCCTCGATGCCGCAGCTAATCTGCGCCGTTAATTCGCATTGTTGAATAAGAGCCTGTCCGAAAAAATCATAAACGTTTGCAAGCGACAGAGCGGCGAATGGTTTTCGGATAGGCGCTAAGCAGCGATGCGAAGAAAAACTTTTTGAGCGGCATCGCTGAGCAATGCGATCTAGCGGTGTCGCTGTTACATCTTTAATCCGAATTGTTTGATTTGCCTAGAAAGCACTTCTGTGAAAGCCAAGATCGTTTTACTTCCAGGGGATGGAATCGGCCCCGAGGTCACTGCACAAGCTGTTCGAGTCATGGAGGCGGTTGCTCGCAAGTTCGGTCACGAGTTTCTTTTTGATTCGAAGCGAATCGGCGGTATCGCGATCGATGAGACGGGTGACCCGTTGCCGCAGGAAACCATTGACGCGTGCAAGTCGTCGGATGCGATTTTGTTGGGAGCTGTCGGGGGGCCGAAGTGGGATGATCCAAACGCGAAGACCCGACCCGAAGCCGGGTTACTTCGCATTCGAAAGGAATTGGGTTTGTTCGCCAATCTTCGGCCGATCGTCACGTTCGATGAACTGTTGGACTCGTCCCCTTTGAAGAGAGAGATTATCGAAGGGACGGACATTCTTTTCTTTCGCGAGCTAACGGGCGGTTTGTACTTCGGTCCTTCGGGAACGGAAGAGTTGCCAGATGGTCAGCAAAGGGCTTACAGCACGGCCGTCTACACGACCAACGAGGTCGAGCGAATTGTGCGGATGGCGGCTTTGGCTGCACGGAAGCGAAGGGGCAAGCTGACGATGGTTGACAAAGCCAACGTGCTCGAAGCCTCTCGATTGTGGCGAAGGATCTCGGCCAAGATCATGAAAGAGGAGTTTCCTGATTTGGAGTACGAAGTGGTGCTGGTCGATTCCATGGCCATGCATTTGCTAAGTCGCCCCAAGAGCTTCGACGTGGTGGTCACCAGCAACATGTTCGGAGACATTCTGACCGACGAAGCGTCGATGCTCCCGGGGTCCTTGGGAATGTTGCCTAGTGCTTCGCTAGGTTCCGACGGGCCTGGTTTGTACGAGCCTATTCACGGCAGCGCGCCCGATATTGCAGGCAAAGGGATCGCGAACCCGCTAGCGACAATCTTGGCAGCTGCCATGTTGCTGCGTCATTCGCTCCAGCTCGACGCCGAAGCTACCGCGATCGAAACAGCCGTTAAGCGGGTGTTGGCGGCGGGTTGCCGGACCGCAGATCTTGCTCCGAAAGGTTCTGCCACGCTCGGAACAGTTGCGATCACCGACAAAGTGCTTGAGCAACTTTAAACCAAGGCTCGTATCTCAAGCCTCTTGTAACGCTTTTATTGCGCGAACCTTGCAACATTGGCCTGGGTCGTTTTGAGCCTAGTGCCGGTAGGAGGTCCGTTTTCCGATCGGGGCGGGAGCTGGTTTTCGATGGTTTTCGGATAGGCCCTTGAGGGTTCAAAGACTACACTGGGGAGTATACTATTCCGGTCCGGAAGTTCACCATTCCGGCCTGAGTGACTGTGTAGGCTGAACTGGCCCGATGGGCCTGGGGGCCTGCGGGGCCGGGGCATTGCGGGGGAGGGAGACCGCTCGATCGTTCTTGGATCGGCTTGTCGATTTCCGGTTTCGCCAGCCGACCATGTCGTGCTGTAGCGATGGATCGGGCCATCGCACTCAATTCAATTCGCGTAGCACAAGAACATGCCGGTCCAGGGACTAGCATATTTTGAGGAATGAGAATGCGGTCAATTTGGGCCAATATCATCGCGTCTGTTTTGCTGATCGCCGCCGTAGGTGGTTCTGTGGGGCTGATTGTTTACATGCGACAGCGCATGGATTCGATGCCGCCACCTCCTATGGAAGAGAGTGCCGA
>JALOQZ010000126.1 GCA_025459245.1 Pirellula sp.
TGTGTCCGAATCCATCCTCGCAATGACCGCGTCGGGGAAGCGAGTTTGCACTTCCATTTCCAGCTTCTGTGTTCCAAGGCCAGCGAATCGAATCGCATCAAAACCACATTTCGGGCAAACATTGGGAGCAGCAATGGTGTAGTCGCAGTAATGGCAAGTCGCTTTGCTACCATCTCTATGATGCGTCAGCGGTAGATCACAATCGGGACAACTCACGACGAATCCGCACGATGGACATTGAATCGATGTGGCATAGCCGCGTCGATTGAGCAATAGTATGGTTTGACCACCTTCTCCCAAGGTTCTTTCCATCGCTTGCAACAGCGGCTTTGACAGCGCGCCACGGTTCACGTCGATGCGAGTCGAGCGCAAATCGATCGTAGTCACCTCTGGCAGCGGACGGTTTAGGATCCGTCTCGGCAATGCAACAAGCTTGAATTTCCCGCGACGGGCTCTATGAAACGTTTCAAGCGAGGGTGTTGCTGAGCCTAGTACCAAAGGAATCTTTTCCAACGCCGTTCGATGGATGGCGACGTCGCGTGCATGGTACCTCGGGACAGTCTCTTGTTTAAAAGTGTTCTCATGCTCCTCGTCGAGAATCACCAGTCCGAGATACGGAGCTGGAGCGAAGATGGCGCTCCTGGGGCCGATGATGACTTGCGCGTGCCCATCTGCAATCCGTCGCCACTGATAATGCCGTTCGGGGCCGCTCATGTTGGAATGCAAAACGGCGACCGATTTAAATCGATGTTGAAATCGGCTTCGCGTTTGAGGTGTCAAGCTGATCTCGGGTACCAAGACGATCGCTTGCCTGCCATAGGAGACCACTTGCTCAATAGCTTGCATATAGACTTCCGTCTTGCCGCTACCGGTCACTCCATGGAGCAGGATTGTTGAATGCTCCCCCGACTCGATGGATTGGTAAATGGTCTGCAGGGCAAGACGTTGATCGGCCGAAAGCGCAGGTGCAGGGATTCGTTCAAAGGTTGTGCCCGCTGTCGATGAATCATAGGTCATCACTCTCTCGGTGTAGGATTCAATCAATCCTGCTTCGCGAAGCTTCTTGATCACGCCGTCGGAGCATTGTGCAAGATGTTTAAGCTGCTCGATCGACAAGGGCTCATCGGCGAGGATCAGTTGTTGCAATGTTTGCCGCTGCTTGACCGGCAACGCCGATACGGCTCTTTCATCGCTCGCGGATTCGGCGGGACGGAGGAGCGTTTGATTGCGAGTCCCCGCGCCGGCTCGGACCCCTGCAGGAATGACGGCCTCAAAGACTTGTCCGAGTGGAACGAGATAATAGCGGCTCATCCATTGAATGAGCTGAAGCAGCGAGCCATTGCATAGGGGTTCGTGGTCCACTGTCCGCAAAATGGGCTTGAGACTGCTTTGCGGTACCAACGCCATTTGGATCGAGAGAACATAACCGACAATCTCTCGATTCCCTTTGCCCAGCGGCACAACAACTCGCATCGCAGGTTGGACGGCGCCTGCTAACTCGTCAGGAATGCGATAATCATAAGGTCCATAAGGGGCTTCCGGAAAAACGACCGAAGCAGAAGGAGTCTCGTTGGCTGCATCGATCTCCCACGGCGCTCGATCGTCCGGAAATAGTTCCCCTTGGTGAAACTCCATAAACGTGCGCGCTAGGAGACGCGACCTTCGATTTCACCAACGACATCATCCACTTTAACTCGCCATTGTTCGAGAGTATCTCGATCTCGAATAGTGACGGTTTGATCCTGAAGCGTTTGGGAGTCCACGGTGATGCAATAGGGGGTGCCCACTTCATCCTGACGGCGGTACCGACGTCCGACGGCGGCTTTCTCGTCATAGAAAACGTTGAACTTCTTCTTGAGCGCTCCATAAATCTCCTTCGCAATCTCTGGCATCCCATCCTTCTTCACCAGAGGAAACACGGCAGCTTTGTAAGGAGCGATACGAGGGTGCAGCTTCATAACGACGCGAGATTGCAGTTTGCCGTCTTCATCGGGAGCTTCGTCTTCGTGATAGGCTTCACAGAGGAAAGCGAGGGTCGCACGATCCGCGCCCGCAGAGGGCTCGATCACGTGCGGAATGTAGCGCTCGTTAGTGAGATCGTCTCGATACGATAGATCTTTACCGCTGCCGCGATGCTTAGGTTGCCCATGTTCGTTCAGTTCCAGTTTGAGCGGGCGTTCGCGTGGATCAAGCTTCCCTTCCGAATGGGATCTTAAATCAAAGTCTCCTCGATGCGCGATGCCTTCTAGTTCCCCGTACTCGCCTTCTGGCAAGAATGGGAATGCGTATTCAATATCCGCCGTCCCGCATGAGTAGTGGCTCAATTCGTCGTGATCGTGTTCTCGCATGCGCAGTCGATCTCCGGAAAGCCCCAGTTCGGTATACCACTTCAATCGGCGATTGCGCCAATATGCATACCACTTGGGGGACTGCTCAGGATGGCAAAAGAATTCAATCTCCATCTGCTCGAACTCGCGCGAGCGGAAGGTGAAGTTGCGAGGAGTGATTTCATTGCGGAAGCTCTTTCCAACTTGAGCGACCCCAAACGGAACACGAACGCGAGTGCTGTCGAGTACGTTCTTAAAATTGACAAAGATACCTTGGGCTGTCTCAGGGCGAAGGAATGCAGCGCCCTCTTCACCACTCAATGCACCGACGTAAGTCTTGAACATCAAGTTGAATTCGCGAGGATCGGTCAATGTATTGATTTCGTTAGCGTCGGGTGCCAATACAAAAGCTCGTTCCGCCGCCGTCAGTTTATCCAACGATTGAAAAGATTCGGCCAAGGTGAGTTCGTCTGCGTTTTTGCTGCGCAGGTTGAAATACTTCAACGCACGCCGCAGTACCTCTTCGTTTTCGTTTTCTGGGTCTGCGACGACGGTGACGAAGACTTTTTGCTCTCCTCTCGCGACCCACTTGCCACGCACTTGATCAAATCGATATCGCTTCTTGCTGAGACGGCAATCGACCATAAAGTCATGGAACAAGTCGTAATGGCCCGAGCATTTCCAGACTTGCGGATGCATCAAGATGGTGCAATCGAGGCCGACCATCTCGTAAGGGGAAGGTGCTCCTTCGGGCTGGACCAATTCATTGTGTCCTTGGCACATATCGTGCCACCACGCATCTTTGATATTCCGTTTAAGTTCGACACCCAGTGGCCCGTAGTCCCAGAAGCCATTCAAACCGCCGTAGATTTCGCTCGACTGAAACATGAAGCCGCGTCGCTTGCAGAGCGATACGAGTTTTTCCATTTGCATGGCTGAAGACGTCTCTGGTGTTAGGGGTTGAGAGCTTATCCGAAAACCATCGGAAACCGCGGCTAAGCGCCAGAGCGGCTAATGGTTTTCGGATAAGCTCGGAGAAATAAAGGGTGTAGTTTACAGCTTCTGGGCGGCGATCAATCGTTTATGACCTGCTAAATCTTTGAGGACAGCGATGTTTCCCCATCGACCGTCCTTTTGCAGATCCGACTCGACTTGGTCAGCGATCATGGGGGAGAACTCGCACCAAAACCAACCGGATGGCTTCAAGCATCGTGCCGCTTGATCGGACAATTTGGCGATGAGTTCGGTCCCTGCTGTGCCTCCGACCAATGCGATTTTTGGTTCGTACTCGCGGACGGACCGATCGAGTTGCTGAAACTCCGTCTCGCTGACATAGGGGGGGTTGGAAACGACGAAATCGAGAGAGTCGTTGGGGACTCCCTCTAACAAATCTCCTTGCACAACCTCAACGATTGGCTCGACTCCGTGGTCCTGGACATTCTTCCTTGCCACTTCGAGGGCTTCGGTGGATATATCGATCGCTCGAATCGAAACGTTTTGCAGATTCTTGGCCAAGCTCACAGCGATGCAGCCGCTACCCGTGCAAACATCCGCGATGGATAAAGGGCGATCGGGCTCGACGCCGCGAATGGCTTTGGCTCGATCCAGGCAAGCGATCACAAGGTGTTCTGTCTCTCCGCGGGGTATCAGACAAGCGGAACTCACCGTGAACGGCAAAGAGTAAAACTCTTTCTTGCCGACCAAATAAGCAACTGGCTCACCGCTAGCACGCCGCTTAACAAACTCGCGAAACCTCGCCTTCACCTCTTCGGGGGGCTCTTCCGAAAAGGCCGTATACAGTTCGATACGCTGACAATGCCTCGCTTCAGCCAACAACACTTCAGCGTCAAGCCTTGGAGAAGGTGAGCCGCTTTTGCGAAGATGTTCAGTCGTCCACTGGAGCAGCCTTAGGATGGTCCAAGGCTCGGGCGCCACTCCTTTTCCGTCGCTCATATCAAACAGCCTTCCGTAGCAATTAGGTATCGGTGTCGTCGCGCAAAGTGGAGCGTTCGTACTCCAGCAGAGCATCGGTTACCGGTTGCAAATTCCCGGCCATGATTTGATCCAGTTTGTACAAAGTCAAATTGATACGGTGGTCGGTCAATCGGTTCTGGGGAAAGTTATAAGTCCGGATCCGCTCGCTTCGGTCACCAGAACCGATCAGCGACATGCGCTGATCGGATTGCCGCTTGAGCTCCTGCTCCCGTTTGACTTCATACAGTCGAGACTTCAAAACCCGGATAGCGCGGGCTAGGTTCTTGTGCTGACTCTTTTCGTCTTGGCACTGAACGACGATGCCGGTTTCCAAGTGGGTAAGGCGAATGGCGGATTCGGTCTTGTTGACGTGCTGGCCTCCGGGGCCGGACGCGCAGAACTTGTCGACCCGGTAATCCTCGGGTTTGAGTTCCACTTCGATATCTTCAGGTTCTGCCATCACAGCAACGGTTGCTGCGGATGTGTGGATTCGACCTTGCGCTTCCGTTTCGGGGACGCGTTGCACACGGTGACCGCCACTTTCGAATTGGAGCTCCCGAAAGACTCCATCTCCTTCGAGTCCAAGGATGATTTCTTTGAACCCTCCTCGCTCGCTGATGGAGCTGTCCATGATTTCCACCTTCCAGTTGCGCAGGTCGGCGTGCCGTTTGTACATTTCGTACAAGTCGCGAGCGAAGAGGGCTGCTTCTTCGCCGCCGGTTCCCGCGCGGATTTCCATCACGCACCGAGTTCGGTTGGCGTCTTCACCCCCGATACTCATATCGAGGAGCTCATTCCAAATGGTTTCTCGTTCGCTGCGAAGCTTGCCAATCTCCTCTTGCGCCATCTCCCGTTCATCCGAATCGGACGACTGGAGCATGGCATCGAGTTCTTTTAGTTCATCGCCAAGCTTTTTGTAGCGTCGGTATTTGGTCGCTGTCTTCAAGAGCCCGCCATGCTCTCGGAGGATGCCCGCCATTTTGCCGGAGTCGCCGCCGAGCACTTCCGGGTCGGACATCATGTGTTCAAGCTCGTCGAAGCGAGCCAGGTTTTGATCGAGTTGTTCTCGGATTTTCATATATTTAAAGACTTAAAAGCAAAAACCGCCGCAGGCCTCACACGGCAATCTGCGACGGTTTTTGAATTTGGATTGCCAGAGCCAATGAAGACGCTCGGAAGACCGAGCCGCAGGCTCAAGCAGCTATTTCTTCTTGGCAGCTTTCTTCGGCGATTGAAGAGAAGCGTAGGTGCCAGCAGCGAACTTGTTCTGGAACTTCTCGATCCGACCTGCGGTGTCAACAAACTTCAGCTTGCCGGTGTAGAACGGGTGGCAAACATTGCAAATGTCCACTTTCAGTTCCTTGCGGGTGCTGCGGGTGACAAAGCTGTTCCCGCAACCGCACGTTACCGTGACCTCTTGGTAATTCGGATGAATGCCATCTTTCATGGTTTTACAACAACCTTCTTAACAGCCCCGAAACGAGGCTCTCAATTTAATGCTGGAAAGGTATCTGAAGAATTCGTCTCTTCTGGCCTGCAATACGCATCATCCAGAAGAAACTTTAAGGATCTGAAAATGGGCGAAGAGGGACTCGAACCCCCGACATCCACTTTGTAAGAGTGGCGCTCTAACCAACTGAGCTATTCGCCCGATGTTCGATGGACTACATGCCGAGCAACCGCATGCGTCGCGATCGTCGCTCGGCTCGTTGCTTGCTGCGTCTCTTGATTTCGCTGGGCTTCTCGTAAAACTCGCGGCGACGCATTTCCTTCTTGAGTCCGCTGCGTTCGACCAATTTGCGAAATCGTCGCACTGCTTCCTGGATCGTTTCGCGGTCGCGGACCAACAACTTAACCATGCACTCTCTCCGACAATACTTCGTTTCGAATGGCAAGCATCGAAAAGGACTATGTGAATTAGTAACCCTATAAAACGGGAGTTTTGCAGTCCGAAAACGGATGGTTCTCAGGATTGCGGGCGCCATCGACGAGGATTGCTCGGAGGCACCTCCCGGCCGGAGCCGAGAATCGAGAACTATAACTCCCTAGTCTCTTTCGGTCTAGGGCGTTTCAAACCTTTTTCATTTTGGGGGATTTTTCAGGCTCTGCCGCGGCGAATCAGCACCAATCCCCCAATCGCGATGATCCCCCCGACCACCTGCAAAACCAGCACCGGCTCCCCCAATACGAACCAACTGATGAGGACTGCCACCAGGGTGACCAAGTTCTGATAGACCGAAGCGTGGGATCCACCCAGCTTCCTCACACCGATATTCCATGTTGCATAGGCGACCCCAGTGGACAAAATGCCGGAATAGAGAACGCACGCAATCACCCCATTCTCACTCGGACGGGCCAACCAATCGGCGATGTACCCGATGTTGAGGCCGACGTGAATCGGGGTGGTGAAGAGAGCGCTCAGGAATGCTAGCTGCAGCGGACTGACTCGCTTCAAGAGAGGCATGCTGACCACCGTGGCGCTGGCCCAAGTCATGGCTCCTAGGAGCATGAAGCAATTGCCGACGAAATGCTCGCGAGAAAAATCGACCCCACCACGGGCTTGGATGATCAAAAGGGTCCCAATAAAAGTGACCAGCAGCCCGATCCAAGTCAGTTTGCTAAGCCTTTCGGAGTAAACCAATCTCGAAAGGAGCGCGGTCCACATGGGCATACTGGCCAGAAGCAAGGCCGTATTACCTGCCGTCGTGCGGTCGATCCCCTCCATGAACGCTAAGGGGTAAAGCAACCCGCTGAGCAAGGCGAATCCTGCGATTCGCCAGCCGATCCTGCCGCTCGGGGCCGAATTCTCCATCGGCGACGCTTCGGCAAGGCGATCCTTCGCCGACTGCGATTGGAGCCAGAGTTCGACGCGCCAGCAAAGTCCAAGCGTGATTGTCGAGAGGATCATGCGCAACGCATTGAATGTCATCGCATCCATCTGATGAGTCGCGTACTTCACGACTGGGATGTTGATCCCCCAGAGCAATGCCGTAACAAGGAGAAATCCATCCGCTGGATTCAAGCGGAGGTGTGACGATTTATTCAAGTTGGATCCGTTTTCTGGAACGGGCACGATCCTCTCTCCGTCCATGGATCGGTCGCTCCATTGTTGGAGACCGTGCCTTACGCTTCTTTTCTACGGAGTTCTACTCGCATGTGCTGCTTCGCTCAACCCGTTCTTTTTGTTGGCAATACCCAGATCTTTGCCAGGTTCCTTTCAGAGAAGAAACAGGCCATTGTTTATGAAATGCAATACGAGTCCGCCGTAGACAACGCCATGATTCTTCCCATCCCGACCGCGAAGGGAGCGGACGAAAAATCGGTTCGCTTCGTCGACTTGAGCGGTTACCCAAGTTTCTTCGGGGACTTGAGCCGCGCCTTTCCGTCGCTTGAGCCTCTTAGCTTCACAACGCGTGGCATCGCTGCTGCGCCAGCGGGACCCGCTCCCAAGCTCGAGGTGCATGAAGTCGGCTCCTTCATTGCATCGGTGGTCCCTCAGGCAGAGGACTTCAGGCGATTGGACCCGCAGTTCTCCATTTCTCCCGAAACTTGGGGAAAGATCCCGATCTACTCCGACTACAGCTTTGTCGTGTTTCAGATCAAGAGCGGTGCTGGCCGGCCTCATCCCATGGCCTTTGAATTCGATTCCCGTCACCGCGATGAACTGTTTTTTCCGACGGTGCACATCCATGATGGCGAAGTGCACGAGCTAGAAGAATTCGACCATACCTTGTATTGCCAGCTCCCCGAGTTCGACAATCGCTGCGGACGCTACACCGCGAAGCCCGACGAATCCACTCGATGGACCCGATCGCAGCAAATAGCTGGCCGAACCGTCCAAGAGCGGCAGACCAAGGGCTTGGTGGATGGCAATCTGTTGCTTCACCGAAAAAACATGATCGGGAATCTAGCGAACCAAGACGTGTTTGTCTCCCGCACCAAGTTGCCGCTCCAACGCAAACAGTCAGCTTGGCCCTTTCTTCGCACCTTTGGGGGAGGCAGTTTAGCTCTACTGGGAGCGTCGTGGCTGATCCACCGACGGCTGAAACTGCAACGGCCGATGGATTCACGAAATGGCTCGGGTCCCGTAAACTGACGGATTGTGAAGATCCAATCCGAAAACCGTAGGAAACCGCGGCTAGCGCCAGAGCGGCTAATGTGAACCGCGGCTAGCGCCAGAGCGGCTAATGTTTTCGGATAGGCTCTCAATCGATAGCTTACGCGAACACCACACCACGAACCTTTCTCCGCCATGGCCACTGAAACCCAAATGCGATTCCGGCAGCTCGACCGCATTCTCGACATCAAACCGGGAGAAAGCATTCGAGCGAGCTTGACCGTCCAAGGGAGCGAGGACTACCTGCGGGATCACTTTCCCCTTTTCAAAGTGATGCCAGGGGTTCTCATGTTGGAGGCGTTGTTTCAAGCTTCTTGCTGGCTGATTCGCTCGACGGATCAATTTCGCCATTCCCTCTTAACGCTTAAAGAAGCTCGCAACGTCAAGTTTGCCGATTTCATGGAGCCAGGCCAATCGCTTGAGATCCAAGCCGAGATCTTGAAGAGCGACGAAGGGACCGTGACGATCAAGGCGTCGGGGACCAAGGGTGATGTCGTCGCTGTATCGGCTCGGCTCATCATTTCGAGATCGAGCTTGGCGGACAAAGATCCCGGGCTTGCTGCCCTCGATGAGTTCATGAAAGAGTCGATGCGCAAAGAGCTTCATAAACTCGTTAAGAACGATTAGTCATGTATAAACTTTGGATCATCGCCTATCGCGAGTATGTCGCGATGGTAGGAACGAAGGCCTTCCTATTCAGTATGGTGATGATGCCAGTTCTCATGTTCGGCAGCCTCTTTCTTATGCCGCTTCTGCAAAAGATCGGGGGTGGGCGTGAGCTTAAGATCCTGGTTGCGGACGGTTCCGGTCGAATGGTTCCTGTCCTTCAGGAAGCGACCGCAGCGCGTGAAAAGCAATCGCAACGCGGTGATCAACCGGGTGACGCAGCCCTTGAATCTCCGTTCGGGAGCGCGGCAGACCGATGGGTTTTTTCAGCGACCGATGTACCCATTCTAACTCCGGAAGCTCGATTCGCTTATTGCGAGCAGATTCGAAAGGGAGAGCTCTATGGTCTGCTCGAGATTCCCGATTCATTGCTGAGCCAACCGCAGCTAACGAAAGGGGACGCGGGTGACGCCGTGGGATCGGCAAAGGTTGCTGCACCTACACCTCAGCCTGTCTTCTATGCGAACGATGCGATGATGAGCGAAGCTCGGCTTTGGTGTTCGCAATTGTTGAGCAAAGTCGTAAGGGCTCAGCGGATTCAACAATTCAATCTCGACACTATCGACCCTGAGATCTTGAATCTGCTCGAAGCCAGGGTGGATATCGCGGGTAGCAAACCGATCGATCCGTCGAGCGATGGTCGTCCCCAATCTCCGATCGATGCCATCAAGTCGATGTTTCTTCCGTTTGGGGTCATGATGCTCATGTTCATGGTGATCTTGATGGCCGCACAACCGATGCTTGAGAGTGCGATGGAAGAGAAATCGCTTCGCATCTCGGAAGTGCTCATCGGTGCGGTGACTCCTACTCAACTGATGGGCGGCAAGCTCCTGGGGAATGTCGCAGGCTCACGTGTTATCTTCATTTTGTACGGCGCAGGAGGGATCTTTGTTCTCAACCAACAGAGCATGCTTTCGCTTGTTCCTCTTCACTTAATTCCTTGGTTTTTGCTTTTCCAAGTTCTCGGGGTTCTGTTCTTTAGTTCCATCTTTTTGGTCGTTGGGGCCTCAGTTAACGAACTGAAAGAAGCGCAAGCGCTGCTCCTTCCTGTTTGGATGGTCTTGATGGCGCCCGTCATGGTCTGGTTTATCGCTGTACGGGATCCCAATGGCGGAGTGGCTACTGCGTTAAGCTTCTTTCCCCCCAGCTGTCCGTTGACGATGGTCCTCCGTCTGGCCACGGGGGTGGCGATTCCAGTTTGGCAACCGATCGCTGCCGCGGTGCTTATGATTGCGAGTACAATGGGGATGGTTGTCCTGGCTGGTCGCATCTATCGAGTTGGCCTTCTTCGGACCGATGGTGTTCGCTCCATCGCGCAGCTTCTGCGGCGGGCTATCCAAGCGAACTGAATGTCCTGATACAGAACGTCCTGATAACAGTTTCCTGTCGCAACCGTCCTGCCTCACCCATTCCTACCCCTATTCCCGCCGCGAGCCATTTCTGCACTATGTTTCACGAGAATCAAAGCCACACGGAGACGGAATCGATCCAAGTTGCCCAATCGAGGCGTCGATGGTCCATGTTGCTCCTTGCCATTTTCACGACCCTCTATGGTGGCTTTATCGGTCTGTGCGCTTTTGCTTATCAATGGTTCTCTCAAATTTTATGGATGGGCGTCCCCGCTCCCGTTTGGTATGGGCTTGGTTTGATTTTCCTGGCGCTTGCGATCGCGGGCCTTTACGGACATTTGACCCGGCTCAAGCCGGGGAGCGATGTAGCTCGGCTCCTGCTGGTCTCGGCGCCGCTGTTCGGTGCATCTAGTGGTTATGCCGAAGATCGTTTTGAGACTTGGACGCGTTTTCGTGGGCCGAATGGACAAGGAGTTGCACCGGCGAACGGCGTCGCGGTTCCTTGGAAGAATGAATCGGTGGTCAAGATAAAGCTTCCTGGCAGCGGGCATGGTTCACCGGCAGTATGGGGGGAGCGAGCGTTTTTGATGTCAGCGGATCCCAAGTCTGCAACTCGATACGCTCTGGCGGTCGATTTAACCAAAGGAAGTATCGCTTGGAGTAAATCGTATGACTCTCAAGTTCACTCGCTGCACAAATTCAGTTCCTATGCGTCATCCACCCCGTGCGTGGATGCTGAGCAAGCTTATTTTGCATGGGCGGACCCGGAGCACACGTTTCTTAAGGCTTTTACGCACGCAGGGGAAGAGGTTTGGAGCAGAGACTTCGGCCGCTATGTGTCGCAGCACGGGTTCGGCACCTCTCCTATTCGGATCGACGACTTGGTCATCTTGCTCAACAGCCAAGACTCCGAGGAGCTTCCCGCTGGAGTTGAGCCAGGTTTTGATCGGATAACCGCCGTTGATTTCAAAACTGGGGAAACTCGTTGGGAGACCAAGCTTCCGACATCGCGTGTTTGCTATGGAGTACCCGCAGTTTGGGAGCATGAAGGCAAGAAGGAACTGGTTTGCAGCACGACGTTGCAAGGCATGTTTGGCTTGGATCCGAAGACGGGCAAGATTCTTTGGAATCACGATTGTTTCACGCAACGGGT
>JALOQZ010000127.1 GCA_025459245.1 Pirellula sp.
CCGTTGTTGTCCACATCGGCGCTCTTGAGCTTGTTGTCGAAGTCGGGGAGCAGGCCGGAGACGTGAGGCGAGAGGCTAGAGGAAGAAGAGGGACAGGACAAATCAGGACAGATGCGATCCATAAATGGTTGGCGCGCGCGAGGCAGCATATGGGGGGTGCGGTTCTGCGCTGTGCCATTGGTGGTGATGCTGTTCCAGTCGCCCACACTGGTTAGGCTCCACGATTGGGTAAACGTTCCGCTAGCACGGGCGAAGCCGGTGAGACGGTCCTCGTCGTCGTAACTGGTGCCTGCTGAAGTAAACCCGTAATTGGGCTTTAGGAAGAAAAGTGACATTTTACCCGAGCGATCGCTCGCTGTGGGGAGAATTTTCATGGGGGGAGATTTGGTTGTCCGAATCGGTGATCGTTCCCAAGGGGCCTCTCGATCTACCTCTCCCTTTTTCGAAATCGAAAGCTAGACTGCAGCGGGGGAAACTTAGGACTGCGAGGGTTTTCGCATCGGTGGGCTACGATGTTTATCGCTTTCAGCCAACAGAACTCGTACGACCGCTGTCTGCGAACCTTGGTCTTCCAATCAGGATGAACAGAGACCGCGCGCACAAGCAAGCCAATCCATATGGAATCAAAGAAGCCTTGTACCTAACGGAACGTTCCCATCCGGGACACAAAGGAAGACGTCACCGCTTTCGTCATGAAAACCTGTTACGAGACACTCGGACATGATGGGACCAATTTGCTTTTTAGGAAAATTGATCACGGCCAGAACAAGCCTCCCCACCAACTCTTGTGGGGAGTAATGCCGAGTGACTTGAGCGCTCGACTTCTTCACACCTATCTCAGGCCCAAAGTCGAGTTGCAGAATGTAGGCTGGCTTCTTCGCCTGCGGAAAAGGCTCCGCGCTGATAATCTTTCCAACGCGGAGCTCCAATTTTAGAAAATCGTCGAACGCTACGGTTTGCACGAACGCTCCCAAAGTACGCTTCGAAAACTATGCTTTCTTCATTTCACAGCTAAGCCCGCCAGCCGCTGGAACATAGGCTTGTCGGGTATAGTCCATCACCATGCGGTGCGAACTAAATCGCCATGCCAAGGTGCTGATGCTGCTCATCATCATCTTGATCCACTGGCGAGGCAAACCATCGCGATCTCGATTGTAGTATGTTGGAATGACCGACTCTTCCAAGGTTTGATAGAGGTAGTCCGAATCCCGCTTGTCGGTGATTCGATCGTCGGAGTGGCTTGTGCCCTTACCTATCGCGAAGCCATTGGTGCCGTTGTACGCCTCAGCCCACCAACCATCGAGGATGCTGCAGTTGAGACCACCGTTGAGGACCGTCTTTTGACCGCTCGTTCCAGAGGCTTCCAATGGGCGTCGTGGGTTGTTGAGCCATACGTCGACCCCTTGGATCAAGTGACGGCAGACGTTGATATCGTAGTCTTCGATAAACACGACGCGACCGCCGAAACGGGAATCATTGCGAAGATTGGCAATCTCCTGAATGAATCGCTTCCCTGGCTCATCCTTCGGGTGCGCCTTGCCGGCGAAGATTACTTGCACCGGCCTGTCAGTACTATCCAAAAGCCTGGATACCCGATCAAGGTCCTTGAAAAGCAAGTTGGCTCGCTTGTAGGTCGCGAATCGTCGACCAAAGCCGATGGTCAACATGTTCGGGCTCAATACATTGCGAGCTGCTTCGACGATTTCGTCGCTTTCACCTCGACGTCGGCATTGACGCGACACTCGGCGACGAACGAACGACAGAAGCAGATTCTTCAACGCGTTGTGCGTTTCCCAAAGCTCACCTGGGTCGACTTGATGAATGTATTGCCAAACGTCCGGCTCACCCATTTGCGACTTCCAGTTTGCTGGGAAGTGCCGATCATAGAGCTGCTGCATCTGCCAAGCCAGCCAGCTCTCCACGTGCACCCCGTTGGTAATGTGGCCGATGGGAATGTTTCGCTCTTCTCGGCTGGGCCAAAGACTGTGCCACATGCGTCGTGAGATGTGACCGTGCAACTGGCTCACTGCGTTCGCTTGGCGAGACATCTTGAGTCCAATAACCGTCATGCAGAAGGTCTCGTTATGGTCGTGAGGATGGACTCGCCCTAGCCCCATCAATTCCTCGGAGCTCAGACCAAGCGAGTCTCGCAGAGGTCCCAAGTGCTCTTCGATCAGCGCTGCATCGAATCGATCGTGCCCAGCCGGTACCGGTGTGTGGGTCGTGAAGACGGTCATCTCTGCGACCTCGCGCACAGCATCGGCAAAGGACATTCCATCATCGGACATTCGCTCGCGCACAACCTCCAACGGAGCGAATGCACTATGCCCTTCATTGAGGTGATAAACACCAGGGGTAATCCCGAGCGCCCGAAGCGCCTTCACTCCCCCCACGCCAATCACAAGTTCCTGGCGAATGCGCGTGCGTTCATCACCGCCGTAAAGTCGGCTGGTCAGCTCGCGATCCTCCGGCCGGTTCCCCTCGACGTTGCAATCGAGCAAGAACAATCGGACGCGTCCAACGGCAACCTTCCATACCTTTGCCAAAAGGCGTCCATTTCGCGTGTCGATCGAAACGGTCAACGGAGTACCATCGGCCAACGTCGCCGCCTCGAGCGGCAGATCCTCTACCTTGGTTTCGTAATACTCCTCACGTTGGTAACCGTCCCCGGTCAAATGCTGCTTGAAATAGCCATGGGAGTAGTAGAGACCGATGCCGACCAAGGGAACTCCAAGGCCGCTCGCACTCTTGACGTGATCCCCTGAAAGGACTCCCAAACCACCCGAGTAGACAGGTAAGGATTCGTGCAAACCAAACTCTGCTGAGAAGTAGGCAACAGGCTTGCTACCGAGCACCCCGGCGTTGTTCTGCGCCCAAGTATTCGAGCTTTCCATGTACTCTTGAAGCCGGCGATACGCATAGTTAACGCGGCTATGAAGCACCATTTCACTGGCGCGAACGGCAAGCCTCTCTGCTGTGAATTCGCGGAGCAGTGCGATAGGATTATGGTCCAGCTGACGCCAGCGAATCGGATCGATGTCTCGAAACAAATTCGAAACTTCGGGCTGCCAACTCCACCACATGTTCTTTGCCAGCGCCATACACTTTTCGTAAAGTGCCTCTGCGTCGATTTCGTTCGCAAAAGAGGGAGAAGCGAAATCCTGGCCGACGGTGTAATCGATTTGTGTCATGGTTCTTCAATGAATTCGAAGCATTGGCAATGGCTAGTCTTTAGCCCTACAACGGCTTGACGCCTCAGCCGGCTTGAGGGGAATGTGGATTTGTTAGATCAAGCTAGCAAATCCAGACCGGATGAGGATGATCGGTTATAACGGATTGCAAGATAAACATAAAGGTGACAAGCGTGCTAGGTTGGCTCGCAATCGATCGCCGGCAGTGATAATAGGCAAGCTAGGAAGAATAGAACATGTGGAAACGGTGGTTGCTCGTTCGCTCGTTGAACATTGCTTGCGTTTTCTTATCTGTCTTCATGGGCGTCGTGCTCAACACCGACATCAGCTCGCAGGGAGCTGACTGGAATACATTTCAACTTCATCCGAGGTCGTCGCTTCGTGGCATCTACCCGATCGATTCAAACAACCTCTGGGTTTGCGGCAGCGAAGGTGTCGTCATCCGATACTCGCGACGCGATGAGCAGGTGACCCTGGGACACATATCCGGCCTGGAGCATGCAGAGATTCGCTCCATTCATGCTTGGGATGACAAAAATGCGATCATCGCGACCTCAGGCCAACCCGCTTGCATCTTCAAGACTTCGGATGGAGGCGTGTCCTGGAAAGAGGTCTACCGTAGCTCGAACTCGAACTCCTTTTTTAACGGTTTGAAGTTTCTGGGGTCTGACAAAGGAGTGGTGTTTGGGGATCCGATCGACGGCCGAATGGAGCTGTTGATCACCCGGGATGCTGGCGCGACTTGGCGACGCATTCCCAGCGCCGACGCACCCTTGCTCCTCCAAGGAGAAGCGGGGTTCGCTGCGAGCAACTCGAGCTTGCTACTCACTGATGACTTCGTTTGGATTGGCCTTGGGGGTACCGAAGGAGGAAATGCGGCGGTTCTTTCAATACCGACGAACCAACTTTTTGAAAGCTCGTCCGCTTCGGACTGGAAGCGAACGGAGGTGCGTTCGATCTCGCGCAGCCCGAGCCGTGGCATTTTCTCGCTTGCACGCTCGGGAAACAAACTCGTCGCGGTAGGTGGCGACTACAAACAGCCCTTCGAGCGAGAAGGAACTCTTTCGTTATCCGATAGCTTGGGTGCAACTTGGAGACAATCGAAAGGGACAGGAGTTCGAGCTTTTCGCTCTGCGATTCTCTACCATCCTGGGATCTCGCGATGGATTTGCACAGGGCCAACCGGCACCGACATCAGCCAGGACGGAGAGACATGGATCCCGCTCTCCGAGCTTGGTTTTCACACGCTAGGACTCGCAAAAGACGGAAGCGTTTGGGGAGCCGGAGCCGATGGTTTGGCCGGACAAATCGATGCCCAGACCTTGCTCCGTGCCATGCCGAAATAATCCTGCCAGGCGCGGTGGCTTTGTTGAAGGACTTGAACAAATGGATGCGCCCGGGGTTTGTTAGTCGATGGAGAGGTGGTCTAGAGTGCGGGATCTTTAACAAGATCCACTACCTGACGGAATTGCGGGATCTTTAACAAGATCCACTACCTGATGGAAGCGCGGGATCTTTAACAAGATCCACTACGTCTTGCTAACGTTCGACGGAAGGAAGCGGGCTTTGGAGTGGTTTAGGCAAGTATCTTCGTGGCAACTTGGCCGGCTACGTCGGTCAAGCGAAAATCGCGGCCAGCATAACGGTATGTCAGCCTTTCATGATCGAGACCAAGCAGGTGAAGGATCGTCGCATGTAAATCGTGAATATGCATCTTATCCTCCACCGCGTAATATCCGTACTCGTCGGTCGCCCCGTAGGCGAATCCTCCCTTGACGCCCCCGCCCGCCATCCACATGGTGAATCCATGAGGGTTGTGATCGCGGCCGTTGCCTTGGGAAGTTGGGGTGCGACCAAACTCTCCACCCCAGAGGACCAGCGTGTCTTTCAGTAGTCCTCTTTGCTCTAAATCGGCGAGAAAACCCGCGATAGGACGATCCACTTCGGCGGCATTCTTCGTATGCCCCAAATAGAGATCGCTGTGCTGGTCCCATTGCACTTCGCTGTCGCTATGAGTGACCTGCACAAACCGCACCCCCTCCTCGAGAAAACGCCGGGCGAGCAAGCACTGACGACCGAAATTCTCTGTCATCGGATCATCCAAACCGTAGAGTCTCAAGGTCGCTTCGGACTCGGAGGCGAGATCTTGAATCCTTGGAATCGAGTTTTGCATGCGATACGCCAACTCAAAGTGATCGAGACGAATATCTAGTTCTCGGTCTCGCTCGCTTTTTTGTTCGTTCGCGAAGTCCATTTCTCGCAACAAATCGAGCTGCCTTCTTTGTGTCGCGGGATCGATGTACGGATTGCGAATGTTGCCTACCGTGGCTGCTGTAGCTGGTAGGCTCGCGTTACCAATCGGAGTTCCTTGGTAGCTCGACGGCAGGAATGCCGAACCCCAATTATTAACACCTCCGTGCGCCAAAGTCGGGCAAATCGTGACGAACGCGGGGAGATCTTGATTTTCAGTCCCCAGACCAGGTCGCTCCCCGTATGGATCTTTAGCAATGCACCTCCGTGGGCTGGATTGCTACCGTGGAGCGATCGAAGAACGCAGAGTTTGTCGATGTGCTTTGCAACGTTGGGAAAGAGCTCGCTCACCGGCAAACCCGACTCGCCGTGCTGTTTAAACTTCCACGGAGACTTCAATAAATTTCCTTGCGCAGCAAACACGACTCGCGGCAATGCGAAGGGAGGTGGCTTTCCATCGTCGCGATCGAGCGAAGGCTTCGGATCAAATGTGTCGACATGCGAAGGTCCTCCTTTCATAAACAGAAAGACGATTCGCTTGGCTCTCGGTGTGAAATGGGGTTCCTTTGGACTCAGAGGGTTATTCCCTGGAGATCCACAGTAACCCGTCGACGCCAGCAAGGATTGCAATGCGAGATAACCAAACCCGACTGCCGAGGACTGAAGGATTTGTCGTCGATTACCGTACATAAAAAAACTCGTTGCTTATAGCGAGGTTCTGCAATACGAGCGCCCAAATAAAGG
The DNA here is from genome assembly GCA_025459245.1 of Pirellula sp. GTDB lineage: Bacteria > Planctomycetota > Planctomycetia > Pirellulales > Pirellulaceae > JBKCUI01. The sequence continues at coordinate 6,186 of JALOQZ010000127.1, forward strand.
TCTCGCGTTCGCGCGTGTTGGGTTCGCCAGCGACACCGTGCCAGTCGGCACTGAGGAAGCTTGAGAAGATCCCAATCTCCTTTTCGGTGGGGGGGCGGCCAAGGCTGGATTGATAGGCTGCGTAGAGCCGAGATGACTCCGCAGTCTCCCGCTCGACCAATCGAGATGCCGCCCGTTGACAAGCTTCGATGATCCAAGATGCGTTCATAAGCAACAGCGATTGCGGAGCGACCGATGTCGTACTGCGTGCTCCGGTCGGCATGGTGGGATCGGGGTAATCGAACTGCTGCAGTATCGGAGCCAAATTGTTTCGGATGATCGGAAAGTAAGCGGTCCTGCGGTGCATCTCGTATCGAGTATGATCGATCGATGTATGGTCGAACACGAACTGCTTGTTTCGGAGCGGAACCGTTTTTCCGTCCAATTGCATATCGAGTTCACCTAATTGGAAAAGGATCCCATCCCTTATCTCCTCCGCTTCAAGACGACGCATGGGGAATTTCCACAGCAATCGATTCTCCGGATCCTTTTCGGTCATCTCCTTTTCATTCGGATGCTGCGAATCCAATCGATAAGTGCGAGAGAGGACCAACATTCGATGAAACTCCTTCATCGACCAACCCGACTCGATGAAGTCTCGGGCGAGAAAATCGAGAAGATCCGGGTGGGATGGTTTCTCGCCGAGAAGACCAAAATTCTCGGTCGTTGTCACAATCCCTTTTCCAAAATGCCACCCCCACAAACGATTCACAATCACGCGAGAAGTCAATGGGTGTCTCGGGCTGACAAGCCATTCGGCCAACTCGCGTCGACCACTCTGTTGTCTGTGAAAAATGGGTTCCTCCGATTCTTTCGTCAAGACCTTTGGGAAAGACCTGGAAACCAATCGACCGCGCGAAAGATAGTTGCCGCGAATGTGGATCGGCATTTCATTCGTGACGCGAGCATCTTGCACTCCCATCACCGCCGCTTCGTCCTTGGCAGCGCTTTCAAACAATCGAGCTTCCTCTCCTAAGCGATTGATCTCGGCAATTTTCTCTTCCGTGAGAGCATGCTCGAACTTGGCTGGGATGGCCAGAAATCCCGTGGGATTAGCCAGCGCGGCCGCAGCTACTTTTTTCAACTCTTCAGGCTTATCGGATTTGGGGTCAAAGACCGCGCGATAGTACTCCAGCATTTCTTCCCGTGATTGTCGACGATAGCAATCATCCCAAAAACGGAAAAGTTCGCCGTCGCCGAATCGGGACAAGTAAAGCCTGCAGTTCAAAAGAACACGGGGATGAAGCGAGTGCTTTTCAGCGATGGGAACGCATGCGGCTAAGGTGCAGTCGGGTGTTAAATCCATCGACGCAGACAAGTAATCGAGCACTTTGGATCGCGTCGTTTGCCTCAGCTCTTCCATGGCTGAGCTTTTCGCTTTGTTGTAAGCCGCTTGTTTGGCAGCGACGGCTTTGTTCAACTCGGCAACCTCTTTCTTCTGCTCTTCAGAAGCGATCGAGATTTCATTCCAATGTTTGATCGCGCCGGTGTTCGTATCGGCAAATGTTCTGGTGCTTTGGAAAATGGCCGCCAACGCGTAATAATCGTCTTGCTTCACCGGATCAAATTTATGATCGTGACAGCGAGCGCAACCAAACGTCAATCCCATGAAGACCTTGCCCACCGTATCGATCTGTTCATCGATCGTATCGACGGTCAGCTTTTCTCGATCTGGTTCAGCAAGCACTTTTGCACCCAGGACGAGAAATCCCGTTCCCGTTTTCGATTCGATCGAAGCATCGTCCAGCAGATCACCCGCGATATGTTCTTTCAAGAATCGGTGAAACGGTTTGTTCGTGTTGAACGATCGAACCACGTAATCTCGAAACCTCCATGCGTTTCCGAAAGCAAGGTTCTCGTCGAGGCCATTCGAGTCGGCATAGCGCACCGTGTCGAGCCAATGCCGCCCCCATCGAACGCCGTATTGAGGGGAGTTCAGAAGTCGATCGACAACTTTCTCGAATGCATCCGGTGAATCGTCTTGTTCAAACGCCGCGATTTCCTCAAAAGTAGGAGGAAGACCGATGAGGTCCTGAGTAACGCGCCGCAGCCACACGCGAGGGGGGGCAAGAGGTGCGGGGGAAAGGCCCGATTTTGTCCACTGATCCTCGATAAAAAGATCGATCGGTGAAGAGGGCAGCTCGCTCGGCGTGGACGGCTCCGAGCGCTCTCGTTGGGCGAGATTCGGCAAATTTGGGATCTCAGGATCGGCGATGGGGCGAAAAGACCAGAACTGACGCCCGTCTTCGATACTCATGCCTTGCAGTGGAACTGCAGGTGAATCGCTCGGCTTTTGACGAGGGTCGGGAGCTTTTTGACCGACCCATTCTTCAAGCCACTGAATTTCCTGCTCCGAGAGCTTTCCCTTGGGGGGCATTTTGAGCGATTCGTCTCGATAGTGAACCGCCTTGAGCAAGATGCTCTCGGTTGGCATCCGCAGGTCGATAGCGGGGCCGGTGTCTCCTCCACGCAGTAGCGATTCCCGATGATCGAGAGAAAGGCCACCACTTTTCTCTTTCTCAGAGTGGCATTCCAGACAGTGGGTATCGAGGAGAGGACGGATCCGCTTTTCGAAAAACTCCGACTGAGCCGGGGTTGGTGAATCTTCAATGAATGCGGACGCCACGGGGGAAACAGCCAATCCCATCCCAATCGCCGTAATGAGCAAAAGGTTGCTGTTCAAGGTCCTAACCGGCAGATTCGCATCGGGAGAGAAACGAGACATGTCACGCGTTTGAAAGGTGGGAGGTGGGAGGGTGGGGATGTTTAGTATAGCGGAATAAGGAGGGCAATTCATCACGGGTTTTCGCAGAGCCCAAATTTCCATCGCTGCAAACGGGCCTTAAAACGTCTACCTAAGGAGGTCCCAAAGGGGGGCAAAACGTTCCGAATAGGGCGATCGGATGGTTTGTAACGCGAAGATCGTCCCCCAAATCCGGACGGGGAGCCAAGGCACGTTCAATTGACCTTGCTGATTGCGTAGAATAGGAGGTCCACGAAGCATGGAACTCGAGCTCCTCACCAAGGTTATTATTGTGCCTCATCACTCGCCAATGGATCGCAGAATCTCGTCGCGACCCATGGCGAGGTGTCTTCGCATTTGCTTTGCGTTGCTTTTCGCAGGCTTAAGCTGGGCTTCGCTCTCTTCGGTCGGATGTCTTGGGCAAGACACCGGTCTGATGCCGATGCCACCGACCGATGAATTGCTTCAAAGCCTGCCTGAAGGACTGCGCCCTGATCTCGTCTTGCTGAAGAATGAGAAGGGGGAATCAATCCTGGTCCCGAAAGTGCGATACGAGGAGTTCGAACGATTTCTCAAGGCTTCGAGCGATTTGACGAACGAAAGTCAAGCGGTACTAGAAACGCTTCATTTGGATGTTCGAATCGTCGGCGGAATCGCTGAGTTTCGAGGGACCGCGAAGGCTAGGCTGGCCACTCCCAATCGCCGGTGGAGCAGCCTGCCACTATCCTTGGGGGCATTACAAATCCTTCCCCCGGAGGACAATTCACCGTTCACGATCGGGCTTGCTTCCGCAACCACCGGTTACCAGTGGAAACTCGAGCCTTCGGAAGCATTGGAACGGACGCTTGCATTCCGCGCCGTAGCGAATGTGCAATCCACGGTTCAGTCGAATCAGATTCGAATCGATTTACCGTTGGCAACCTCGGTGGTTGATCTGCATCTTCCCGAAGGAGAATGGGATCTCAACGTTACAGGCGCTGGCACCGAAGTAGTCGAACCCATTCCTGGCTCCGCACCCTTTGCAAACTACCGCGTTCGAGCATCCGGTGGTTCGATCGATTTAGTTTGGAGTCGACGAGCCGCGTCCGACAGCGTCCAAGCGACAGAGGCGGTCAGTATTACGAAGTTCACTCAAACGCCGGGAAGCTCCAGATTCGACGCAAACTCCCGTATCACCCTGCGAGGCCCGAAACGATTGGGGGGACGGCAGTTCCATATCAAGCTACCTGCGGGAGGGCGGCTTCGTGAATCGACATCAGAGGTACCTAGCGTCACGGGCTATCGTTTGTCGACTGCTGGAATTCAAGAGGATGGAGTCCAGGCTATAAGCTTGATCATCGATGACGCTGTTTCGCGTTTGGAACTGGAATTCCCGCTCGATTGGATATGGGAAGCTCCCAAAGTTGAGGCCGACACCCTCTTTTCTGTTCCCCAAATCGAAGGAGTGGAAAGGCATACCGGCACCGCAGAACTGATATTGCCGCGTACTCGAACGTTGCTGTGGGATTCACAACCCGGCGTGGAGTTTAATAAGCGTACAGTTGCACCGGAGTCGAGCGAGCTATTGCAGCATTCGTTTCGCATCCTCAACCAATCGACTTCGCTTCGATGTCGGCTCTTGGAACCGCAGATCACCCCATCGATTCGAATGGATTATCGAGTCTGGCTTTTTCCCGATCGTTGGCAACTGACAGGAACGATTGAGTTTCGTGACGACCCACGCGGGTTTCCATTCTTGCAGCTTGAGAGCAAAGGTTGGGATGTCGAGCGAGTTACAGTGGTTTCGACAGGGCGCGACCTTGCATTCACCGATGCCGAAGCAAACGCGGGCAATAATACGATTGTTCCTTTGAGCCAGAGCGACTGGGGTGACAGCACCGAGGCGAGCAACGGAACAGCACCCGCGACCACAGGGACCGATAGTGCCAATCTGCGGCGTATTCAAATCAGGATGTCGCTCAAGCATCATTCGGCCTTGTCTGGACCTACAACCGAGTCGACGAGCCAGGTATCGGGTTCCAAAATGGGTTTCGATTTGCCGTTGCTTACCTGGCTGAACGAGTCAAGTCAGCAGCGATCTTCTTGGAGTCCCTCTGGTAATCTCTCCGTGTTCTCGTCGCTTGCTAGTCTCGTTCCATTGAGTGTTCAAGAAGATAGTTTGCGGTACTCTCTAAGCGCAGTTACGACACAAGTGGCCGAGTTAGCGCTCCGCGATGCGAGGATAGTGAATCCACGAGAAGGGCTTCCGAGATATTCCGTCGGCCTGCAAGTCCGGGGAGATAAGTCCTCCAGCCGTAGCGAGTTTCTCGCAACTCCTCTGCAACCGGTCATCGAGGGAGGGAGCACATTGCGGGCAACAGCGACGGAGAAGGCTTGGAAGGTGGAGCAAGATTGGCTGCTTCAAATTCGAGGAACGTTTCCAGATCACTTGCTGCTGGCAATCCCAAAGACATGGTTGCTCGAGTCCGAGTCCGTGAATCTCGCATCGGCTGTCGATCTCAATGTCAATGGTGTTGCGATCACCGAGGTCAAACCTCTCGGTGAGACCGAAGTCACCATGTGGTATGCCAAGTATCCGAGCTTGAAAGAACATGTTGTTTGGACGCGTATCGCCATTCCGCAGCAAGTTTACTTGACTGCCACCGGCGACTTTACCTGGCTGGTTACCCTCAGTTCGCTGCGTCCGCCGAGTCGCAATGAGCAGGAAACCGCTTCCTTTCAACAAGTTTTTGCGCACCTGGAGTCAGCGAATCCGAAAGCGCCCATCCGTTACAGCCCACCTGTCGGTTTGATTCAGAGCCGACCGTCGGAACGTGTACTCTTGAATAGCGCAGTCATAAGTCGGTCTCAATCGGAAATTCGCGTTGGCGATGATCTTTGGTCGCAAACGAGACTGACATTACCATTTGATTCACCGATGATCGATCTCACGCTCGTTCCGGTGCAAAACCAATTGTCACATGCGGTGAGCGTGGATCGCGTCTGGGTTCAGACCATTACCAAACCCGGCACAAATCGACACCGCTTCGTTGTCAAGTTCCGGACATCGCGCCCGACGTTAGAAATTCAGCTAGATGAAAGTCTATCGCAGGACATCGACGCGATGTTGAATCAAGCTCCATGTGAACTGTCTCTCATGGAATCTGGGAAGAGCCGCTATAAGATCGATTTAAGCAGTGCGCCGAGATTGCCGACAGAAGGCAGTGAGTCGAATGTGGAGCAAGAGAATTCTTATGTACTCGAGTTGTTTTCTTGGCCTGACAGCAAACCATTTTGGTGGAAAAGAATCAATCTACCGAAGATGAAGATAGACGATAGCAATATCGATCGGGCCCCTTGTATTTGGCAAATCGTAACGCCTTCGTCGGAACATCTTCTCACAACGTCGGAAGCCTTACTCCCCGATTATCGATGGAATTGGAACCAGCTTTGGCTGGCTCGGCAAGACTCGAAATCTCAGAGTGAGTTGGAGAGGGAGATGGGAGCATCGGTGCAGCCAGATGTTGGTATTCAAGTCAACCAATACAGTCTTGTTGCGTTGGACACACAAGACTTCGCTCAAGCCACGTTTGTACCTCGCTTTTTGATATGGACCCCATTGGCATTGCTCACTTTGGCGTTGAGCTCTTTGCTGTTCAAGGCTGGTAGGAATAGGAATGTTTTTGCTGTTGTTGCCGCAGTACCGTTGCTTGCGGCGCTGGTGTCGTGGTCCGTCGACATTACGATTCTCGTTACGCAATCCATGGTGGTCGCTTGCGCGATCCTGTTGGTGTACGCGTTTGTCGAGTGGATTCTCGATCGGAATGCGAGAAAGAAAAGTGTCTTCGCGGGACGTGGAACGGTGGCTGGATCGATATCGGGGTCGCGAATGGAAGCGAGATCGGAACCGCCGTCCGGGAGCGTATCCAAAGGAGTTCCTACCACCATTTCACCAGGTGCGGATCTTCTTTCGGCCGGATCTCGCTCTGACGACCCGAGCGGGCAGGGGCATCGGCCATGAGAGCGCTTCTCATCGCTGCGATACCAAATACAAATTCTCGCTGTGTGCGAGCCCTCTTGCATGCCTGTTTTGTATTCCTGTTGAGTTCTGCTTTCTTAGGAATGGTCGTCGGTCAGGATGGTGGGGCGACCAAGCCAAGTGAACTGCCTTATCGAAGAGTATTCCTGCCGCTCGAGGAATTGAATCAGCTCGAAGATTTGGATTTGAAATACACGACACGTTCTCTCGATGAGCTCGCCGAGCTGCTGAAGCCCTTTCAGGGTACTCCAGCTCAACATGCGATTCTTTCGCGTCCACCCGAGATCCTCGATGCCATTTATTCGGCTCGTTTGGTTGGTCCTGATTTGGTTTCCAGTCGATCCCTTGTTCGCGTCTCCAGAGGGTCGCTTCTGTCCGAGCGGCTTCGATTAGCCCCTTGGGGCTTCGCGCTCACATCCGCCAACGACCGAACCCCATTGGTAACCGATTCGAGGAGCACACCGGGAGCTCGTCGCATTGAACCGCAATGGGGGTTCGATACCTCTGGGGCTCCTTTGCTCAAGCTTCATAGCGACACGTTGCTTGCAGCATCGAGCCCGATCGACTTCTCCTTCGGCTGGACGCTTCGCAGTCAATCGATTTCCAGCTCGACGTTGAGGTACCAAACTGCCGTACCGAGATGTACCAATAGCTGTCTCCTCATGGCTTTGCCACCCAACACTCAAGTCCTTCGTTCGAACGTTCCCGCGCGACCTGTTCAAGATGCGAACGAAGTCGATCGCCGTCTGTTTCGAATACCGGCTGAGGTTCGTCCGACATTTGAACGAAGCAGCCTCGACCCAAGTGCCAATTCCTTATGGATCTTGGAGCTTGGGGGTGTCGACAGCGTTTCGTTCGATCTGGTCACTCAAGCTACGAACGCGGAATCAGCTGGAGGGGGTTTTGCCAAAGGCTCTTCCTTTGATCATTTGGTGTTAGAGCAACTCAACGAGTATCGATTTACCGAGGAGTTTTTGGATTGCCGCGGAACCTTTGACGTGCAATGGGATACCACTTCTTCCGAACGATCGTTTCGCTTTCGACTGGAATCGCCTGGAAAGATTCGTCGCATCGCCGCAGCCGGAAAAGACTTGGATTGGAGCCAGCAAGGGGAGTGGATCGAAGTTACGGGAACAACGATCGGAGCCGCAGTGCCGGCAAGAGCGTCGAGAATCCCGATAATCGTGGAATGGTCTTATCGTCAAGAAGCGTGGCTAAAGTCGACGCAATTCTCTTCATCATCCGTTGAAGGAAGCACATCAACGAGTAGCAAAAGACTGCCAGCGATCCAATTGGAGAGAGCGTTCGTATTTCGAGGCGAAAGCCAAATCGCATTAGGGCAGGGGCAGAAGCTTGCCGCCGTGAACGCACCAGGTTGCCAGTATCTGGAATCGACGACTCCGAATCTGCTCCGCTTTCAGTGGTGGGATACCCCCGGATCCATTCAGCTCGAAACCCAGTTCAGCCCCCGAGCACCGAGTATTCGCGTGTTGAACAAAGTCATGGGTTCTGAGGGAAGTGCCGCATTTTGGGCTCGAGTGATACCCGCGAATGAATCTGCGAGGAAATTGCTTTCTCAAGACTTGGTGGTGGAACTCGAACCAGGGTGGGGGATCCTCGATGTGATTGAGTCGGAGACGAAACGAACCATTCCATGGGAGGTAGTCTCGAAGCAAGATGCGCCACGGGTCTCGATTCGCCTAGCGCAAGAGAGTTTGGCAAGTTTAACCGGCGCGATCGACATCCAGCTTGATCCGCAAGAATCGCTCGCCGGGGAAATGAGAACTTTTCGTGCCTTGGCCGGATCCTCGCAGGGCTGGTTGCAAATCCCGGGATGTTCGGTGGAGCATTGGTTCCTAGCTGAAAACATTCCTAGCTATCTCACATTGACGAATCTGAACCAACTTACTCCTGTTCCATTGGAATCTCTCACCACGGTAGAACGTTCCTTTGTCGTCACGTCCGAAAAGTCTTCTGTATGGCGATGGAGTGATAACACGTTTGCGATTCGTGAGCGAGTCCGAGAACGTCCACCAAGAGTCCGCGTTAGCACCAAACTGACAGTGATCGATGACCTACATGCTCAAGTTCAGCATCGACTTGATTGGGAAGTCGGGAGTCGCAAGATCAAAGCTATTGTGCGCATCCCAAAGCAGTCGCTACCTTGGATAGTGAATCGACCACCAACAACTCCCCTCTCAACCGCCCCAACGCCAGCCACAACGTCGATTCGATTAACGGAGGAGTGGCTCGAGCTACTTCCTATAGACGGAGTGGATGAGCACTTTTCGTTTCGTATCGGACCCGAGTCTTCGACACTGTCGGTAGTCTTCGAAAACCAGATCCCACTATCCCCGGAAAGCTCGACTCTTCCATTGCCTGTTTTCGAAGAAGGCGTGAGGGTTCAGCACTCATTGGAACTATCGCCTGGGTTCGAGATCGTCGGTGGAATTAACGCCGAGGACACTTGGCAGGTGAATCTTCAAGGTCGATTGGTAGGGGATCGCAAGGACTACTCCAAACCTGTGTCCATAAAGCGGTCTCATCATCTACTCAATAAATCGACAGATGAGATTCGGTTGGTTTCCCATCTTTTCCTAGACCAAGATGGGAGGAGACGAGTTGTTGCTCAACTGGCATTACCACCGAGTGCACCCGAGATGCTGGAACTATCCATCGAATCCGGATGGACTATCGATCCGCGCACCTTTCGATGGCTTACCGAGGCGAAGGACCGATGGGTGGATACGAATTCTGACAATGGGACCTTCTTGATTCGAAATGGCCGAGTTCATCAAGGTGATTCGAGCGGTGCGGACTCAGGTGGTCTCTATACCGAAATCGTCGAATTTGCGGCGGATTGCTCGCAAGCGACTTCGCTACCGATGAGTTGGTATAAACGATGGAATGGATTGACTTTCCAATCACCCATGATAAGTCTAGCCGGAGAGAAGTTGAAAGGGGCCTCTTACTTTTGGCTTCCATTGCACAGCACGCTATCTCCCCGCCCTATCGATAGTGAAAAGGGGTTCGAGCTATGGGACCCACGCTCTGGTTTCCGCTGGTGGAAAGAGTCGATCGCCTTGCTTTCTAGTAGTGAAACATCTGCGAATCACCAGCCCGAATTGAACGTGAAGGACTCGATCCTACAATCGAATCGCACTGATATGTTTGCCGATTGGAAGCTCGTCAGCGCGGCGGATACAAGCACTTCGGATTCAAGCAAAGAACTAGGAAGCGTGTTGTTGGTGGATGTGCGATCGCTTAGAGCAGTGCAAGGATTCGCAATTCTCGTCTTTCTACTCTTGCCCATCCTGGTTCGAAGATCCTCGCCTTATCTTCAGGTGGTGCTTTACGGCAGTGCATTGATGGGATGCATCGCGTTTGCGACTAACATTTGGGAAGGAGACCGATTGGTCGGTTGCGGCTTTTGCGGGTTGTTTATCGGGCTGATGACAGCGGCGCTGTTAGCATCTCTTCAGAAAAAGCGATCCCGCGAAAGCAAGTCGAGTCGTGCGTCCCTGTCTACTTGGGAAGGATCTCATGCGAGTCGAGAGCTCAAGGCTAGCCAGGGGGTGCAAATGATTTTGCCATTCATGTTGGCACTGCAATTCGCCTCGCATGCCGTAGCGCAAGGGGATGCGTTTATCCCTCCTGGCGCCAGCAATGACATCCTTTTTCCTGTCGATAGCAATGGTGAAGTGCTAAAAGACTCTATCTATGTGCCGAATCAGTTGTTGTCGGCATTGAGAGGGACACCATCGTCGGATTACTTGCTCTATTCCTCGCGTTATCAATGGAAGGTGAATTACCGGAATCGCCCTACTGCAATTCCGGACCAAATCACCATGGTGTACGATCTTTGGATTGGAAAGCCTGGGATTCCGTTGCAGTTCCCCGTCGCAACATCGCAAGCGACCCTTATTCGCTTTGTGGTAGACGATCAAGACATCGTTCGTTATCAGCATAAGTCGGATGGTATTGAGTGGATCCCTGAACGGTCGGGGCGGCGTCTTGTTCAATTGACCCTCAGCCCAAAGTGGAGCACGCAAGAGCCCTCAGCGAACGCATCGAATCGAACCGATTTGACCGCGGTTCAAACATTTGACCTTGGAATACTCCCGTGC
>JALOQZ010000128.1 GCA_025459245.1 Pirellula sp.
AATCGACCAAATCAAGCTGGGATGGTTCCGCCCCATCGAAGCTTCCGGAATCGTCGTTTCGGACTTGCAAGACGCAAAGCTTCCAAATGCCGCTCCTTCTGCAACGGCCCAGAATACCAAGCCCCTCTTGTCGATCCAGTCGATTCGTGCGGATCGCGGACTGCTGGGCTTCCTCCTCGGCGGCAGGCAGCTTGGTAGGATCGAAATCATCGAACCTCGCGTCGATATATCCCTCCTTGAGGAAGGCTCCAATTTAGAGCGATTGCTCCAGTCCATTCAACGCTCGCAACAAGAGCCTGCACCGAACCAAATAGAGAAAAACAAAACACGTCCGAAACTGGATCTACAAATTGCTATCCGATCCGCGAGCGTTCAAGTAGAACGAGCCGGGGGCGAAGGGCCATTGATGGTAGTTCCTCCCTTTGACGTCACCGCTGATTACTTCGGCACAGGAGACAACCCCCAAGTCGTGGTGGAACCGACGACACTGCTAAACGAGGTGGAGCTTACGCAAGAGCTTGTTCGACTCGGGTTGGGCAAAGCCGTACCGCTGCTATCCAAGTCCGCTTGGTTCGACGGCCGTGTCTCCCTTTCCAGCGAAAAGATCACGATCCCGTTGAATAGCCCGATCGATACTACGGGAAAGACAAAGATCGTGCTCCATCAAGTTCGCACTGGGCCGTCGGAGCCAATGGTTATCGATGCGATTGAGTTTCTCGCTCGCCTTCGAAATAAACCTGCAGCTCTGGAGTTGGTCTTCGTCGACGGCTCGCAAATCGAAGTTGCCATTCAGGAACGCCGCGTATTTCACTCCGGATTGGAAGCGGGACTTCCCAAAGTGGATGAGCGATTACAGTTCTCATCCTCTGGCTCGGTGGGTCTGGAAGATCGAACGCTCGACATGACGCTTCTGGTTCCCGTTCCCGTCGAGCAACTCGCAATGCGCGACAAAGTGAAGGAGTTAGGGGTGCCGCGTCTGCGGGTCCCTGTGAAAGGTTCCTTAGACCAACCACAAGTTGATTGGAATCTTATGCGAAAGGATTCAGGGCTGGTCCTTGCGATGATGGCAGGGCAGCTGGAAGGTGATGCACCCATATTAAGCAATGTTGTCGGGTCTCTCGGGAATGTCGCAGAAGGGCAAGCCGACGAGGCCATCGCAGCCGCTGCCGAGTTGCTCAAATCTATTCGCGATCGAAGAAAACAAACGGCAGCCGAATCCCAAAAGGAGGAGGAACCCAAGAACCCATCGGACGACGCGGGTGCGAAGCGCCCTTTGCTGGACGCGCTTCGCAAAGCGGTTCGGCCTCGATAATGGTGGATCGTTAATGATCTATGGTGTTTGAATCAACTGCGAAGCCGTGGTTCGAATTTGCCGTATCCATTCCCGCGTCTGAGTCGCATGCGACGCATCTTGATTTTGCAAATGCGAGCGCTCTACGGTTTCTAACTCGCGAGCCGCTTGGAGCAAATTTTCAACCGCGTGCCACTGAGCATCAGGGATGGATGCGATCGCGCTGCTGCGTTCTTCAACTCGTTGCGATTGCTGGTTCGCGCCAGGCATGAACACCTTTTTGATTTCTTGAAATACCGGATCGTTTTCGAGATCCGGCGGCATGTTTTGCGGCGGAAGCGGGGACTGGCTGTCCGTTGTAGCAATCGGCTCCGCAGAAGACTCTATCGTTGGGTCTGCGGGAGGCTGGTTGGAGGCGATCGCCGCTGGAGAAAACGGTCGAGGACGACCGTTCGACTCTGAGGGAGAAGGTTGAGGACGACCGCTCGACTCTGAGGGAAACGATTGAGGACGACCGTTTGCCTCTGGGGAAATGATGGGGAGAGCTTGGACTCCGATCAAGGAGCTGATACCGAGCATGCTTCCGAGTGCGATGGTGCTTTTCAAAATGGAGTTGAAGTTCGTGTGGTGCATCGTGCTGTTCTGCTGATCGAGGTAAGCGTGCGGAACCCATCCCAATAAAGGTCGATTGTAACGAGGAGGGGCTGTAATGGTTATTCCGAGGGAGGCAAAAAAGCTTGTGCCGTCCGTCGAGAGGAGCCGATGACCTGAATTAGGTGGGTCTATGGAGTAGACCCGTGAGCCAGCGAAAAAATTCAAGGCATTCCATGGATGGAGAACCCAGTTGTTCAAGGAACCATCCATGCGCCTTTTTTGTCTTACACTCGTCGCCTCCGCGTTGCTCGCCTCTTCAACGGCATTTGGGCAGCAAAAGGAGCCATTGACCGGAGGTTCCCCCTCCGACAAGAAGCTTGTTCCCGGTTGGGCACGCTTCGAACCTAATCCCGCCCATCAGTACATCGTTGCCCGAGCTCGCGAGCAAGAAGCTCATCGCGTTGCGATAGCTCGTTATTACGAATCGATCGGATACGATTACGCCCATCCCGTTTTGAGTTCTTCGCAGGGGATGGTACCGTCGACGCTCCATTTTCCACGTCGGAATTACGTAGGCCCGACGTTTTACGCCTCCTATCATGGCGTGCCAGTCTACAACACGATTCCTTTCGGGTCCCCTTGGTGGGCCGAGTAGAGAACAAATCGCATAACGCAGGCGAAGGAAGGGTGAGAAAATTGGCGGGACCGCGACAAGGGCTCGCCAGCATTCTCGCCCTTTCTTCTTTTGAAATTGCAATGCGCTCGCCGAATGAGAGGCAAGTGACGAAAACGGACGATCCGGATATACTCCTAACGACCATCGCGCGAGCGTTTCAGCAAATGGGTTGAGACGCGTCGAAGTCTCGCAAACCCTCAAGTATTCATGATTCAAATTCAATTCAACGGCGAGTCTCATTCGATCCAGAAAGGGACGACCTTATTGCAGCTTTTGGAGCAGTTTCGGGTTGAGAGCCGTTTTTGTGCCGTCGAAATCAACTTGGATATCCTCCCTAAATCCGAGTACAACTCGTACGAGTTGCAAGAAGGGGATAGCGTCGAGGTTGTCACGCTGGTGGGGGGAGGCTGATATGTCTAATATCGCTTCGTCTGCGGACGATGGGTTTCAAGTTGGAACGCATCGATTGGCCAGTCGATTGATCGTCGGAACAGGCAAGTACGACACAAACGCCTTGATGCGAGATTCGCTGATCGCCAGTGGTAGCGATTGTGTCACAGTCGCTGTTCGCCGTGAAAAGCTCTACGATCGCGAGGGAAAGAACCTGCTCGATTACATCGACTGGACACGGTTCACCTTGCTACCGAACACCGCCGGTTGCTTCAACGCGACCGACGCTGTCCGGGTAGCGAGATTGGGAAGAGAAATCCTAACTTCGCTTGGGAATCCGGGCGCCGACTGGGTCAAGCTGGAGGTGTTAGGGGACACGAAAACATTGCTACCCGATCCGGTCGCCACGCTTGAGGCATGCAAGAGGCTGGTCGACGAGGGATTTCAGGTTCTCTGTTACACCAGCGACGATCCAATCATGGCAGTTCGACTCAAGGCTGCGGGAGCGACGAGCGTTATGCCTGCTGGCTCCCCAATCGGTTCCGGCCAAGGGATCTTGAACCCCAACAATCTGAAGATCATTCTCGAGTATCTCAAAGGAGATGACCCGAGTTACCCTGTAATTGTGGATGCGGGTGTTGGCACGGCCAGCGACGTCGCAACCGCGTTTGAGCTTGGGGCGGACGGCGTGTTGCTCAACACAGCCATCGCTCATGCGAGGGATCCTATTTCGATGGCTGCGGCGATGAAGCATGCCGCCATCGCGGGTCGCCTTGCTTTCCTCTCCGGCCGAATTCCAAAGCGATTGTATGCTACGGCAAGCAGTCCTGAAGAAGGGGTAATCACCTCAAGGCCTTGGTAGTGTTTCGCCGGTATTCAAAGGATTCGCTGGCGTGCCAGCAGCTATCGATGGAAAGGAAAACGAACAGTGTCTGAACGCAGTTTTGATGTTGTGGTCATTGGGACGGGGCCTGGCGGTGAGGGAGCTGCCATGCAAGCCGCCAAAGGGGGCAAGCGGGTCGCAGTTGTCGAAGCTTACGATCGAATTGGCGGGGGCTGTACGCACTGGGGTACGATCCCTAGCAAGGCGCTTCGGTTTTCGATCTATAGCGTGATGGAGGCGATGAACAATCCGATTGTCAAAGAGCTCGGAGTTCATCTCAATCCAACCTTTGCACAGCTTCGCGCGAGCAGCAAATCGATTATCTCGAAGCAAGTCTCGATGCGGCAGACGTTCTATGAACGGAACAATGTACCCGTGTTCCATGGAAAGGCTCGCTTCATCGACGCAAATACGATCGAGGTGGATGCCGATACGCGATTGCGAGGTGATTACGTCGTGATTGCGACTGGATCTCGACCGTATCGCCCAGCGGGAGTTGATTTTTCACATCCTCGCATTTTTGATAGCGACACGATTCTCGACTTGGCGTTCAAGCCTCAATCGATCACGATCTACGGAGCCGGGGTGATCGGCTGCGAATACGCATCGATGTTCCGAAACCTTGGTATCAAAGTCAATTTGGTCAATACACGCGCCAAGCTACTTGAGTTTCTCGACGACGAAATCATCGACGCCTTGAGCTACCAGATGCGAGACTCCGGCGTCGTTTTACGTCACAACGAGACCTTCTCCAAAATCGAGCCTCGCGACGACGGCGTGATTTTGTCTTTGGAGAGTGGGAAACAAGTGAAGACAGACATTCTTCTTTGGGCGAATGGCCGCACAGGCAACATCGACGGCCTCAACTTAGAGTCGATAGGGATACAAGCCAATTCGCGTGGTGTAATACCGGTCGACGAAAACTTCCGAACGACTTGTGAAAACGTGTACGCGGTGGGCGATGTGATCGGCTATCCGTCGCTCGCAAGTGCCGCGTACATGCAAGGGAGGTCGGCGGCACAGCACATTGAAGGAACGGTAAGCCACGTCAAGCTATCCGACATCCCGACCGGTATTTACACCAGTCCAGAAATCAGTTCGATCGGTCGAACCGAACGAGAATTGACTGAGGCCAAGATCCCGTATGAAGTCGGGCATTCGCAATTCAAAAGCTTGGCGAGAGCTCAGATTACCGGTCGAGCTATTGGGATGCTCAAGATGCTATTCCATCGGGAGACATTAGAGATTCTCGGAGTCCATTGCTTTGGACCGAACGCTTCCGAAATCATCCACATCGGTCAAGCGATTATGAAGCAACCACCGCCGCTCAACACTCTTGATTACTTCATCAACACGACATTCAACTATCCGACCATGGCGGAGGCGTACCGTGTTGCTGCGTTGAACGGCTACAACCGATTGTTCTAGTAGCGTTTGGGTTCCGAGGTTGGAGCTGTGTTGTTGCCGGGAGCGCCTGCGTTGCCGGCGATGACACTTGGGTTGTTCGGATTCGGAGTTCCTTGCGCGAGTCGGACGTTCAGTGCGCTAATTCGTTGGTATAGATCAGGCTGGCTGGCGTTGATCGCCAAGCTTTGTTGGTAGTTTTGGACGGCCTGCATCAATTCGCCCGAGTTTTCTCGCAGCTTTCCTTTGGCCGCCCAAGCGTTCGGATTTCTAGGATCCATCGCGAGCGCCTCGTCGAGGTATTGTTCCGCCACCTTGGATTGATTGAATTCTTGGTGCAGTCTCGCTAGTTCGACCCTCGCATCCGAGAGAGTGGGGCTCCGTTGCGTCCAGTTTTTGAGCAAGGCGAAGGCACGGTCTGAACGACCGGTGTCAACCAGCAACACAGCCAAGCCGCGATGGCAATCGACGTGATTGGGAGACAAATCCAGGCATTGATTATAGAGAGCCTCTGCCGTTTCCATCATTTTCGCATCTTTCGCATTCACCCCCAGGCGGTGATAGGTGGACGCTAAGTTGTAATGGACATCGGGGTTGGCAGGATCTGCTTGTTTCGCCTGTTGAAAGACCTGCAGAGCCTCAGCGTATCGACCTTGCTGAAACAGAGAGACGCCGGTGCCATTGGGGCCCATGCTCGATCGACATCCCAGACTTCCAACGATCAACATGCTGGCGAGTAGGGAGATCCAGATGCGAGCGGATTTTTTTGTCACGATAACACCGTCAACCTTGGAGTTTCAACATGAAGGCAACGGGGCGTCTTGACACCGTTGCCTTTAACTTGGGATTCAGCGCAGCCGTTTCCACTGTTCCTCCGGGTGGATAACAAATAGAATTCGGGAAAGCAAGAGAAACTGGGTAGGCAGGTTGTAGCGCATGGGCAGCTTGTGCGGTGCTGCGAAAGATTGCTCCACTTTAGGGCTAGGTACAGAAACTTGAGAGCAACCCTAGAAAATGCTGGCAATACGATCAGCGCCGCATTGGCAATTTGCTGATAACCGAAGTGCGAGATTATTCTCGTTCCGGTCCGCTCCAAACGTTCAGCTGCACCTTTTATCCGTGCCGGGTCGCTCCATCTTGGCCCCGCACGGTGATCCTTCTCCTGCTTTTTGCGTGAAGTTCGAACAAATGTCCAGTTGATAGCCGGAAACATCCCGTCCCATTTTCCGTGGAGATAGTTCAATGCGTTCCTTGGCCGCAGCGACAGTCATCGTCGCTATGTGGGTAAGTCCCACGTTCGCGACGCAGTTATCGAGTATGTTCGCGTCCCATTCTCATGACTTCGGTACAGTAGCCCGCGCTGCGAAGACCGAGCATCGCTTTTACTTTGACAACCCGTTCAATCAGACGCTGCATGTACAGAGCGTTCGAACGTCATGCGGTTGCACGACCCCGATTGTGGAAACCCATGAAGTCCCGGCGAAGGGCCGAGGCAGTATCCTGGCGAAGTTCAATACAGGGACCCATACCGGCCAGCGAGCTGCTACTCTCACGGTAACCTTCACGAAGCCTGTGTACGGCGAAGTTCAGTTGCATGTAAAGGGATATATCCGGACCGACGTCGTCTTCAATCCAGGAGAAGCATCGTTTGGAACGGTCGAACAAGGGCAATCGAAGTCAATCGATGTGGCTTTGGAATACGCAGGACGGCCCGATTGGCAGATAAAAGGTATCAACGCGAGCGAAGGCTTTCTCACGGCGACAGCAACCGAGGTCTCGCGAGCCTCCGGACGCGTCCGCTACAACCTTTCCATTCAGCTGAGCGAGAATGCACCATCGGGCCCCTTGCAAAGCGAGATCATCGTCCTCACGAACGATCGCAATCTAACGCGTGTTCCGCTTCGAGTCGTGGCCAACGTTGCTGCGGGCTTGTCGGCATCGCCATCGTCGATCGCACTAGGGGATGTGCTGCCCGACGAATCGATGAAGCAGCTGGTGATTTTGAAGGGAAACAGAGAGTTTTTGGTAAAGAATATCTCGAGCGACGTATTCGACATCGAATCCAGCTTGGGCGACGAGCCGAAGAGCATGCAGCCGCTGCAGCTTGTACTCAAGCCAAAGTCTGCCGACTTCGGAAAAGAGATTAAGGGAACGATTCGATTCGAAACCGACTTAGCGGATAAGCCCGAGATTGAAGTCGTCGCAGTCTACCGGCTCAAAGCACCCGCCGCAGACGAGTCCGTGGGCAAGTAAGCATTACGGTCGAATAGCATCGGATACTTTTTCGCGATCCGATCATTGAAACAAGAAGCAAAAAAGCCCGACCTCACGGTCGGGCTTTTTCATTTTGAGTGCTTACTTCATTCGATGAAAGCAGGGCTCCAGGTTGGAGCGGGCGAGTTATCGACGATCGCCGCCGCGGTCTCCGCCGCTTGAGCGTCCGCCACCACCGCTGCCGCCACTGCCACCGCGGCTTCGGCCTCTACCACCACCGCGTCGGAATCCGCCGCCACCGCCGCTTCCGCCACGGTCACCGCCCCGATCGCCACCGCGATCTCCTCCACGGCTTCGGCCGCCCCGGTCACCACCACTGCCACCGCGTGCTTCGGTTCGTTCAGGTCGCTCGGTTCGTTCTGGCTTTTCGTCGAAACCGATGTCATCACCGAGGTCGTCACCACCAAAATCATCGAGATCATCCGACTCTTCCGATGGTGCTGCAAATTCATCTTCGATTCCGAGCTCTTCCAAAGCTCGTCGTCGCGACAGCTTCACACGGTCATGGTCATCGATGTCGATAACAATCACCTTCATCGTATCGCCAACTTTGCAGACCGAGTCTACGCTGGCCACATAGCCGCTTGACAGCTCGCTGATGTGACAGAGCCCATCTTTCCCTGGCAGAATCTCAACGAACGCACCGAAGTCACGAACGCTGGATACAATCCCGTCGTAGATCTTTCCGATCTGAACGGTCGCCGTGCAAGCTTCAACGCGACCGATTGCTCGCTTCGCCGATTCTGCATCGGCGGAGGAGACGGTGACGTTTCCTTCGTCATCCACATCGATGGTGACGCCGGTCTCTTCTTGAATAGCTCGGATGTTCTTTCCGCCAGGACCGATCAATGCACCGATCTTGTCTGGATCGATCTTGGTTCGGAGCAATCGCGGTGCAAAGCGGCTGGTCTCGCTGCGTGGGCGAGGGATGCAGGTCAACATCTTGCGAAGGATCTCAATTCGGGCTTCTCGCGCTTGCTTGAGAGTGCCGCGAATGATTTCTTCGCTGATGCCAGGGATCTTCAGATCGAGCTGAATACCGGTGATCCCGTTCTGGGTTCCCGAGATCTTGAAATCCATATCGCCGAAGTGATCTTCGTCACCGATGATGTCGGTCAGGAGAACATATTGTTCCTTTTCCCGAACCAGACCGATGCTGATACCAGCAACAGGATTGGTGATCGGAACCCCTGCTGCCATCAATCCGAGGCATCCACCGCAAACGCTCGCCATCGAGGAGGAGCCATTGCTTTCGAGAATGTCGCTGATGACGCGAATCGTGTACGGGAAGTCCTCTGGATCAGGCAAAACCGCCTCGAGCGAGCGCTCGGCCAACATGCCGTGACCGATTTCGCGACGGCCTGGTGCTCGGATTGGACGGCACTCGCCAACCGAGAATGGAGGGAAGTTGTAGTCCAGCATGAATTTCTTGCTGTACTCATCTACCAATCCATCGACTCGTTGCTCATCGCGCGGGGTTCCAAGGGTCACGGTGATGAACGCTTGTGTTTCACCCCGTTGGAACAAGGCTGTGCCGTGAGTTCGTGGCAGCAAGTCAGTCTCGCAGTGGATCGGTCGAAGACTCTTTGCATCGCGTCCATCGGAACGGCGACCCGAAAGAATCAAATCGCGAACGACTTGGTTCTCCAAGGTGTGCCAAACGTGGCTGAGTAGATTCGGGCAGAATGCTCCTTCGGCCGATGGGTCTGGAATCAATGCAGCGACAGCCTCTGCCTTGAGAGCTGCACAAGCTTCGTTGCGAGCTTGTTTTCCTTCGATTTGCTTCGCTTCTTTGAATCGATCGTAGTAACCAGATCGCAGACGCGACATCAGTTCCGTCGTATCCGGGGAAGCGAACTCGGTCTTGGTCGGCTTCACCTTGTCATAGAACTCGCGTTGAAGATCGATCACTTGCTTGCAAATGTCGTGAGCGAATTTGATCGCTTCCAACATTTCGGCTTCTGGCATTTCTTGTGCGAAACCTTCGATCATCATGACTTCTCGCTCGTTGGCCGAGACGATCATGTCCAATTCGCTCTCTTCCAACTGAGAGTGGGTCGGGAAGGCGATGAGTTTTCCTTCGACTTTGCCAACTCGGCAAGAAGCGATTGGGCCTTGGAACGGCAGTGGGCTGATGAACAGAGCTGTTGCGGCGCCGTTCATGGCCAACACATCGGCGTCGTTTTGAATGTCCGAGCTCATCACGATGGCTTGAACTTGAACTTCGTCAATGAAGCCTTCCGGGAAAAGAGGTCGAATGGGGCGATCGATCAATCGACTGGTGAGCGTCTCCTTGGTCGTAGGACGACTTTCTCTCTTAATGAACCCGCCTGGGAATTTCCCGGCTGCTGCGAAGCGTTCTCGATAATCGCAGGTGAGTGGGAAGAAATCGGTTCCTGGTCGCGAAGGTCCCGTGGTTGTCGCCACAAACACAACCGTATCCCCATATTGGCAGACCACACTGGAGGTCGCCTGTTTGGCCAATGCGCCCGTCTCAAATGAGAGAACCGAATCGCCAATCTGTCTTTCTACACGAATTTTTACCACGTAAATCTTTCCTTCCAAATACCTACGCCACTGGCTCGGCGTTCAAGAGGCCGAGAGAGGCTTTTGCAAAAATCAACTCAACAATCGAGCGGCCGCGAGACGGCCGAAACACAAACTCCCCGACACACAACTGCAGCCGGGACCAACCAAAAGCTACGAGCAAAGAGCTCGACAGCCCAAAACAAGACCGCACTACGAGCGGGTTACAACAAACCAATCCAACACATCGAGCTTCGACGAGGCATTCCAATCCAGCCACCGTGGAAGCCAAAGAAAAAACCTATTGCGAAACCTTCTTACAAACCTTTTCGACTCTAAAACACGTTCAAGCCCTTCCGGCCGCCCCCTGGGATGCGTCTTTCTCGAGCTCGCATTCGGGTTTTCCGGTAGGCTTTAGCACAACCATTCTTATCGCTCACGAAATCGTACGCTTTGGAAGGGACCAAAGCATGGAGCGAAATCCAATCTGTTTTCCGCCACACAACCAAGCAGACCGACCGAGAAGTACCGACAACCGATCACGCACCGCAAGGAACTTACAAACAACAGTGGAAACAGATCGCTCGAGCCAGACCTGCTCGTCCCCCAAAGGGCTCACGATATTCCAAGCCTCAGGGTTCCACATGACGCCTAAAAGCAAGCAAGGGCTGGTAGAACCAGCCCTTGTCGCAGAAGGATCGTTACTTTCGAATATTCAGCTTGCCGATGATTTCCAAGTATCGCTGTGGGTCATGCTTTCGCACGTAGTCGAGGAGCGATCGACGCTTGCTCACCATGCGAAGAAGACCGCGCCGACTGGAATAGTCGCGGGGAGCTGCTCGCATGTGTACCGTCATCGAGTTGATTCGCTCGGTCAAAACAGCGATTTGAACATCAGCGGAGCCATTATCAGCTTCGCTCTTTTGAAACGCCTTGATCAGTTCTTCTTTTCGTTCTTTGCTAACGGTCATTCGCCAACCAATTACCTTGGGTCCAGCGGTGTTCGACACGTTCCGAACACCAGTACATCCTAGTTTTTAAACCATAAGATCGTGGAATCCTAGCTATTTTTTTATCCTTTGCAACGGCAATTCCTCGGTCGTCGGGTATAGAATAGTGCCCGAAACCCCGAGATTAACCATCGATTTCGATTCTCCGCCCCCGTTCGTGCCTGAATGCTCCTCCCTCGATTGCCTCAAGTTTTTCTTGATTTTCACCCGTCTTGCAATGCGCGGGCTGCACTCCCCTGGCCGTCCTTCAGGCCTGAATCAGGGGATTTCAAGCTGTTTGCTTCGGCAATCTGCTCCAGTTCGCACACCGCTTAGATTGGGGCACGGCTTCTGGTGAACGACGAAGACGAATTGATTGAATCGGCGTTAGCCGGAAATAGCAGTTCTTTTGAAGTGCTCGTGTGTCGCTATCAAGATCGACTTTTTACGGCCATGATCAGCGTCGTCGGAGGGGCTGAAGAAGCGGAAGATGTCGTTCAAGAGGCGTTCATTCAAGCCTACCTAAAGCTAGACACCTCTACCGGATTGCGTTCAACTTCGCACTGGCGCGACGCCGACGAGCCCGAAACCTGGTCTCCTTGGATGAGGCTCGCGAAAATGTCGGCCAGGAACCCGAATCGGATTTGGATGCCCCGGAACATCGAATGACCCGGTTCGAAGATGCCAAACTGGTGCATCGCGCGTTGGGGCTGCTAACCGAAGATCATCGAGCTATCCTGGTCCTGCGAGAAATGGAGGACATGGCTTACGAAGAGATTTCCGAGGTGCTCGATATCTCGATCGGCACGGTCCGCTCTCGGCTAAACCGCGCCCGTTTCGCACTCAAAGCTCAGTTAGAGAAGTTTCCAGAGTGGAACCCG
>JALOQZ010000397.1 GCA_025459245.1 Pirellula sp.
GGAAGCGTTTCGTGTTCGAACAAGTACGCCGCCTTTTTGCAGCGTTCGATCAAGTCCGAAATGGGGATTGCCCTCAGTGCTTTTCGCGCATTGTCCGCTTTTCGGATGTCCATTTGGACCATCGCGCCGTTCACTTGGCCGATACGAGCAATGGGCTCTCCTGTGTCAAAGTGAATGACATCTTGAAATTCCAACGACTTGTACTGCTTGCCCCAACGGAGTGGATTCAGTGTTAACATGCCCGAACGATTCCTGTGAATGTGCTTGAAAGCTGCGATGATAGAAGGCATCGAGCCTCGTTCGATGAACAAGGCTCGTCGCATGGATGAATGAACCGCGTTTGATCCGCGGGCTCAACTGGCAAGTTTAGTAGACGCCGACGGTCGTGCTGGAAGCGAAACCGCGATAAGGTCTCACGCCGCTCACTCCGTCCCACGGGTATTTGTTGAAAGGCAACTCTCGCTCCCCTTCGTCCCGCTCCATAAAGCCCGGCACGAAGAATTCTTTGGTCATGGTGTATAGCTTCACCCGACCCGTTTCTCCGTAGGGAACGACTTTGTTGTAATCGTCGAAATCAACAACTTCGACGACCGCGCGAGGTTGAGGTGCATAGTAGGCAATGGTGTACCCATCGTCGGCGGTGATTGGACGCGAGCAAGCCAATCCCATGAGGGTATTCCCGTAGGTCGGCGTCATGTAAACACCGCTCTCTTCAACGGGGCCACCTAGCAATTCCTCGACACAGAATCGCGTCCATTGTGGTGTGAACTCGGTACCACCAGAGAAGATACCGGTAATGCCTATCTCTTGAATGGAGGTTCCCTTGTCGGCCAACCCTGCCGCTAAGGCCTCAAGCAACTTAGGCGTCGTGAACATGCACTTGATGTCATGCCCTGCCGTCAGAATCGTAATTGCTTGATCGATGCAGTGCTTCTTGTATTCTTCCAAATGCTCCATCCAACCCTTCTTGATCAACTTGATAACCCAGCGTGGATCCAAGTCGATACAGAAGCTGATGCCGCCTCGGAACTGACAAAGATGCTCCACGGCCAATCGCAATCGCCGGGGACCTGAAGGACCTAACATCAACCAATTGGATCCCTTGGGGAAGTATTGGTCGGGAAGCGTATAACTGAAGTTCTCATAGTCGATCCGGAAATCGTCGATCACAACTCGACTCTTCGGAATGCCAGTCGTTCCCCCTGTTTCGAATACAAAGGTTGGTTTTCCTGCAAGCCCCTTTGGAATCCAACGATTTACCGGACCGCCTCGGAGCCACTCGTCCTCAAACTCAGGAAACTTCTTCAAGTCATCAAACGTATTGACTTCTTTGAGCGGGTCGAACTTCAGTTCGGATTTTTTACCCAACCAAAAGGGTGAGCCTGTCGATTCGTGAAAGTGCCACTGAACTGTTTCATACACATGTTGATCGAGAGCCTTGCGCGCTTCTGCGACTTGCGCATCGCCCGCAACCCAGATTGGATTTGCCACTGTCATGGTTTCGGTTGGGTAAGGGAGGGAGAAATTGGCGTGCAGGACGAATACTGCAAACGCTCCCCCATTGTAACGACTCTTCAAGAGTCGCTAAAGCGACCGAGCTAACCAGGCAGATACCGATTCCCACAAGGATTCTCGAACTCCGCGATAAGAATGATCCGCACCAGGAATCACTTCCACTGCATGCTGATAAAGGGATCCCTCGACAAATCGTTGAGATAAATTCAAATCCGCATCGCGAAAGTTGGTCGACCCGTTTCGAACCTCCGACTCGCCAAACACCCACAAACTCTGCTGGGAAATCCTTTCGAGCCAACCGAAATAATCGTACCGCTCATCCGATCCATACTTATCCAAAAAGGTTGCCGCGGACAGCCAGTTCGGTAACGGATAGCGAACCCGGATCACTTGGTCCGATTTTCCCGTGCTGCACAACTCACGCGAGAGTTCCAAATCTTTGCTAAAGATATCGCGTCGCTTCGGATCGTCCAACAAAAGGGATGTACTCAATCGCGGAGGGGATAGCGCGACAAAGCGTTTCACCGTCGACCTCGGCGCCTCCGAAAGCCAATACGCAGCCTTCAATGCCCCCAGACTGTGTGCACCAATTCCGCACAACTGCATCGACCGGCTCTCCGAATAAGCCTGCCACGCATTGAAATCGATGAGCGCTTGATAGATCATCTCAAACTGGGAACCAAGCCGCATGGGGACGGTGCCAGCGTTGAACGAAACGATGTCATGCCCGCGGCTATTGACCAAAAGCACACTCGAACCGCTATCGTGAACCGTCGCCGCGAACTCCTTCAACAGACTGGAGCCATAGAAATTCCCATTGACCCCATGCGTAATGAGCCAACAGTCGCTCGTTCGCCCTGGCACGAAGAAGCCATCTAACCGTACACCATCCGTTGTTTCGGTGCTGATCAACTCACCAAGCATCGCTTCCGAACCCTCCATAAACCGGTTTCCGTGCCGTGCTGTTCATAGCTTCCTACCAAGTGATCGCGATCAACATCGACGCGAGAAAAGTTCGGTAACAAAACGAAAGAAGACCGCTGATTCCAACGGCCTTCTCGCTTTGTACTTCTTTTTGGAGGCTTGCTCGCCCCCCTATTCGCGAACCATACTGCGAACGCTTAGGGAACTGCAGGGCTAACTACCGGAGCCTCATTGTCATCTTCAGCAGCGAGGATACCAGCTACTGCAGCCAGACCCGCGATACCGGCGATTCCGCCCCATCCGCCACCTGCCATTCCGCTTCCACCACCGCCGCCGCCACCGAAACCGCCCCAGCCCATGCCGGCGCCGTATCCTGGCATCGGTGTTCCGGACTCGACGACAACCTCTGCAGGTGCCTCGACAACTTCAACGACCTCGGTTTGCACAACGTCAACCGCGACCACGTCGCGATAAGGAATGCGTTCCGCATTCAGGAAACGGCAAGGACGGAAAATTCCGATCAACTTTTCGCCCCGAACGTTCACCGGCTCCGACTTGTTCGCTACAAATTCAAAAGCGGTCGCAACGAATCCCGACTCACCAGCGGCAACGAAACCATAAACACCAGGCTGAAGACCAGCGACTGCGTAGTCGCCGTT
>JALOQZ010000129.1 GCA_025459245.1 Pirellula sp.
GTAGTCGCATAAAGCCCCTCCAACACCTTGGTTCCGCCATTGCGGTTCGACGTAAAGACCGGTCAAGCACGGCACGAAGGTGCTCGCCCAACCCAATAATTCTGGCGGACGATCCATGGCCAGAGTCGCCATCCCTATAGGCAAAGTGTCATTCAATGCAACCAAAGCAAGAGGCAACTGATCGAAGTTTGCACGGGCGGCAAAGTTCAAAATCGCCCTATGAACCGAATGATTCACAGACTCAGGCCATTCGGTCCATGCCCATCGAGCCAGAGTTTCTGCAAGCTCTGGTCGATCCGCAAGGCGTTTGAAGCTGATGGTCATTACGCGTCGAGATCAACACCTACTGTAGAGCGGGTCGCTAGGACATATCGTAGAGCTTCAGACGGCTTTTTAACCGACTCGTAGTCACCCCCACAGTTTACGAATGCCTCGATGCCGCCAAGAGCCTTTAGTTGAATCCAATCCCGAATCATTCCCAGCATCCCTTCTGGCTCTTTGGGCGCCCTCAGCTCCAATTGATACTTGTCGAATTCCGATTGCAGTTCCAAATACGCCGGGTCCTTTTTAATAGCTTCGATTTGTTGCTTGATCGACTCCGCTTCCTTTTTCTGGCCGATATCCGCTTTCGACAGGAGCTCCCATCTTTGATCGAAGCTTAGGTTCGCCAATACTGTATCACCGATCTTGGTGTATTTTTGTGCACCAAACTTCGAGTAAAGGCGATAATTTGCGATTGTCTTTACGCTCGGATTGGGGTCGTTCGGAAACTCGCGTTTAAAGGCTTGGACAATAGCATCTTTAGCCGCTTTTTCTTTGGTTTCCTCGAGCAATACTTTGACCAACTTGAGAGTGCTGCCGACGGACAGACCAGCTACCTGTGAATCCACATCGCTCTTCGGATCGATAAACTTGATTTCTTCGATTATCTTTTTCGATTCCGCTTGCAACTTGGAATTTGGCTTTTTGAGTTGCGCTAACCTTAGTGCTTCGCGGGGATTGCGAAGCGACCAAAGCTTGAAGAGTGGAAAAGCTCGAGGACCGTCAAAATTATCCTTAGGATCCCCGAAGCCGAAGTTCCATCCCAAGTTCCACAGCTCGGAAAAGAGATCTTCCTTCTCTTCGAAGCTCAACGCGACCAAAGGACCGATCTCCTTATCGCGTTTTTCTCCCTTCTCGATGATCTCGTTGAATACGGTCATCTTGTCCACTTCTGGAGTGTCATAAATCGCCGGTGCATTCTCAAGAATCAAATCCATCATTACCCCCGGCGAGACGCGGGGAGCGGCTGCCTTCATGAACTGCACTCGACGCTTCACTTGGTCGATTGCTTCATCCGGCATACTATCGCCCACCTTGAGCGAGGGATGCTCGTTATCCATTGAAGTTTTTCTACTCTTCAAACCTTGAACGAGCTCGTCTTCATCGATCATCTCAATCGCTGCTAGACTCTCGGGATCAAATGGCTCAAAGGAAGATGGAATGTCGTTGAATGCGGAGCCAGCGGCGGCACGCCCCCGCCGAACCTCCACAGCAAGCCGTGTTGGAAAGGCCAAACCATTATCGATAGGGACAAGCTCGCATTCTTCAGATTCATTGGGAGGCGTAACTAGAAAGTTACCTGTATGTCGGTCGAGATTAAGGGCCAACGCGTCAAAGATCGCCGCTTTTTGCATTGACTTCGCAGGAATCTTCTTAAGTACTTTTGGATCCTTTCGCCCCAAATCGAGGATGCTACCAACCGTTTGAACCCCCGCTTGCGCGGACCCGAGTACATCCCCCGGATTGCGTTCAGGCTCAAGTTTCAAATTGTCCACATTGACAAGCCGCGTCTCGGGTACGTTGAAATCGATCCCGGTCACCAGCTTTAGTTGCTTACCAAGTTCGTCCCCCATCACCTCGCGCGGCGCTTCGCTACCCTTTATGAAGCCAGGGATTTCGGGAGCGTTCCGCGGGAATGCTTCTTTGAAGATGAACTCTCGTTTGCCTTCATCCTTTTCGAAATCGGTCGACATGACCCATTTGGCTCCCATGGCACCCTCCCCGGCTTTCTCCATGGGACGCTCACCTGTCTCGAACAAGACCTGTACGAAAAGGTCAGCAGCTTTGTCCTCCGTCGCTTGATCCCAGGGAAGATCGCCAAGTGCCTCATACTTTACTGCGAGCTTGAGGTGCCTAGCCTGCTTCATTGCAGTCTCACAAGCTTGCTTTCTCTTCAACAGCTTAGGGTCCTGCTTGACCTCTTCCTCCATGGTGTTGTAGCCTGCCAACCAGGACTTTGCTGAGCTCTCCAGATTCGAAAAGCTTACTTCGTCGCGGTCCTTCTCGGCGACCTCGCTCGCAACCAGAAAAAAGTCCCACAAGGTGTCTTCCCCCTCGATGGTCCCCGCCTTCAGATTTTCCGTGAAGCCGGTTGGCATGTAGCTTTTCGCTACCATGCCAATCGTTTCGTCGAGTTCCTTCTTGCGATCTCTCTGCTTCTTATGCGATTCGACTGCTCCATTCACCTTGTTTGCCAATACAAGCGACTGCTTGAACGTTTTCAGGGAGAGGTCTAGGTCGGTATCTATTTGGGCATTGGCCAGTTTTAAACTGTCAGCAAGCAACAACTGAGGGGCCGCTACTCCCTCCAATGTGGGGTCAGCCTTGGTTGCGAGCTCGAAAACCTGCTTGTATCCCTTTTTGAAGTTGTCGATCAAGCGATACTTCTTCAACTCGATTTCAAGCGGGTAAGCTCGCGTTTCGCAAAGATCTAAATCCGATCGAGCGGCGAAGAAGTCGCTTTGGGCTACGGACGTCTTCAAATACTCGCGGGCCTCATCATAAGAAGCCTTTAGATCTTTCAAGTGCTTGCCTTCAACTTCGGTCTTGTCGAGAACTTCAAACCGTTTCTTTTGCGTCTCATGCTCACGATAAAATTCAACCGCGTCTGTACTTCCTATGGCGCCTAGAAGGGAAAAGGAGGTCTCATAGGCGTTCTTCAACTCGGTAATCGCTTGGGAATGCTTCCCTTCGCCTTCGAGAGATTCTGCTTTCTTCAACGATTCTGCAATTGCATTCTGCAGTTCGACATGCGGTTTCTCACTTACCTTAAGCGTTGTCGCCGCTGAAATCACTTCTCGGTAGAAATCTTTTGTGCTCAAAAAGTCTTCCCAGGATCGCGATGCATAACTCACAGCGCGAGTCATGTTAGCGGCATCCTCCATCGCCATGTTCGCAGCTTCATAATTACCTTCATCAGCAAGCTTGGGGATGTCGACCAAGAACTGCTTAACGTACTCCTGAAGCTTCTTGACATAAGGGCTATCACTCGCGATGTCCCGCGATTGCTCCAATCGAGGCTTTACACTCTCCCAACTTTCTTCGTAAATTCGACCTTCCGTTGCACCATCTGGAATCAGCAACTCGGCATGCTTGCGAGCAATATCCAATTGCACGACCGCCTTCGCAAAGTCCCCCTTCTCGGCAGCTTTCAATGCCAAGTCATACGCATCCGCAGCTCGGACTTGATTCTCCATTTCTTCTGGCGTCGGGCGAAGCTTCCGAAACTTCCAAACCAGCTTCATATGCGGTAGGAAGTACTGAACTTCCGCTGCGAATTTTTCCGCAGCAGGAACCACAGCCAGCAATATTTCCGCGTATTCCAACGTTTCACTCAATAGCTTCTCAGCTTCGTCAAAATTTTCCGACTCATCTGCCTCGATGAGTTTGTCATACGACGTGCGAAGATCGTTCACTAAGTCTTTGACGGCTGGATAATCAGACTTGGTTTCTAACAAATCTTCAAAGGTAGAGCGGGAATCATTGAGCCGACGCCGAAAGTCCAAGCCCTTTGCTAAAGGTCCACTGCCAGCAAGCTCTAGTACCGGCCCCTCTTCATGTCTCTTAAGGATCTCCTGAAAAACCTTATCTTGCTCGAGGATCTCTCGGGCAAGCTTGAGCCCTAAATTGAATTCCGATTCGGCGAGAATGAAGTCCTTTTCCTCTACGGCGGGGCGAACTTTCTTGGAATGCTCATCTAATTTGCGCACATCGTTCTGTAACGAGACGGACAAATTCGTCAGATCAGTTTCACTTGGTTTGCCTTTTTGTCTGATCCTCTCACCATCCACGGTCAAAGCAAATTGCTTCGCTTGCTGGATCACCTTCATGTCGTTTTTGAGAGCAGTCTCAAAGCGCCCTTTCGCAGCAGCTTGACGATGTTGTCCTTCGAGGAAGTCGTTCTGCGGATTCTGTTGTGGTTTGTTTTGAGAGCTAACCCATCCCGTAGTCTTAGTAGACTTTTCTGGAACCGCTCGATCGAGCGGAGCCTGATTTTCCTGACTGCGTCGACTGCGTCGCAAACCAAGGGTAATACCAAGGCCTTTTCTCTGTGTCGGCTTGTCCATAGTTCTCGAACCTTTCTATGCACGCCTCACGGAACGTGTTGTTCCGGCAGACGGGAATGGGAGTCATGTTTAGAATCGATATTGGCCTTCGGCTTAACCGAGTGCGGCGGATACTTCTTGCAGCTTCGCTTTGAGAGGCCCAACGACTTTCATTGCGGGATCGAACTCGTTGCCGTCGATTTCCTGCATCACTTCGTTGTTATCAAGCGTATCCACCAAAGCGGCGATCGTTGATTTTGCAATTATCACCAAAGGTGATCGATCATTGCTTGGTGAGTTCAATATCGCATCGAGTTGCTCATGGAGATCATTCTCCACGGTGGCGATCAGCTCGTCCAAAATCTGAAGAGCACTCGACAGCGCACCGGCTTGCTCTGCATCATCAGCAAATTCATTCGCGATGATCGTCTTTAATCGCGACAGATCGGAGACTGCCTGATCTCTCGTCGTGAGCCATTCGACCCTCGCCTTGCCGAGCTTCATGATCGAGACGCCTCCCCCTCCCGGGGCGAGTGACTTGAGCATCTGCCCAACACTCAGAAGGCCAGCTCGTGCATTAACCAAATCGCCATCTTCCAATTGCTTCTTAATCTGAGCAACTGGCCCCAACAATTCGACCTTGCGATCGGGAAATTTCTCGATCGCTTGCTTGAGTTGCGGCACAAGTTTATTCAAAGCATCCTGCAGCTTTGCCCTGAGCGCATCGTTCTCGTTCGGTGCGGTAGTCTGAGGGACGGGACTCTGGGATACGGTTGAAGAACCTGTAGCAGGCGTCGCGCTAGCTGCAACGCCACTAAGAAACTCCTTGAGCCTCGCCTCCAACGCATTTACTCGAGGCTCGGCAATATCAAACTCGCCATCCTGCAACTGCCCCCGAATTTCAGCAGTCGTATTCGCCAGCTCAGTTTCGGCGTCAGGGTATTTGTCCAAAACAAGCGAAACCTGCTCGCTCAATGCAATAAAGCGTGCAACGAGGGGGTGCGACAAATCCTCTTCATCAAACGGAAGCTCCGGGAGTTTGGCCAAGATGGCAAACGTTGGCTTGCACTTGAATCCAGCCTTTTCCTCGAGGAAGTCTTTCAGCGCCTTGTCCTTGACAGGCTCCGAATCATAGCCGTCAGCAATGGCTAGATTAAAGACAAGCTCCATACCTTTCCCGGTTAGAACACCGATGTAAGGATCTCCTTTGTATCCTTGCTTCTTCGCTTCGGCGATTTCGCTTTTCTTGATGGCCTTCTTCTTGACCTTCAAGTATTTAACTTTGGTTCCTTTGCATATCAGGAGAAAACATCGAGACTTGCCTTTCTTTGCATCTTCCAAATGGCCTTCAGTGCCCTCGCCGATGGGCGGCAAACCATCATCATCATCTTCGTCGCGTGCCATCAAGTTTACTTTCGCATTAGCATACTAATACCATGGCTGCTTTCCCCAGGACAAGGAAAGCAACATGTTTGTCATCGAATACCCTATCGCGCGCTCCTAAGGCTATCCCTCATCGCTGTCCCATCG
This sequence comes from Pirellula sp., assembly GCA_025459245.1. GTDB lineage: Bacteria > Planctomycetota > Planctomycetia > Pirellulales > Pirellulaceae > JBKCUI01. The sequence goes on from JALOQZ010000129.1 coordinate 5,898, forward strand.
CACACCTGGCCTACGGTTGCTCGGTTCTACGGATGTACAGCTCGCCACTACGACAGCATGAAGCGCTGATTCGAGTACGCGCCTGCTCGGTTGTACCCGAATCGGGAGCGATTCTCATCGAATCGGATAAGCTCTGCAATATCGACGATGCCTACAAGCGAGCTAATTCTGGCAACTCAAAGCCTGGATTCTTCGGATCGCGAAGAAGCTTGTTGGCGGCTACCGCATGCTCGCCCGTGTGTTGCTCGGTCTTGGGATCAAACTCCAGCCAAGGACCAACAACGTACTCAGAACCGTTCTCCGGAACCCCAACTCCGTTGGCCATGATCTCGTGCAGTGCAAGGAAGTGCTCTGCGGCATCTTTGTTATCGCCGAATTGCCCCGCCTTTGCGTTGAATGGGACTTTCGTTCCCAAACGGTAGGAATTGTTGATCAAGTGCCCGAGGACGCAGCCGTAATGCGCGTCGAGCGCGTTCCCGTTCGCCATTTCGGGCTTGCCCGCGCGGCAAGCGGCGATGAAGCTCCCCCAATTTCCACCTGGAGTTACTTTTCCATTGGGCACATCGACTGGAACTCCTTTCGAATCGCCCTTCGCAAAGTAAGTGCGACCGATGATCTTCCCACCATCTTCAAAGTAGTACTCGTTCTCCACCTGCTTTTTGTAACCCTTGTAGTTCACATTGCGAACATTAAAGAACACGAATTGGCCGTTTGGATACTGGGCAATACCGAACATGGTGTTGGGTGTCTCGCCTCCGTCCTTCCATTGAAAACGCCCGCCGATCGCCATCGCTCGCACAGGATGCGTCTGATCGGTGTCGAGGGCCCAGCGTGCGATATCAAGCTGGTGAGTTCCTTGGTTATTGAGATCCCCATTACCGGTCGGCCAGAACCAATGCCAGTTGTAATGGACGAAGTTCGAGTGGTACCGATCGATGACGGCTGGACCTTTCCAAAGGTTCCAGTCTAAGTTCGCTGGCGGCTCACCGAACTTGTTCTCTCCAATTCCATTTCGCTCTTTGCAGCAGTAACCATAAGAGATCTTCAACCGGCCAAACTTCCCGGCTTGAATGGCCTCATGGAGCCCAGCCCGTTTCGCATCGCTACGGTTTTGCGTCCCATGCTGAACGACAACGCCATACTTCTTTTGCGCTTCGACAGCGACGCGCCCTTCGTAAACATCGTGGCTCATCGGCTTCTCGACATACACGTGTTTTCCGGCTTGCGCGCCCCAAATGGTCATCATCGAGTGCCAATGGTTCGGCGTTGCAATCGAGATGGCATCGAGATTCTTATCTTCGAGAACCTTGCGAAGATCCGCGGCACCTTCCGTTTTGAAACGGCCACCTGATTTTTCGGCAAGTCCCTTCAGTGAGTTGGCAAGTACTTTTTGATCAGGATCGACGAGGTAAGCGATCTCGACGTTCTCCTGCCCCAACCATCCACCGATATGACTTTGACCTCGTCCATTCACTCCCACCACCGCGATACGCAGTCGATCATTCGCCCCAATAATGTTGCCGGACGCTTTTGTCCCAGTGATTAGAAATGTTCCGGCCGCAGCGAGCGAACCAGAGAACGCGCGGCGAGTAACCTTGGCAGGAGAGGATGTCATGATGGACTCCATACAAAATGGCGGGAGGGAATAGCAGGGGACTGACAACCAATCCATTATAGCGGCCTGATCTGCCAGCGTGTTGATTAGTTCCATGCGCCCCAAGCATCGCAAAGAAGCCTTCGGGTCACTGGGGTTTTCCACGCTTCACGATCAAATCGAACTCTTTCTTTCGAACAGGCTGAACACTTAGACGGCTCCCCTTTCGAAGCAATTCCATACTCGCCAGTTCTGGTATCTCTCGCAGCATGGCCAACGATTGCGGCACCTGAAACTTGGACTCGAACCGAATATCCACCATCAACCAACGCGGATTGGATGGATCTGTCTTAGGATCGAAATGCGTATCATTCGGATCCCAAGCGGTATGGTCCGGATAAGCCTCCCTGCTGATGGTCGCAATTCCGACCACGCACGATGGCTCGGCATTGCTGTGATAAACCAGGACCTTGTCCCCCAATCGCATCCCATCCCGCATGAAGTTCCTCGCTTGATAGTTTCGAACTCCATCCCAGCAAGTCGACTGGTTAGGTGCATTCTTCAAATCATCGATCGAGAATACATCTGGCTCGGTCTTCATCAGCCAATAGCTTGGGGAAACCGCTCGATTCAACTTCAGACTCCGGATTCAAGAACAACTTAGGATTACAATGAAGGGATGATTCTTCATGTCGACATGGACGCATTCTACGCATCGATCGAACAACGGGATAACCCTGCGCTACGCGGGAGACCACTCGTCGTCGGCGGATCGGCAGAGGGCCGCGGCGTCGTCGCGACCGCCAACTATGAAGCGAGGCGATTTGGCATCCATAGCGCCATGCCTGTGCGGAAGGCGCTCCACCTTTGCCCGGATCTAACCATCGTGCGACCTCGCATGGATGTTTACGCCCAAGTCTCGAAAGAGATCCGTGAAATCTTTGAATCGTTCACACCCCTCGTCGAGCCTCTTTCGTTTGATGAAGCCTTTCTCGATGTCCGAGAAACAGCTCACTTGTTCGGTGGCCCAGAACAGATCGGTCGATCGATCAAGGAAACAATTCGAGCTCGCCTCGGACTAGTCGCCTCCGTGGGAATCGCGCCGAACAAATTTCTTGCAAAGATTGCGAGCGACATCCAAAAACCGGATGCGTTGGTGGTGATCCATCCCGATCAAATCGAATCGTTTCTCGATCCGCTCCCCATCGAACGGCTTTGGGGAGTCGGCAAGGCGACCGGCGCAACAATGAAACGCATTTCCATTCGAACAATCGCCGACTTGAAACGTTTGGACCCAGATTCGTTACAGGACCTCTTCGGAAACAGCGCTCAACACTATTGGGAACTTGCACGAGGCATCGATGACCGAGCTGTCGTCCCTTACAGAGAAGCAAAGTCGATTTCGAGCGAGACGACATTCCCTGAGGACATCTCTAACCGCGAAGATCTGTACGGATGCTTGGTGTATCTCGTAGAGAGTGTTTCTCGCCGCTTGCGAAGCCACGGATGGAAGGGAAAGGGAATTGAACTGAAAGTCCGATACCATGACTTTCACAGCATCACTCGCTCCCAAATCCTACCCAATCCAACCGACTTGACCGAGGAACTTCTTAGAGCGGCAAACCTACTGTTCCATACGAAGATTCCGCAGGACAATCGCCCCGTACGGTTGCTGGGGTTCGGCATTCATCATCTTCGACAAGAGACCTACCAACAGCTGTCGCTATTCGATCAGCCGAAACTCGAAAAGCAACGTTCGCTCGACCAAGTCACCGATCTAATCGCGAACAAGTTCGGTAGAAATGCGATTCGCAGGGCGGAAGGAAATCGTTCTCCCAACCGCCGAGATCGGTGAATCGAGTTGTTCCGTCTTTAGGTAGCATAGCCGCGGGGGTGGGACTGATGCCATTTCCAAGCCGTCGCGACAATGTCCTCGATTGCAACATACTTGGGCTTCCACTGAAGCTCTCTCTGCGCTCGCGAGCTGTCCGCGATCAAGCAAGCTGGATCCCCTTCGCGCCGAGGAGAAGCGACTGTCGGAATCGGATGTCCGGTCACTTTTCTACAAGCCTCGACGACTTGCAGAACACTATGCCCGACGCCAGTACCTAAGTTCATTTGAAGAACCGCGTTTGGCTGAAGCTTCATTAAGGCGGCGACGTGGGCCGTGGCCAAGTCATCGACGTGAATGTAATCGCGAATACACGTACCATCCGGGGTCGGATAGTCATTGCCAAAGATCGCGACGCTAGGACGCTGACCTAAAGCAACTTGCAACACAATTGGAATCAGATGGGACTCTGGATCGTGGTCTTCGCCGATACTTCCATCGGCGGAGGCACCGGATGCGTTGAAATACCGAAGGGCTGCGACGCCGAAGCCATACGCATGAGCATAGTCTTGAAGAGCTCGCTCCACGACAAGCTTTGTAAAGCCGTAGGGATTGATTGGGTTTTGAGGGGTATCTTCGGAGATCGGCATCTTCTCCGGTTGTCCATACGTGGCCGTTGTGCTGGAGAAAACGAATCGCCACACTCCAACTGCCCGCATCGCCTCGAGCAATTCAAAGGTGGCGCTGACGTTGTTTTGGTAATACATCGCGGGATGCTGCACCGATTCCCCAACCAATGCAAAGGCCGCAAAGTGCATGACCGCGTCGATCTCTTTATCCCGCATGATCTCTATGAGCAACGTGCGATCCGTTAGATTCCCCTCAATCAAGCAACCTGCGGGTACGCTTTCACGATGGCCTCTGGAAAGATTGTCAAAGACCCAAACCTCATGCCCCTGCGATTGAAGCAATCGAACCGTATGCGATCCTACGTATCCAGCTCCACCAACAACAAGTATCTTCATCCAAGGGACTCCGGGGGCCTAGCTCCAAAACTTGATCGACGTTCCTTCCGTTCCGGTAGGACATCCTAAATACTGTATCGAAATCCCGCGAGTGGAATCGGAACAATACCATGGCCATTAGCAAGCTAAAGAAACTCAAGCAGGGTAGCATCGAACCCCAAGCCCCTTCTGAGACAATGGCTGGCTGGATCGAACGCTACACCGTTTACCTTCAAAGCGAATGCCACCTCGCGGAAAATACGGTGCAAGCTTACCGCCGCGATTTGGAGCACATGAAAGATTGGCTGGATGGTCGCTCTCCTACCAAAATAAAAATCGAGGACCTTACCGATTTTGCCGGTTATCTCAAAGGTATCGGACTCGCCCCAACCTCGATCTCGCGGCACATCGTGGCGATCCGGATGTTTTACAAGTTCCTGCAATTGGAATCTGCCATCGACGAAAACCCCGCCGAACTGCTCCTCACCCCCAAAGTGTGGAGCCGCGTCCCCAAAGTTCTTACGGTCGGGCAAGTCGATCGATTCATGGCTGCCCCCCGACCGTCCGATCCACACTATCTCCGGGACCGTGCGATTCTCGAACTGATGTACGCCACCGGCTGCCGCGTCTCAGAAATCAGCAACCTACTAGTTGCAAACACCCACCTAAGCGAAGGCTATTGCTTGGCAGAAGGAAAAGGGAGCAAACAACGAATGGTCCCGCTCGGGGAACGTGCTATCGACGCCGTCCAGACCTACTTGACGGCCTACAGACCGAAGCTGATCGGTAGTCGTAATCCGTCTGCTTCTCCTTGGTTGATCCTTTCGCGATCGGGGCAACGACTGCGGCGAGAAGCGATCTGGGAGCTTATCAAGCGATGTGCATTAAGGGCCGACGTCGATCCAGAAATCAGCCCTCACACGTTGCGACACTCGTTCGCAACGCATCTCCTGGCCGGCGGTGCCGATCTGCGTCTCATCCAAGAAATGCTCGGACATGCCAATATCCAAACCACCCAGATCTACACACAAGTCGATAACGGCCGCCTGAAGAAAATCCACGAGAAGTACCACCCGCGAAGCTAACCCCGTGAACGCAACGGGCGC
>JALOQZ010000130.1 GCA_025459245.1 Pirellula sp.
CCAATAATTCCTCCAATCCAAACGCTCTAGCTACTTCTCGCTCTTAAAGCCAGCGGCAACGAGCTCTTTATAGCCGGGCTTCAATGGCCGCACTTCGATTCCGTATTTCGCGAGAATCTCGCCAGCTCGTAACGAACGATACCCTACCTCACAATAGGTGTATGCAATCGTTCCCTTTGGAATCAACTCAAGGTACTTCTTCTCGTCCGGCTTTTCCTGCATCCCTCGCCAAGGAATATGAACCGCGCCGGAGATGTGTCCATTGTTCCATTCAACCAATTCTCGCACGTCGACGAGAACCGCTTTCTTCTTTTCGATACGTTCCTTCACTTGCTCCAGCGAATCCTCGGTGTGCTTTAGCTTTTCCTTGGGAGGAGGATTGTCTGCCTGCACTGGGGATAGATTTCCAATCAACGCGACACTGCAAACAGTCGTCAAACCCAAAACAATCGATCTTCGCAACATGATGCTTCTGTGGTGATCTAAAGGGAACGGCGCGACAGGTTCAAGTATAGCAATTCCTATTCAAATGTCCCTACTTGGCCTCGCTCCACCAGAGGTCATGTGGCTCCCCCTCGAACGGGAGGTCCATTCGATCCAGTTCGTTCCAAAGACGCTCTGCGGGATCGGATTCACCGGAACCGGCTGACTCTTCTTCGTACCACATGGCGAAAGGCAGTCCCTGGTCGCCCTCGCCGACCAACTCCATTGCAGGGACTCTCTGACGCTTTGGTTTGATAACTAGCGGCTCGACAGGGACGACCGTTTCCTCCGGTGGAAGTTCCACTTTGGGAACAGCGGGTTCCTCAACAGGAGCAACCAGCGCCGGGGCAGGAGGAAGAACAACCGGCGGCAATTCTACTTTGGGAACCAGCACGACTTCGGCAGGAACCTCTACGACAACTGGTTTTTCAACAACCAATTCTGGTGTCTCAACCACTTCCGCTTTGACTCGCTTCTTAGGCTCGACCGGAACATCATGGGGCTGGTAGACCTTGGCTTCGCCCGATTGCCCCTGAGCAGGCAATACTCTCACCTGGACATCGATATTATGGAAGATCCGCATGATGTGCTCGTGGCAAGTGAACATAATCACTTGATGACCTAATGCGGCGAAGTCGCGTAGCACCTTGGCTGCGAAGTTGGCGCGGATGGAATCAAAGTTCACCAACACGTCATCTAGCACCAAAGGCAATGTGACGCCGCGACGGGAATAGGCTGCTGCAAGCGACAATCGCAATGCGATAAAGACCGCCTCGCGGGTCCCCCGACTGAGTACCTCGAGCGGAAGGCTTTGGTTCTTATCGTTGTCGATTCGCAGCGCATTTTTACCGAGCGGAGTCCAAACCCGAACATACTTGCCATCGGTCAACTGCTTGAGAAACGCCGAGGCTTCTCGCAGTGTCTCAGGCTGTCGCTCCGTTTCGTATACTTCGCAAACTTTCTCTAACATGCAAGTCGTTGCACCGAGAGTTCGCCAGTGGTCAGCACAAGCGGAAATCTGCTTTTCGAGGCTCGCTAATTCGAGCTTGGCTTCTGCAATGCGTCGGTCAGCCGCAAGGCTCTTCATCTCCTGCGATGTTTCACCTTGACGCTGCAACAGAACCGCTATGCGTTCTTCTGCTTGGGTGATGCGTTGCCCGAGAGTCTCCCATCTCTTTTCTAATTCATGACCAGGCGTGTTCTCCAGCATGCGCATGACCGTCTCGTAAGGGACATTCCCACCGATGGTGCTGCGAATGCGATGATCCAGCTGCTCGACCTCGTTCTCCAAGCGGAGGTACTCGGATTTGATTTGGAGATGCTGTTGCAGTTGCTCTGCGTCTTCGACACCGAGATCCGCTAAATGGGACTGCCGAGTTCGAATCCATTTCTCCATGCCTCGCATGGCGATCTTTTGTTTGCGAGCGAGTTCTTCGTCTTGCGACTTGAGTTCTTTGCGAAGAACGATGTACTGCTTGTGTTGGGCAAGCGTATTGGTCAGTTCCTGCAGTTTGAGCAAAGGTCCCTCGGTCGATTCTGGAGCCGCAGCTGCTGCCGCAGCTCGCAACGAAACTTGCTCATCTCGCTGGCGCTGCTCTCGTCGATCACGATCGCGACGCTCGTCTCGTCTATCTTCGCGTCTGGAATCGGATTGGTTTCGATTCCCATCCCGACGGGATTCGTTTGGATCGATCCAATTCGAGCGCGTCGCTTCCTTGATCGCGTTGTTTGATTCTTCGATCGCTACCTTGAGCTGCAACGACAATGCCTCGATGCGTTGCATGGCGGTCGACAATTCGATCTTCCGCTGTGCCAGCTCGTCTTGTTGGGCCTTCAAACGCCGGCGTGTTTGCGTGAGCGATTCATAGCCTTCCGCGAGAATTCGGATGCTCTTGGGGGAAAGCGATTCGGCCATTCCCAGCTGCAGCAAAACCTTTTTCCAGGACGAGCGAGCCGACTTGAGACCATGCATCGCTTCCTTCGCATGCTGCTTAGCGGTCTCGTATCGCTGTTCAGCAGCCTGAAGGTTGTGAAGGGTCGGCAGATAGTTCTCACACTGAACAAGGTCGCTTTCGGCATCTCGAATGCGTTGCTCGAGAGTCCCGGTGTGTTCGGGCAAGGACTCGAGAAGCTCGTCTCGTTCTTGAATGGTTTTCCGCAATTGCGAATCGACGGCATCGAGTTGGGAATCGCAATTATCCAACTCTTCCTTCGAGTCTTGCTCCAGACTCTTCCAGAGGAAAAAGGTGTAGCAAAGCAATCCAATTCCCACGAGCACCAAAAGAAAACCGATAGTCTGCTCACTCTGCGCGGGAACTTGAGCGGTCGCGTTGACCGCAGCCCGCGAAGCTCGAAGCATGTTCCACCCCAGGAACTTGCCGAGGCCGAGCACGAGCATCATCGAGCCACCGACGAAGGGCAGCAGCAACCTCCTCGCATCATCGATCGGGAAGACTTCCTCCGATTCCAAATCGACCGCTTGATCCTCAATCTCTTTGCGATGGCGTCGATACTTTTCGATCCGTTCATCGAGCTGCTGCACTTTGCGAAGATTGCTCAGCAGGTCGTGAGCATTCTTATGGGCGGTCTGCAGATCGCTTTCCCCTTGCACGGAGAGGAAGCCCTCGATTTCGGCCGCCAATCGCGAGGCTTCTTTTTTATCGTTGAGCCCCTGTTCTTTCGCTTGCTTCAGTCTCGTTTGGTAGGTTCGCACGTCGCGAGCTGGCCCCGCCAATTGACTGATGGCTTGCCGAGAAAGATCAGGCAGATTGGCCAAGCGTTTATCGTTGAGCAAGGCCTCTTGATCTTGTTCGGTCAGGCCCAGCCTTTTCGCATCTTCGAGCAATTGCTCTTGGGATTGTTCGCATTCCGATTCCAATCGCTGGATCTGCAACTGAAGGCTCGTGATCCAAGGCCCTTGTTCGTTGGCAGCCTCGATCTTTCCTGCGAGCGTAAGGATTCCTTTGCTGACCGGGAGATTGGTAGCTCGTTCGCGAAGGGCCTTTCGTTCCTCGCGTATAGCTTGAACCTGTTCGCGTTTCTCTTCGATTTCCCTTTGAATTTCTTCCAAGCGATCGTAGCTGTTGTCAGGCAGATCGACCCGTGCGTTAAGCGATTTCAGCTTGGTGCGCGTTGCTTCGCGGGACTGCCACGGTTCTCGAATCTGGATAGCCGTTTCAACCGTTTTTGATTCCAATTCCCATTGGCCGACACGGAGTTTTAGCTCTTCGATTTCATTTTGCTGATTGCGACGATGTGCAGCCAATTCGCCCCAGCGACGGCCGCGTACCGTGAGTTGTTCGATTTCATCTCGAAGCTTTTCGCGGCGTTGCAGCATCAATGCCATCTGGCCTTGGTCTGCTTCTGTTGAAACGACTTGTGCGCGAGCACCCTTCAACTGACGCATGACATCGACGAGCGAAACGCGATCCAATCCGCTCGACAGTTTGTACAACTCGTCCGCTGCAGCCGTGTCGTCGAGCGTGCTCAATTCTTGAAGCTCACGAAGCCCGATCGCGAAGACGTTTGTAAAGATCGATTCATCGACGCTACCCAACAACGAGGTAAGCCGGTGCTGTCCTTGAGTTACGCCATCGCTGCTGGTAACCGTCAGTTGTCCGACGATCGAGGGATCGTTTAGCGTTGCTCGGCGAGCAATCTCGTATCCACCACCAGGACCGGTGACTCGCATCGCTCCGCCCGGTTTGCCGCCGAAGACGGGAGGCAAATAGCGTTGTCGGCGGTCGGCAGTGAATCCGTAGAGCATCGTACGAAGAAACTGCATCAAAGTCGTTTTGCCGGCCTCGTTGGGGCCGTAAAACACGGTCATGCCTTCGGGCAAGGAATCGACGGATAAACCTGACCAAACACCGAAGCCATCGATTTGGATGTCGCGAACCTTCATGACTTCACTCCTCCGAAGCGTCGTGTGGGGGCGAGCAAATCCATTTTGTGCCCGCGCAACATATCCACACCTAACAACGTTGATTTATCGAGCATTGCCGAGACGGTGGTCGGCTCGTCGTTATCCAATAGCGATTGCCAAACCGGGGTCCCCGGGGTTTCGCATTCTACCAAGGGCTTGAGATTGATGTTCTTTCCCAGCGCCTTTCGGCTATCGGTGGCCGTTCGCAAAAAGTCGCCGAGGATCGTGTCCTCTTCTTGCCATTTGCTTGGAAACGACTTGGGCGAAAGCACTTCGATGTCCGTCGACCAGACGCTGCAGGCGCCATGACCATACTCGCGGCGAACCCACGCCAGCATTTCTTCGAGAGCAGCGGGACCGACCATGGCTGCGTTTTCGAGATCCATCTCAATCTTCCACTCGACGATCAAATGCCGGGTACCGTTTTCCGATTGCAGCTTGGAAATTCGCTTGGACATCAATTGCCGGATGTCGCGTCCCATTGCGAGATCCTCGGCGTCCAACGTTTGAGTGATATAGCGGAAGAGATCGACATCGGATGCGACGATTTGCGCATCGTGATTTCCATCCACTTCGACCGTAAAGCACCCGTGCGCTCCAGGCTCTTGGAAGGACCGTCCCTGTGCAGTGCCACAAATTCTCATGTGCGGAGCTTCGCCGTGGAGCGTCTGCCTTTGATGGCCGCCCCCCAAGGCCCAATAGTCGATGCGTTGGCTTAGCAACGTGTCACGTTCCGCAACACCATGCGCCAAACCGATTGTATAAGTATCGTCCTCTTCGATCTGAAACTCTGCAGCGCGGACAGACTCTCTTCCATCGTTGGAACGTCCAAGGATGGTGGCGAGGGGAGTTCCATTTCGACGATAGATAATCGGTTCCACTTGTTTCTTGGAAAACAGATGGACGTTGGGTGGCAAACTCACCGCTTCCGGCCATCGGTCGGGATCATCGACAGTCCCCGCCGCCCAATAGACCTGGATTTTATTTTGATTCAGCTTTTCAAATTGTTCCAGAATGAACGCTGGCCCGGCGGCTCCACAAGAGACAGGGTTCAAGATATCTCCAGCCAACAAAACAAAGTCGACGTTTTCGACAATCGCCGTCTCGAAAATCGTCTCAGCAGCCTTCCAAGGTGCATCGACCAGTTGCGGCTTGAGGTGCTCGGGCAAATCGAGCAAATCCTGCATTGGGCGCTCTAAATGAAAATCACCTGCGTGGATAAATCGGATTGACTCTTTTGCCATCGCCCCCTCCCTGGTGCTGCGAACTGCGGCGTACTAACTGTCACGCGCCGCGCGATAGTTTAGTGGAATTACGCAGACTAAGCCAACATCGATTTAATGGGTAGGGGAGGAAAACTGCGTTGATTTTGGCAATTCAGATAACGTATAGTTCCGAATCGAAACGCCTGACGGAAGCAGGGCTCCTCCTCGGAATGAAAAGGAATTCATCATGACCGCGATCGATCTTGCAACGCTAGCAAACCGTGTTCACGGGGAACTGTTCGCTCGAAGCGAAGAGATCACCCCTTCCGTACCGTTGATCACAGGCGCTTCTCCGCTCGCCGATGCCAAGCCGGGGCACATCACGTTAATCGACAACGAGAAATATCTGCCTCGATTGGAGAGTTCGCGAGCAGCAGCCTGCGTTACCAAACAAACATTTCCGAATTGCCCGATTCCCCAGATCGTGGTTCCCAATCCGCACGATGCATTTGCGCAGATTTGCCAGATTTTTCGTCCAGCCTGCATCGTTCGAACCGCGACAGGGATACATCCGACCGCAGTCGTCGCCGAAACCGCAAATGTCAGCTCGACTGCAGTGATCGAATCGCACGCAAATATCGGTGAGCACTCGGTCGTAGGAGAACGTACGCATATCCATCGCGGCGCAACGGTTATGGAGGGCTGCAAAATTGGAGCCGATTGCCAACTGTACCCAGGCGTCGTCCTCTATCCGGGGACCGTTTTAGGCGACCGAGTTGTGCTCCATGCGAATTGCGTGCTCGGGGCACACGGCTTTGGGTATCGCATGGTGGATGGCAAACATGTTTCGACAGCCCAGCTCGGTTGGGTCGAGATCGAAAGCGATGTCGAAATCGGTGCGAATACGACGATCGATCGTGGGACCTACGGTGCAACTCGCATTGGCGAAGGGACCAAGATCGATAACTTGGTCATGATTGGTCACAACTGCTCGATCGGAAAACATAACTTGATTTGTTCGCAAGTCGGTATCGCAGGCAGCTCGTCGACCGGTGATTATGTCGTGCTTGCCGGCCAAGCTGGATTGCGCGATCACATTCACATCGGTTCGCGAACCATGGTAGGCGCCCAGAGCGGTGTCGCCTCCGACGCGCCGGAAGATCAAATTCTGCTCGGGAGCCCCGCGATCCCAAGAATGGAGCAAGCGACATTGTTCGCAGCGATCAATCGCCTCCCCGAGATGCGCAAGACCCTCAAACGACTTGAAAAACAAGTCGAAGCACTGAAGTCCGAGTCGACGACGAATGAGTAGCTCGAATACCGTTGGCATCGTCGCGGGCTGGGGCGAATATCCAATTTCCGTTGCGAAAGCGTTGCGAGAACAAGGGCATCGAGTGGTTATTGCAGCCATTCGTGACCACGCTTCGCCTGATATCGGAAAGGTCGCGGATGCAACCCAATGGGTCGGCGTATGCAAGCTTGGGAGAATGCAGCGGTTCTTTGAAAAGCAGCGTGTCCAACATGTTTGCTTATCAGGAAAACTATTCAAAGAGAATATCCTGTTTCATGGATGGGGGTGGATTCAACACCTGCCTGACCTGGAGTGCATTAGAACCATGTTTCCACTTCTTTACTCGCGAAGAGCCAATACGACCGATGATTCGTTGCTTGGAGCGGTCGTGAACTCCTTTGCGCGCAGGGGCATGAAAACGATTCCAGGTACTGATTACGCTCCTCAGCTTTTGGCGGAGGAAGGTGTGTTAACCCGGCGGCGCCCCAACATTCGCCTCCAAGCGGATATAGACTTTGGCTGGAACATGGCAAAAGAAATGGGGAGGCTCGATATCGGTCAAAGCGTGACGATCCGAGACCGAAGTGTGCTCGCGGTTGAAGCGATCGAAGGGACGGATGCTTGCATTGCCCGGACAGCTATTCTGTGTCCACGTGGAGGGTTTTCTTTGGTCAAAGTAGCGAAGCCGCAGCAGGATATGCGGTTCGATCTCCCGACGATCGGTCCTCGAACGGTCGAAACCATGCGTCGAGCCGGGGGGAAAGCGATCGCGATCGAGGCTGGTAAGACCATTTTGCTCGATCGAGAAAAAACGATTGCAGCCGCTGAACAAGCGGGGATCGTGATCATTTCTATTGCCTCAAAGCCTATCTAAAGCCTATAGTAGACGGAGAGGTTTTTTTATGTTTCAGAAGTCCATCGCCATCTATCTTGCAGTATTTATCGGGATCGGAATCGATCCCGGGTGCTGTTTGCGCGCATGGATTTCCAATGCAGCCGCGTCGGTTTTAACGGCTCCCTTTCAGATCGGAAAGGATTTAGCCGCCGGCGCCCCATCCGAGACGAGCTCGTCCTGTTGTCAAAAAAGCTGCTGCGTTGACTTGCACAAAGCACCGCCGCACGCCGACCGATCCGATGCTTCACGGAGTAAGTCTCACTGCGTCGACAGCGGCCACTGCTGCAAGCATCGCGAAAACAGAAAATTGCATTGCATAGGCGAATGGAATGGCGAGGATGACTGCAAATGCGTACTCACCAAGCCGATCGATTCATTCTCATGGGATGTATCGGCCTGGAGCCCAGTTCTACTCTACGTTTGGTTTTCTGAGCCAATGGCCCTCCCTGCCGGATTGAGTCCGGCTAGCGATTTAGGGGAGATAATCTGTGTCGCGAGCCCCCACGAGCGGCTTGCGGAATTGTGTCGATGGAATTGCTGACGCCGATTGGTTGATTGGCTTTTCGGTTTTTTTGAAATGACACATTTCTTTCTTAGGATTTACACAGATGTTTAAAATGAATTTGGGTTGGTTTGTCGCTAGTTTTGCCGCTTTAGCCTTGATCGTAGGCGTCACCTACGCTGCGAATCAGGGTGGTTTAAAGATGGCCAGCAAAGCAGAGTGTGTTTGCGCACAATGCTGCGAAGACGGTTCGTGTTGCTGTGAAACGGGTGTATGCAATTGCGATACCTGCGCATGCGATTGCTGCGTTACCAAGTCGGGTTGCTGCGAAAAAGGATCTGCATGCAGCACTGAAAAATCGGATTGCTGCAGCAAAGCTGAGAAGTCAGCTTGCTCGGAAGCTGGTGCTTGCAGCGGCGATGCTTGCAGCATGAAGTAAGATTGCTTTGTAGCTTAAGATAGATAACAAGCAGCCGGAAACGGCTGCTTGTTTTTTATACGGTCGAGGACGACCGTTGGACTATGCATGGTCCATTTGGATTGGTGTAGAATGCAAGTTCGATATTCCGTTGTACATCGAACACCTCTCACAAGACTTACACTCATCATGCTTGCATCCTGTTTGGTGAAACTCCGACTTTGCATTCCTTTCGCTGCGTGTGCTTTGCTTCTCGGCAACGCGTTCCAACAGCCTACCGCTTGCCAGGCGCAAGAATTCCCGGGCGCCGGGCCGGTGAAAAAAGTTCACGACGGTTTTCAGTTCACGGAAGGCCCAGCCTACGACGGCCAAAAGTTTCTTTACTTCACCGACATCCCGAACAATCGTATCCACCGAACGGACCTCAAAGGAGGACTCGAGGTATTCCTCGAACCGTCAGGAAAGTGCAATGGACTGATGCTCGATGGCAAAGGTACGTTGATTGCTTGCCGTATGGATGGAGAGTTGATCGCCGTCGATACGAGTACAAAGAAGGTTACGACGTTAGCTCGCGAGTATGAGGGGAAACGCTTCAACGCTTGCAACGATTTAGTGATCGACAAACATGGGGGCATCTACTTCACCGACCCCCGATATGCAGCCCCAGATCCTTGGCCACAGAAGATCGAGGCCTTCTACTACCGGTCGCCAAAGGGTGACGTCACTCGACTTGCCGAAGATTTGATCGCCCCGAACGGCATCATCCTCTCGCCGGACGAGAAGACGCTATACGTGCTTCCCAGCATGCAAAAGGAATTGATGGCCTATGACGTCCTCGGGCCAGGTAAAATCGGCAAAGGTAAAAAGCTTTATGAAATCAAGCAGCCTGCGGGCAAAACGACGTCCGGCGGCGATGGTCTCTCCGTCGATGTTGACGGCAACCTTTACTTGACAACCGATCTGGGCGTTCAAGTCGTTTCGCCACAAGGGAAGCTCCTTGGGATCATTGCATTCCCAGAGCAGCCAGCCAATTGCGCGTTCGGCGGACCAGGGAACAAGACACTCTTCGCCACTTGTAGGACTGGACTTTACAGCGTCGATCTGCCCAAACCAGGTTATGTGTTTCCTGGCGTGGTCAATATCCAACCTTGATAGGAAAGTGTTGTGAACGAGTTACCATCTCTTCGTTCATGACCAGCATTGGAGCGTATCGCCTAGCCTATCGAGAGATCGGCTTGTTGCTCGGGGCTTTGGATGTCGTCGCTTTCGGCGCGGACGTTTCGGGGCTTTCCGAAGCCGCTTGTTCCAATGCTTTCCGATCGATTTTGCTAGGCCAATCGATCAGTTCAAATGTACTTACGATTTGTGCGTCTTCGGAACCAAACGTTTCCAGCTGTTCGGCGTTCAACATAAAGACCAGAACAGCTCGGCGGCCATTGTCGTTGGACAAATGATAGTGGATCCAAACGATATCCACTCCTTGGACGGCCCCGCGGGAAGTCACCTTGATCGAACGAAGCTTAGAGGAAGTGACACTCTCCGTCGACTCCAACAATTCGGTCATCATGCCTTGAAGCGATTTCTTGACATCACTTACGAAACCTTCCATGCTCAGTTGCTTGCCAGGCTCAAAGTCGACCATGTTCGTAACATTGCACTGGGCGACTCGCTGGTTGTCGATCACATAGCGGAACGTCGCTTCTTCCCCATTATCTCGGTAGGTTGTCCACTTGCGATTTGCCAAGAACCGGTAGTAACCCAAATCGGATTGGAACTGAAGAAGGTCCGCGTTTTCCTGAGTAGGGATTCTGGATTCAATCGAAGCCAGAGACTCACCGTTCGAAATCTCCTCGACAGCGGCGCGTCGCATTTGAACTTGCGCTAAAACTTGAAAGCCAGGTTCATATTCTCCGATATCGCGGGTTTCTTCCACATTCGCGGCGAACCAAGTGACGGTGCGGGTCGCTCGATCCACTTGAGCCTTGGCTTCGATAACGATTGTTGTCGCGACCTGGCGAATCGAACCTGCGATCGTTCCCTTCAGATCCAGCTGTGCCGTCGATTCTGTTGAATCGACGAGACAGACTGTAATCTCGCCATCGAGAATGGCATCGAGCCCGAGGAGCCTGCAAGCAGATTCTTCTTCCACCTGCCATTTGTCGCTAATCTTGACCTTCTCTTTGGTCATGATCTTATCGAGGAACATCGAATTGATCGGTGGTTCGAGCAGATCACGTTCTGCGGCGAACAAAGGCTGATCAAGGCATGCGGTTGATAGACCTTGCGTGTTGCAGAGTCGAACAATATCGGTGCAGTTCTCGCGCAGCTTGGTCTTTGTAATGTGCCGATCGACTTGCACTTCCGAGTCCGCTTGTGCGACCCGCATGTAGGCTTTGCTGTCTGATAGAGGATTTCCCAGCGATACGTCTTCCTCGTAATCGAGGTTGGTCGTCGCTTGCATAGGGACAGTTTTTGCAGGGATCGATTTGCCGTTTCGATTGGTCGCGTCGGCAATCTGACTTTTCAGCCTGACCTCTCCGTGGGTCTTTATCAATGCTTTGACTCGGAATCGAGTTCCGAGGGTCTCACTCGCCACCGATCCAGAGACGGGGCGACCGTGGGTAACCCCGATCGCAATACAACCCAGTATCCAATTTCGACGGTTGAAAGCGGAAAGGCTTGGCTTTGTCATAGCTTGGTGGCAGAG
>JALOQZ010000398.1 GCA_025459245.1 Pirellula sp.
GGTCAGATTCGCGATTCATCCGCAAGGATTTAGCCAAAACGATTCCCTACAATTCTCGCGTCATGCCTTAGAGTGCGAGCTAAGATTCCTCAATGATCCTCCGTGTTGCTAGCATTTTCATGATCCGCGCAATCCCTACATTCCTTCTTTTCTTCATGATCCCTACGTTCTGCACCCAGACGCGGGGTGGGGATAACGTGCTTCTTTTGCCAGATGCCAAGGATGCGAAGAACCCGCCCAAGCTCGTGTTGCACGGAGGCGGAAAAATTACAGACGATGTCTTCGATAAGTTCATCGAACTGGCCGGAGGAAAGCGAGCGAGGATCGTCGCGCAGGATACCGGCAAGCGGAGTTCGATACCGAAGAGGACTTTATCGAGACACTTCACGAGCGATTCAACGCTTGGCCCTATCTCGAGTCGTCCGGCCAAATCGAGCGATTCCAGTTCTTGTACACGGACGAACCGGACGATGCAGAGGATGAGGACTTCATCAAGCCGCTTCTCGATGCCACGGGCGTCTGGTTTTCCGGCGGAGCACAAGGGAGACTCAATTACCGCTACGTAGGTGAGTTTCCTGCGCGGACAAAATTTCAAATCGCCCTTTCCGAGTTGCTCGAGCGTGGAGGTGTTGTGGGAGGGACTTCCGCAGGGATGGCCGCGATGCCGGAGATCATGACTCTCTGGCAAGAAGATAACGAAGACGGCAGGCCTGCCTCAGCCGTGGCTGTCCATGGGTTGGGGCTCATGCGAGGTGCTATCGTTGAACAACACTTCGATACCGTCGGCGGGCGATTGGAGCGGTTCACCGGTTTGTTGCGCGACGCCGCGCGACTCAATCGCCTCTCCGGCCGACCAAACGCTGGCCAAACCATGGTCGGACTGGCTGTGGAAGAAAGCACCGGCTTGATTGTAGAGGGAGATGTTCTCACGACCTTGGGAATCGGTAATTCCCACGTCTTCCTTCGAGAACCCAACCTACGCGCATTGGAGTGGTACGAGCTTCCCAGTGGTGAGTCCGCGCAGCTGCAACGTTCGCCAAATCAAGGGACGGCATTGATGCGTTTGGAGATGCCAAAGGAATTGAGAAATCCTTCCGAAGACGGTCGCTAATTCCCGCTAGACGCATCGACGAACTTTTTTACCCCGCCGGCCGATTCTGCTATGATCTGAGTAGCTCGACTAGCCTCTTTCGGTCGATCTACCTCAGTCCCCTTCCTGCCCGGCAACCTGTTTAGCCACCCGCCAATGCGATCTCCACGACTTAAGTTCTCGTATTCCAACTGTCTGAATTCGTT
The DNA here is from genome assembly GCA_025459245.1 of Pirellula sp. Lineage (GTDB taxonomy): Bacteria > Planctomycetota > Planctomycetia > Pirellulales > Pirellulaceae > JBKCUI01. The sequence goes on from JALOQZ010000398.1 coordinate 1,297, forward strand.
TTCCGAACGGACGACTCGAACCGTCGCGGTCTCGCTGATGTTTCTTGTGTTCGGAAGGATGGCTCCCCTTCCTGTTTTCGCTGAGACGCTCGAGTACAACCGAGACATCCGCCCCCTCCTCTCCGATAACTGCTTCTCCTGCCATGGCCCCGACGCGAACAAACGTGAAGCGGATTTGCGATTGGATCGGGCCGAGGATGCCTACCGTAGCACCATTGTTCCGGGAGACCCTCAATCTAGCGAACTGATCAAAAGAATCTTTAGCGAAGATGCGGAGCAAAAGATGCCACCGCCTCAGTCGCACAAATCTTTGACACTTGCTCAAAAGAAACGAATCCAACAGTGGATTGAACAGGGTGCTGTTTATCAAAAGCATTGGGCTTACGAACCTCCGAAAAGGTCATCGGTTCCGGCAGATGTGCACCCCGTCGATTTCTTGGTGAACAAGTCGCTTGCGGAACAAAATATTGCACCGGCCCCTGTCGCAGATCGGCGAATACTCATCCGACGACTTTACTTTGATTTGCTGGGATATCCTCCATCCCCAGAAGCGGTTCAGTCTTTCGTCGAAGATGACCGACCTGATGCCTACACCAGGTTAGTCGATGGCCTATTGAATAGCCCGCACTATGGCGAGCGCATGGCCATAGGCTGGCTCGATGTCGTTCGCTTTGCGGATACGATCGGCTACCACAGCGACAACCCCCGCAATATTTGGCCTTACCGAGACTACGTTATTCGTAGCTTCAACGAAAACAAACCGTTCGATCGCTTTACTGTCGAGCAAATCGCTGGCGATTTGCTACCGGATGCCAACCAAGAGACCAAGGTTGCATCTGCATTCAACCGACTCCTTCTGACAACCGAAGAGGGGGGCTCGCAACCCAAAGACTACGAGCAACGCATGCTCACCGATCGAGTTCGCGCGATCGGAGCTGTCTGGCTAGGTCAAACAACAGGCTGCGCCCAATGCCACGATCATAAATTTGATCCGATCACCATGCGAGATTTTTACTCGCTCGGTGCCTTCTTTGCCGACATTCAAGAACCCATCATCGGCGCACGAGAGCCTGGCATGATGGTCATGTCTAACAGAGAGAAAGAGGAGTTGGAACGCCTCAATCTTCAGCTCCAGCAGCTTCAACAAGACCTCGATGGGCCGCACCCTGAACTGGACGAGGAGATGCGTCAATGGGAAGCGTCGCAACTGGCTCGTCTGAAGCAAGAGAATACATGGACCGTGCTCAAACCGATCAAAGTAGCCTCCGAAAAGAAGAACATCAACCTGCGAATGGATGAAGCGGGAATCGTCATCGCCAAAGTGGATGCAAAACGACAGACTCGTTCGCAAAGCGATGGTACCGACGTTTATATCCTCGAACTTCCTCCTACTAGCGAACCAATTACCGGGCTAAGATTGGACGCGCTTCTAGAAGGTTCCAAGGGAATAGGACTCGCATCGAACGGAAACTTTGTCTTGAATGAAATAATCGCGGAGCGCGACAATAAGACGATTGAAATCGAAAAAGCAACTTCGACCTACGAGCAATCGAACTTTCCCGCATCCGCTGCGATCGATGGAATCTCCAATCGTCGCGATAATGGATGGGCTGTCCTGGGTGGGGAAAAAGCGACGCAGTCTCTCTACCTTCAATGGAAACAACCGTTAGAACCAACCTCCGGACCTTGGAGGCTGAAGCTCGTTTTCGGTTGGGGGGGCGAACATGCGATGGCGCGTGTGAAGATTCTATCGACTTCGCAGTCAGGACCCATCGAAAGCCCGCAATCCACACTCGCTTCGCCCTCGATTGCGAAGGTCTTGCTCGTTCCGCATGCCGAACGAACTCCGGAGCAAAAAAAGGAACTGGTGTCTGCATTCAAGCAATCTACTGACGCGCTGCGTCCCTTGAGAACGAAAATTGCGGAAACGCAAAAAGCAAAATCGGACCTGGAGAACTCGGTGCCAAAATGCCTCGTCTCGGTTAGCAGTCCTTCGAAACGTACGGTA
>JALOQZ010000131.1 GCA_025459245.1 Pirellula sp.
TTAGAGCGAATCGATGCACCCGAGCGGCAATCGATCTCGTTCGCCTCTGCGGATGGAAAGTATGAATACTCTATCGATCTGACAGCAGCTCCCGAATTGGCTGCCTGGACAGAGGCGGAGTTAAAGCCTGTCATATTGGAATGGTATCCGCGAATTGTTGAGATGCTTCCCAGCGCGGGCTTCGTGGCTCCGCAAAAGGTTACCTTCCGCTATCAACCAGGCTCCAAAATGGAAGGGATCCCAGCCTATGCGCAAGGCGGAACCATCACCATGAATGCCCCCTGGATGAACCGAGAGCGGAATCGAGAAGCGAAAGGGGCGGTCGTGCACGAAATGGTCCATGTTGTGCAAGGTTATCAGGGTCGTCGCAATCGCGGAGTTCGACGGGAGCCGACGCCCGGCTGGATTGTTGAAGGGATTCCCGATTACATCCGTTGGTTCCTATACGAACCGCAATCCAAGGGTGCTTTGCTCGGCAAAGAGGCTTTATCCAAAGCGAAGCACGACGCGAGCTACCGCGTCTCGGCTAACTTCATCGACTGGGTGATCCGGACACACGACCCGAAGGGAACGTTGCTTCCTCAGTTGAATGCAGCAGCTCGCGAGGGGCGTTACTCCAGTGATGTCTGGAAAGAGCTCACGGGAAAGACGGAGCAAGAATTGGCAGATCAATGGAAAAGTCAGTGAGCTCCCAGTTGAAATCGTGCTAGGACGTTGAGAAAACGTTGATATAGTCTAGGGTTCTCGAAACGTAACTGTTGAGATCCCCTTTTATCTCCATCGCACCTCCCGCCTAACCGCACGCAGTATGACCTACAATTCCCACGTTGAGTCCCCGGATGTCATCCTCATAGGCAGCGGCATCATGTCGTCGAATCTGGGGGCGATGCTGAAGAAAATCGCTCCAGAGCTGAGTATTCAGCTGTATGAGGTGTCGAACGAGCTTGCGCAAGAAAGTTCTAACGGATGGCATAACGCTGGGACGGGCCACGCCGGTATTTGCGAGCTCAGTTACACACCGTTTATGCGAGCGGATGGAACCGTCGATGTTTCGAAAGCGATTGAGATTTTTGGGCAGTTCGAGCTTTCCAAGCTCTTCTGGGGTTATGCCCTGCGATCGGGGATGATTCAGAACGGACGCGATTTTATCAATCCAGTCCCCCACATCAGCTTTGTTTATGGCGAAAAGTCGGTTCAGTATTTGGAGGCTCGCTACAAAGGGCTGACCTCTCATCATTTCTTCCAGGGGATGGAATTTACGACCGACCCCGCGCGCGTACACGAATGGGCACCTTTGCTCATGGAAGGGCGCGAAAAGATCCCAGTTGCAGCAACCAAAATGGACAACGGGACCGACGTAAACTTCGGAGAAATCTCTCGCAAATTGATCCATTGGTTGTCCGAGCAACCTAGGTGTGGGGTCGCTACGAATCACCGCGTTGTCGGACTAAAGCGGACAGGCCGCGGCTGGGACGTAACAATCCAAGCCAAGGGTGGGAACAAAATTCAAAACAGCGCGAAGTTCGTCTTTGTTGGTGCGGGTGGGGGAAGTCTCCCCCTTCTGCAGATGTCGGGTATTGCGGAAGGAAAAGGATTTGGTGGCTTCCCCATCGGTGGTCAGTGGCTGGTTTGCGACAACCCAGCGGTGGTGTCGCGGCACCAAGCAAAGGTTTATGGTCAAAGTCCAGGGGCCGCGCCTACGATGGCAGTCCCTCACTTGGACACACGTGTCATCGATGGCAAAAAGTCCTTGCTCTTTGGCCCCTATGCCGCTTGGACCACCAAATTCCTCCACAAGCATGGCAGCTTTTTCGACTTGCCGAGCTCGATGCGGCCGGACAACGTCAGTTCGCTCATCAAAGTGGGGCTCTACAATCTACCGCTCGTTCGGTATCTGATTCAACAAGGGACCCAGAGTATGGCTTCGCGGATGAAGTCGCTGCGAGAGTTCTATCCCGACGCCAAGGACTCGGACTGGCGACTTATCGATGCAGGTATCCGAGTACAAGCAATCAAGAAGGAAGACGGAAAAGCGGGGATCGTTCATTACGGGACAGAAATCGTCACCGACGCCGATCGCACAATTTCCGCTCTTCTCGGAGCTTCTCCAGGTGCGTCGGTCTCGGTGTATCTGATGCTGGAAGTAATTAAGAAGTGCTTTCCGGACTTGGTCAATGATCCGCAGCGCAAGCCAGCGTTGCTGGAAATGTTCCCTTGTTACGGCGAAAACATCGCTTCCGCCGATTATGCAGATCGCTTTCCTGCCTTAGATCAACAGGCTGAAACAAACCTCTTCGCTTGAAACAGACCAGAAACGGAGTTCGAATATGGTTACCACTAAAACCAAAGCAAATACCAAGCGAGCTTCGGAAGGCAAAAAGAAACTAATGGAGCGCAAGATCAACGCGTTGCACCAACGTTTGGCGCGACTGACGGTTCATCAAGCGAATCAATTGCTTGGAGAGAATAGCAAGACGCTACTCATGGCAGGTGGTGATCTGGACATCGATCCCTATTCCGATGTTGTTCTTGATGATGACAAGTTTCGCGTCCGTTTGTCATCTGGTCAGACTGTTACAGTCACTTTGCAGAGCGCTCGCGACAAACATTTGCACATAGATTGCTCTCATTGCACTCATCGTTGTGAGCACATGGGCGCGGCACTGTCTTATCTTCTCGAATCAAAATCTGACTTAGGGCTAGCAGCTCCTCCCGACGAATCGGTCGCTCTCGAGCACTTGACGGAGGGTGAGCTATTCGAGAGAGCTTTGGCCGAGCGTCGCAAGCGAGCCGAACAAGAGAGTATGACGGTTCGGGCTTCGAAAGCCGATACACCATGGACCGACTACGTAGTGACGAGCGCCGGTTCTGGTAAGACGTATCGGGTTGCGCTGCGAGGCACCGAGACCGGGATTTCGTATTGTAGTTGCCCAGACTTTCGAACCAATCATCTCGGGACCTGCAAACACATATTGCATGTGATTCAAAAGATTCGCCGAAAGTTCTCGGCGGCTCAATTGAAAAAGCCCTATGTGCGCAAGAGCTTGTCGGTGCGAGTTCATTATCAACAACCCTTCGGTTTGCTCTTCAATGTTCCGGAGAAGCTACCACCTAAGATTTCGAGTTTGATCGGAAACGCGGATCGCATCCCCTTGGAAGGGACTTCCATGATGGAGCGCATCCAAGCTATTGAGGAAGCCGGGGTGAGCGTCCATGTTTATCCCGACGCTGAGGAACTAATTCATACCCGGTTGCTCCAAAAGCATTTGCGAGAAGTATCAGCCAAGATCCGAAAATCGCCAACGACGCATCCGTTGCGCAAGAAATTGCTTTCCGTTGAATTGTTGCCCTATCAGTTGGATGGGATTGCATTTGCTGTTGGGGCTGGCCGCGCGATCCTCGCGGACGATATGGGATTGGGAAAGACAATTCAAGGGATTGGCGTAGCTGAGTTGTTGGTGAAAGAGGCTGACATCAAAAAGGTGTTGGTCATTTGCCCCGCCTCACTGAAGAGTCAGTGGCAAGCGGAGATAAATCGCTTTTGCGGTCGCAGTTCGCAGTTGGTGATGGGATCAGGAAGCGAACGAGCTAAGCAGTATGGGGGAGATGTTTTTTTTACCATTTGTAATTACGAGCAAGTGGTTCGTGACCTGAGCCATGTTGAAAGCGCCTCCTGGGACTTGATTATCCTCGATGAAGGCCAACGGATTAAGAATTGGGAATCCAAAGTGAGCAAGATGGTGCGATGCCTTCGCAGTCCATTCGCGCTGGTGCTCTCTGGCACTCCACTGGAGAATCGACTGGACGACCTCTACACGATTGTCCGGTTTGTCGACGATACCCGATTGGGGCCCGCGTACCGATTCTTTCACAAGCACCGAGAAGTGGATGATCGCGGGAAGCCCATCGGCTATAAGAAACTGGATGAGTTAAGAGAAGCTCTCAAGCCGATTTTGCTTCGTCGAACGCGAGACGAAGTGTCGAAGCAATTGCCGGATCGTATCGACGAAGTTGTTCGCATTCGCCCCACTGCCGAGCAATACGACATAAGCCAATCGCAGCTATCGATTGCAGCGCGAATCGCCGCGAAGAAGTTTCTTACGGAGATGGATTTGCTGCGACTACAAAAGTCGCTGTTGCTGGCGAGAATGGTGGCCGATAGCACCTATCTCATCGACGAACAAGAACCAGAGTTTAGTAGCAAGCTTGTTCGTTTGGGTGAGATGCTCGAGGAGTTGATTGCGGAGCCAACTCGCAAGATCGTGATGTTCAGCGAGTGGACGCGGATGTTGGATCGCATCGAAATAAAGCTTGCGCAGCTGGGCTGCGATTTCGTTCGATTGGATGGCTCGGTGCCTCAAAAGAAGCGACCGGCCATCGTTAGCAAGTTCCAGAACGATCCGAAGTGCCGGTTGATCTTGATGACCAATGCGGGCAGCACCGGTCTCAATTTGCAAAGCGCCAATACGGTCATCAATGTCGATTTGCCTTGGAATCCCGCTGTACTCGAACAACGCATCGCGCGCGCCCATCGGATGGGACAGAAGAACTCCGTCCATATTTATAATCTCGTTACCGAAGATACGATCGAAGAGAGATTGCTCGATACGTTAGCGAACAAACAAGAGCTTGCAAATGCGGCGATTGATTTCTCGTCTGAGACCGATGCGGTCACGATGAAGAGCAGTATCGCAAACATACGAGAGAAGCTCGAAAAGATTTTGGTACCGGCTCCTGAAGCACCTGTGGACGCCAGTCAAAAACACCGATTGGAATCGCAGACTGAGGAGATTGAAAATCGCCGTGAGAAGGTCTCTGCTGCAGGAGGTCAATTGCTGGCCGCGGCGTTGCAGCTAGTAGGTGAGCTAGTCTCCAACCAAGACGGACCTGCTCCGAATACCGCTGTTGTAAGTCAGCTAACAAATAGCTTGAACGAATGCGTGGAAAGAGATGAATCAGGAAAACCCAAACTTACAATTCATCTCGAAAGTGACGACGCGTTGAGAAGCTTGGCACAAACGCTCGCCCGCCTGCTTGTTCCATCCTCCTAGCAAAAAGGATGAAGAAGATGGCAAGACCGAGGAAGAGTTCATCGATCGGCTCTCCGAAATACAAACGGCTCTGGAAGCTCTGAACACCGAGGCCACCGAACTCTCGTAGGTCATTCGTCACAGCTTCAAGCAACTCATCGAGGACAAGTGATGAATAATTAGCCATCCGTCGCAAAGTAGCGACAACCGTCCGCTATATTCTGGGCCAACATTAGCTGAGCGGATTTTTCAATAGGCCAACCAACAACGATGGCATGATTTGGATTTGGCGGTAAACCCTCACTGTTGTCACGACGAATAGGATCAGGTTTCACCACCAAACCCTTTGAGGAGAATGCTTCTGCCGAAACCTCCGCCCGTCCGTAAAGAGTCCTCTGCGTCTGTCTCGCAACTTGCTGACACAACTGCCATACATCTTCGAGGGACGAGCTCTTATGTCGATTGACGGAAAGGTCGTCATTGGGATGTGGAATAAAGGCCCCAGCTTTGACTCGGCCTACAGTCAAATCACTTGATGTCGCGGCGCGAACGTATTTGCTTGAGAGGACGCAGCGCGAGAGCGATTCGTCCTTTTCGATGGCGGGCACACGATCTTCGTCAATCATGTTTTTGTGATTTTGGAAATCAAGGACAACAATGATTTTGGCCAACCATCAACAATAGCGAAGCTGCCGTGATGGCGATTCGCTCCAAACTTTGCTGCATAGTGAATTTCGCCATCAACTACACTCAAAACGATTTGCCGATTCTTCGACAAATACCATTCCATCGCGATAGCCCCGTCCGGATGAGCTGAAAGGCTTGGAGCAGTGATGCCTGTCGGTATCTCCTCAAGCAGGTGATATACCTGTCGCAATGTGTCTCTCGATACTGGTAGGCCCCTGAATCCATCCCAGTTTGGCTCCTGGCATTCCCCCCAGACCTCCGCTAGCTCCTCTCGCAATTGGCTATCGAGACCAAATGTCTCCGAACATCGTAGGCCACTTGATTGGGATTCTATCGACCGACTTACCGTTCGAGCTGCATCACTAAAGCCGGTGGTGATTCTTGTCATTTGTTAAACTCGTCGAGGGCTTCTGGAGTGATGAGATTAAAAAAGGTCTTATCCTTTAACCATTTTAGGGCGAGCAGATGGGATGGTGAACTATCGAGCTCGTGATGCGACTCCGAAGTCATCGAGTCTATATCGATAATAAGCGCTGGCATTCCGATTTTATCATGGTTTTTGGGAGGAATTGTCCTGACTACATTCACCTGATAGGGATAATTTGGAATTCGATGGAGACTTTGGTACATAAAACCGGATGCAGGCAAATCAACGTCGTCCAGACACTCTGGCGGATGGCGAAGATAGCCTCGCACGTCGGCAAACGACTTAATCTCGATGACATTGATCGATCGGACGCTGAGCCGTTGAATTTCGCTTGGCTCTAAGCACTCACAGTACGCACGCCAAACCTTCAGGCCCTGACTAACAAATTCGTCCCAACCACAATAGGGCCGCAGTCGGCTAAGGACGACACCTTGATAATCCGTTTGCACGATCCATTTTTTGTCTTCGCTTTCCAGTCGAAGTCCGATCCAGGGGCGATTGACCGTTTGTTGAGTACTGCCGTCTTCGACGATCATCGTTTCGATCGACTGCGAGTGAGTCGGGAAAGATACAGGGAAGTCGGGGAGGAGTTCCTTAAATCGACTTTGCCAAGTTAGATCCTGCGGCCCAAACGACGAGCGTGCAGTCCACTGAACCACCGATTCCACGATCGGAGACGAAGCGAGGTTCGGAAAACTTTCGTCGAATGGTGGTTGTTTCATTTCACTAGTTTACCTTTTTTGAAAACCTAGTGGAACGGCGACATTCGCGGTCTGCAGATCAGAACGATCACCCAATTTCGATGATTTGAGCCTTCATACTGCGACTGACTAATTCCAATACAGTTTGAAAAGTGCCCATGATGCCTCTCCGCCGAGTGGGCGGAACTTGGGAACAGCCATGAGAGATCGGAACGACCTGCATCTGCGACGTGCGGATAGACACCAAAGAATGGATTGGTTGGCTCTGCCTGAGACTCAAAGTCGAAGTGGCTAATGAGAAGTTGCAAGCCATCGCGTTTGGAATGGCGATACCGAACATGTTTGACGTGCACGCGATTCCTTTTTTCGCCCGCCTTCCATCCACGTTTGCACTTGAAAACGCCCCTGGTCAACTCGAGCGGTCTGACGGTCTATCTTCCAGTCCCAGTTCCTGTCGGTATTTGCTTCGGCCTTGGGCGTAGATCTCTTTATTCGGAGAGCGATCAGCAAGCCACTGCTCGACTTCGTCCGACGGAGGTGGCACTTCGGTTACCAAGTGGGTTAAGCGTTCCAGCTGTTTGCGACACCAGCCGCAGCCAGTCCCCGCTCCACCGCACTCGGCGAGCTGGCTAGGGCGTTGAATTCGGTGCACCCGTATGTAATTGATTACCTTACGCCAGCTGACGTGAAAGCAAAGGCAGAGCTCGTCGTCAGGCTTCATGTGGCTTGTAGGGGGTAATCGTCCAGAGGATCTCTTATTCGTGTCGCAAGGCTTCGATCGGATTCATCTTGGCGGCTCGCATCGCGGGGTAGATCCCGAACACGACTCCGACGATTAGCGATATGAGAAATGCTCCTGGAATGCTTTCGGGGACGATCGAAGGCTCCACCGTCCGGACGACATCAGGCAGTCCTGCCATTTGTTCAGGGAACCACTCCATGGCTAACCATCGAGCACCACGCACTGCAGGCCCGCAAAGGAGTCCGAACAAGATACCCGTGATACCACCTGCCAAACTCAAAACGCTGGTCTCGATCAAGAACTGGCGAATGATATCTTTCCTCTTAGCCCCCAGCGCCCGGCGAATACCTATTTCGCGAGTCCGTTCGGTAACAGTCGCGAGCATGATATTCATAATTCCGATCCCACCGACGAGCAGCGAGATAGCGGCGATCATACCCATGAACACCATAAACATCGCCCGCGTCGTTCTCGCTTGTTCAAGCAACTCCAGCGGAACAACCACCGCGATATCTTCCATCTTCGAGTGGCTCGAGAGCGCTGATTCCACAAGCTCAGCCGTCCGCTTCACGTCCGCCACTTCATTGACTCGTAACGTGATTTGATTGAGTTCGATAACCTCTCCCTCGCGAGAACCGGAACGAACACTCATCACCATATCGCCGATCCGTTGATGCAAGGTCTGGATCGGAATATACACATCGTTGGTGAAGTCTTGAGCCGCCATGGAACCGCCGACTGCGGCCGTAGCCCCCTTGGGTTTAAGGACGCCGACGACCATGTAAAAGTCCTGGTTCTCAGGCATGTAGATCCGTTGTCCGATGGGATCTTCGTGCAGGAAGAGTCTTTCGGCAACTTTGGCCGATAGAACGCAGTGCGTTTCTCTACGGAAACAGTCAGCATCGGTGATGAAGTGCCCGTCTTGCATTTCGAGACGATTGACTTCGAAATACTCCGGAGTGCAGCCAACGAGCCTGCCGTCTAGCTTCCTGTCCTTAAACTGAAATTGCCGTCGTAGTTCGCGGATAGGGAGAGAGCTCTTTACCGTTGGGATGCTGGTGGATAAGAGGTCGAATTCCTCTCTCGTCAAACCATAGGGCGTAAGACCTTGAGCCGACATCTTCTCGCTAGGCGGTTTGATGGTGCGAATCATGATCGTGTCGGCGCCGAGGCTTTCGATCTGACGCTGTGCCTCGTCCCCGATCCCTTTGCTTATCGCCAAGAGCCAGATTACGCTGGCGACCCCGATAAAGATCCCCAGGACCGTGAGGATCGATCGCATCGGGTGCAACCAGAGGCTCTTCACCCCCAACTGAATTGTGCCAAGCCAAATGTTCATTCTTCCACCGGCATGTTTTCGATAGCGTACTTCGCTGCAGCCTCACGGACTTCTTGGGAGTTGGTTCGATCCCATTGCAGTCGCCCATCTTTGAGTCGAACGACACGCTTTGCGCGTTTGGAAACTTCGTCTTCGTGGGTCACGAGGATGATCGTTCGGCCCTCATCGTTGAGCTTCTCAAAGAGCTGCAGAATCTCTTCCGTTGTCCGCGAGTCCAAGTTACCCGTCGGTTCGTCGGCGAGAATGAAATAAGGGTTATTCACGAGCGAACGTGCGATAGCAACTCGCTGCTGTTGACCACCGCTGAGCTGCGTGGGGCGGTGATCAAGCCGCTGTCCTAGCCCAACCAACTTCGCAAGCTCAATGGTTTTTGCGTGTTGCTCTTTGCTCAGCGATCGACCTTGATAAAAGAGCGGAACCTGAATGTTTTCGACAACGGTAAGCTGCTGGATAAGATTATAGGCTTGAAAGACAAAACCAATTCGCTTGGACCGGATGTCTGCCAATTGATCGTCATTCATCTGCGCGACATCGTCATCCCCGAGCCATAGACTGCCTGAAGTTGGCTTATCCAAACAGCCGAGCATGTTCAGCAACGTACTTTTGCCGGAGCCCGATGGGCCCATGATGGCGACATAATCCCCCTCAGGGACATCGAAGGTCACGCCTCTCAATGCGCGAACGGTTTCGCTTTTGAGGACATATTCCTTCTTCATGTCGACGACGCGACATGCGTACCCTTTGGTAACAAACGGAGGGTTTATCGTAGACTGAGTCATAGACTTCTTTACTGCAATCCTCTCGGGCCGAGTGGTCGATCACCACCTGCACCGCCAGGCCCGCCTTCTGGCCCACCACTTTTCTCGCGTGCGGCTCGCAGTTTCTGCATTGCCTTGGTCAGCTCAGCCAAATCTAAGAAACCGTCTTGGTTTGAATCCGCTGAACCGAAACCAGAAGCCAGTGGCCCCATGCTGCTCGCTTCCGCTTTGCTAATTTTGCCATCCGAATCGCTGTCGATGCGTTGCATCATGGCAGACAAATCCATGCCTCCACCACCTCGCTGATCGTCCGCTTTGGCGGCAGCGGGCAAGGGTTCCGCAGCAAGCTTGGCGAGCTTCTCTCGATCGTCGACTTCTTCGATCTCCGGAATCTGCATCTTGTTCAAGTGACGTCGAGGGTTCAAAACTACCTCTTCGCCTGGCTCTACCCCTGAATCGACAGTAATGAATTTTTCATTGGCACCACCGATTTTGACTTCTTTGGTCGCCCAGCCCTCACCATCCTTCACCAGAACAAAATGATGCCCCTTGGTTTCGTATACGGCCAGAATGGGGATTTGGATTGCATCCGGAAGCTGCTCGACGAAAATTCGAACCTCCGCGGTCATACCGGTTCGAATGGTCTCGGGCGGTTCGATGATTTGAACGAATACTGCGTACTCTTTTACGTTGGAGCCCCACCAGTTCCCCGGTTCAGCATACTTGTTCACTTTGACGACGCGTCCAAGCAACTCGTTCTCGACAGCTCCGACGCGAATCTTGACCGGCATCCCCTCGCGTATCAACGTGATGCGTGACTCGTTGACCTTCGCCTTGACCTGCATCTTCGTCGGGTCAGGAAGTAAGAAAATGGTTTGTTGCTCTCGCACCACAGCACCGGGCTCGACGACGAAATCTGTACCCCCTCGGCTCCCAGACTTGTTGGCATAAACAACTTGACCGTCCGCAGGGGCTTTCACGGTGCAAACGGCGATCTGACCAAGGATTTCTTCAAGCTTTTCTTTTTCCTCCGTGAGCGTATTTCTGTCCGAATCCAGTTTGGCTTTTGCTGTCGCGATGTCGCTATCCAGCTGAACCAGCATCTTTGCCTTGGTCAGTTCGTCGAGCACTCGAAGACGTGCTTCCGCAGACTCAAGCGTGCTTTGCGCATTCTGAACGGAGTATTGTTCTGCCTCGATCTGGAGCGGCTTGAGAGTGCCCTTTGCAGCAAGTCGTTCCGCGCTCTGGAGAGACAACTCGGCCTTTCGAAGGCTCTGTTGGGCGATCGAAATCTCACTCAAGATGGTTTTGCGCTCGGTGAGATAAGTGCCTTCCAAGTATTCCTGCCGGGCGATTTCCGCTTTGCTCACTGCCGCTTCGCTGGAGATAACCGTTGACTCCGCAGCACTCACAATGATTCGCTGATTCTTCGCTTCTTGATCCAGAGCGGACGAGTCGAGTTCACAAAGAACATCTCCCTTCTTCACAAAGGTCCCTTCTGGAATCACGGTCAGGATAGGGGTTCCACTTCCCCCCCGCCCTTTCACTTCACACTTCACTTCATTGTTGCTACTGCTCTCAATCTCCCCTTGCTCCAAAACGACATGGTCGAATGGGCCTTTTGAGATCAGCTCTAGAATCGGCTTCCCCTCCACCGAGCCGGCGGATTCCGATCGCATCTTCCAC
>JALOQZ010000399.1 GCA_025459245.1 Pirellula sp.
TAAGCCTCGGTCGTTTCTGCAAAGTATTCCATCGGATTGGTCAGCGCATAGGCTCGCTCACGGGTATAGGGAGAACCGTCTCCACGGGTCCTTTCGACTCGTTCATAGATTCCTCTTGATTTGGCGCTTTCAAAGGCTGCTTTGATCTCGGCGTTTTCAAATCCATCTCGCAGCACGCGGAAGTGGTAGGCATGCGCTAACTCATGCAGCGCGAAGTTTGGCATCCGTTTCATCTCTTTTTCAAAATCGTGGACACCGGAGAACTCAATCCCCTGCGCCATGCCGGGATCTCTCCCATTGTCTCGCAGCCATCCTGCGCCTGGATGAAACTCCGCGCCGCTTTGTCCCGGTTTGTAGGAAGGTGAAAAGTAGAGCGGTACTTTTTGCATTTCTGCTACAGCCGTTGGTGGCAAATCGCGGACGATCTCATCGAGCATCTTCTGGAGCCCGGCAAGAGCTCGAGCGGTACCGTCGCTTTCTTTCTCAAGAAGCTGTTTTGCTACGTGGACCGACCATCCTGAGATTATGCGCGTTTCTCTTTCCGGCGCAGGAGTCGTGGAGGACTGAGCCTGTACTCTCGATGTCAGCCCGCAAAACAAGCTTGCAAGCAACAAACAAACGAATACGGTGCGAATTGGATTTTTATTCATAGGGCCGACGAGGGTGTGGTGAAGACGATAACAGACTGATTGTAGTTTGAACCCATAGCAGCCTCTTGCACGTGAACAAGCTTGCTCTCGTCAAAACGCGCATAGTCCACCTCGAGGGTGTTTTCACTCTAACTGGACAAGAAGTCCGGTACTAATGGGAGATGCGGCGCGAGTGGTTGGTCGATTTGATACCCTCGGCGGACTGCGCGAGATCGGCTACGTAGTCGACGAGCGAGCGAACATCGTCAGCAGCGAGAGTCCCTTCGACTTTTGGGTGAGGGGTGCCTGGGATGCCAAGAAATATCCGCCAATAGATTTCGCGGCGATCGACTCCTCGTCGCAAAGGCTCTTTTGAGAGGTTGCGAGCCGAAAGGGTACGACCGAGAGAGTCGTTGAACTGCAACCTCTTCGCTTTTGTCGAGTCCTCTGTGGTATGGCAACTTTGGCAACCCATCTTGCGAAAGATTGCAGCTCCTTTGACTAAGGACTCATCGATTGATTTCGATGCGTCGCCGTTGCCTTGATTGCTGTCCCCTTCTGGAACTTTTGCAAGGGCCACGGTTGTGGAATCCACATCGGATTGCATCAACCAATCGGGTAAGGAAAGCTGTTCGGTGTCGCGCCAGCGGTTAGCAACCCACATGGTCTTCGAGTTCTGCGTCTTCGAGTTCTGCACGTCCGGATCGTTACCAATAACTGCACCGGTTGTGTCAGCCACTGGATTTGCTGCTCCAGAGTTCGAGCTCGCTCGGCGGTTTCGATCGTATGCCGCTTCGAGGCCCAGCTTTTGAAAGCGACGCACTTCGCGAATCAATGCTTCGATTTCATTCGCTGGCAGCTGCGGGAAGCCAGGCATCGATACCCCTTCGAGTCCTTCGACGATGGTCTTTCGCAGATCTTCGTCCGTAGCCAACGAGCGAACTCCGGAAACGTATCGCATCGGCTCTTTGATAAAGCTTCGCGCGGGCGGATCTAAAAATCGCGACGCGGGACCTTTTCCGTCACCGTTTGCGCCATGGCAGGCGCTGCAGTGGAGCTGGTAGAGGCGATGATCTTCGCGTTCGGATTCCGTCGTTGCAATCGCTGATGTCTGGTTATCAAACAGCTTCGCTTCTTTGAAGGGTTTTCCAAGGTCCTCTGTCTCGCGCAGCATTGCGGCAATCGCGGGCTCGTTGGGGGCGATCATTTGCATGGTCTGCAAGTCGGCGATTCGGCGAATTCGAGCCACGCGTTCCAGCTGTAGGTTCTGGATCGCTACGCCGCCTGCGCGGTCCCCGGTGAAGGACAGCACCAAGTTGACAAGCTGTATCTCATCGGTCGGGTCTGGCGCTTTTTCCCCTTGACCTCGAAGGACATGTTGAAACAAGTTATCGATCTTTGGTTGAAAGGCCCCTGGGGTGTGCATGTTTGCTTTGCGAAGCATCTCACGCGCTTGACCCCAATCTCCCGATTCTGCCAATAAACTTGCTTTCTCAAGTGCAGGGAGTTGTTCCAGATCGGCTGGGCTAAGGGATTGGATGGCTTCAGAGCTCCTTCCTGTCAGTCGCATCGCTTTCACAAACTGTGTCAGATTCTCGAAGGTCTGCGGTCTCTCGAGTCTCGCGGCTTGCCAGATACGAATCTGTTCATCGAGGTTGGCTTGAGATAGGTCGGGTGGATCTTCCGGTGTATCGGAGGGTGTGGCGGTTGGCCCTGGAAGTGTCGGGTTAACTGAGGATGGGTTCTCGGGCTTGGGAGCGGACGGCTGAGGTTGGCAACCAGCGGCGATGCAAAGGGCAGCGATTGCAATCGGAGATCGCTGAATGAATCGCGGCTTCGTCATCACTGTTGCCTTTGGGGAATAAAATCGGGTTCCTTTGAGTATCGCATCACATTGTAGACAACGAGGAGAAGGAATCCCAGTTGTGTAGGCTCGAATCACTATGCAATTCATTGCTCGTACGCAACTTCGATGTTAGTCTGATGCCCTGGCAATTCTCCCTTTATGAACCGTTTATGGAGCCATGCTGTTGGCCTGTCCAAAAAGAAACCGGTCCCCTCTCCAATGCGTGAGCCTGTTCGCGTGCATCTTTTGTGGCGTGCTATGCATTCGAGCTTCTATCGTTGCTCAAGAAGCAGAGCCATTCGCAGGGGGGGCATCCTCGAACGCTGTATTAGATGTAACCAGAATCGAAAGGTTCTGCAGCGATTGCCATGCGTTACCCAATCCGAATAGCTTTGAAAAGGATATTTGGCACGAGGAGGTCCGAAAGGGGTTCGAATTCTATGCGCGATCCGGTCGCAACGATTTAGAGCTTCCGACGATTGAAGAGGTCGTTCGTTATTATCGAGAACGTGCACCCGAGAAGATACGATGGGACACTTTCTACCAGCTTGATACAAAGTGGTTGAAGCGATTCGAAGTCGATAAGTT
>JALOQZ010000400.1 GCA_025459245.1 Pirellula sp.
CGTCCGACGAGCCTAACGCAGAGGTAACCACCGCGAACATCGCTAAACCACTGACTTTCAGCAGCACTCTAACAGAGGGGTTCGAGAAACTGGTCGATGGCGTTATCGCTTGCGGACATAAAATCTGCACCGACACTCAATGCATCGTCATCGAGGACGAAAACCCTTCAGCCACTTCCGAAGAGAAGTCCGCCGACACAACAGAAGAGCCGATTCTGATCGTACCAGCAGCGCCGCCAGCCCCTCCTGTCAGTCACTTTGCAAATGTTCAACCAACTCCTCCAGCGGATGAACTCGATGCGATTCTTGACCAAAGTGGCCTCAAACAAATCGATGTTCCTGTATCGGCGAACCAATTTGTAAGGCTCCTCGTCGAACGAGCCCATCTCGCAACACGATTGGAGATGACCGAACAATTGATGACGGAACGCAATGTTGCACTGGAGCAAATTCACGCTCTTGCGGAACGAAACGCAAGCTTGGCAGCCCAAGCTGCCGTTGCAGAGCTCAAACAACAATTGGCGGAGACACTCCACGCACAGCTGGCGGAGAAAGCCGAAATCGCACTGAAGCTCGCGATGAAGAATGAAAGCTCGGCGGATCGACCTGAAAAAGACTCGAAGGTCATCCAAGACATCCAAGAGGATCTCTCCAACATCCGAAAGCAAATTGGACTGCTCCGCCGTCAATCACCTGTTCCGTTTGCCCCTAGCTACCTTGGAAAAACGATCCAACCCTACCGACCTACCAGTGACACGCTCGCTCCCTCGATTCCCCAGGAAGCTAAGCAGATTCGTTCGGAATCCGAATCGATTGTCAAATAACAAGCGATTCTCGACCGCGATTTCAAACTTCCGTCCCCGCTTCGTTCATCTCACTCAAGCAATTTGTCTACAATTGCTATCTGGAGCATTCGACCTATGCAGTGGAAATCCGCATCCGCACTTCTTCTCGCGATCGTATTCGGTGCAAGCACTTGCTTCGCACAAACGCCACAAAAAACCTCCGCGACTGGCTCTCGCTCTCTGTTGATTACAGGGGAATCGAAAGCTGAAAGCGACGAAGGTGCAAAGCGAATCCCGGCCAAGCCTGTATCCAGCTCTGCCAATGCCACGCAAAGCAACAAGTCGAAAGATAGCGATGGAATGCGCCAAGTCGAACGCAAGACTTTGATCGAGAACCCAAGCGAAGATGGGGGGGAAACCTACCTGATGCGCTATCGGTTCACTCCGGGCACTCGCGTCGTCAGCGAAGTCGTTCATTTGGCCAAAACCAATACGAAAATCGACTCCACCGAACAAGACTCAAGTTCGCGGACCGTATCCCACAAGGTTTGGGAGTTTGTGAAAGTAGAAGATGGAAAGATGACCTTCGAATATCGGATCACCGATATCGACATGTCACAGAGAGTAGGGAATGCTGCGGAAATTCGCTATAACTCCGCCCAAAAAGAACCTCCCATGCCTCAGTTCCAAGCGGCAGCGGATTCGATTGGACGCGTTATTTCCAAGGTGACGATCGATGAACAAGGACTGATCATCGCGCGAAGCGATGACACGAATCCACCCAACTTGGGAATGGGTGATATCACTTTGCCGTTGCCGGAAAAGGCGGTCGCCATCGGGGCGTCCTGGGAGACACCCCGCGAGCTCCGCATCATGCGAGATGATGGATCGCTCAAACCCGTTCGTTTTCGCGAACTATACAAGCTGGAAAAGGTTAGTGCGGGTGTTGCCACTGTTTCCGTCCGATGCGAGATGATCACCATCATTTCTGACCCGAAGGAAGAAGCGCAGGTCTTGCAACAGTTGAGCGAAGGAACGATCAAATTCGATTTAGACGCCGGTCGTATGATCTCCAAGGAACTGGAATGGGACAAGCGGGTGGTTGCGTTTTCCGGGGCAGGGAGCTTGATGGAGTACTCCGCCCGCTTAAGCGAAAACGTCACCGGAACCGAATCGTTTACCCCCGCGGCTCGAACAGCGAACAAGCCGTAAAGTTATGCTTTCATTTTGACCACATGGCAATTCGATGAATGGCACCAAAATGGAGGGACATAAATGGCGGCTAATTCCCCCATATTTTTATGTACACCTCCATTTTCATGCCCCACATCTTTTTGCCAGTGCGATCGATTCAATGGTGGTATTCAATGCTTAACGGTCGAGGACGACCGTTAGACGACAGACCAAACGGTCGAGGACGACCGTTGAACTAGAAGCACTCTCCTTTTGCACCGCGCGAGAGAGCTCGCACTAAGCCTCAGGAATCTTGGTCTCGCGAGCCGAAGGCTCGGCAGCTTGTCGCTGTTCACCAAGTCCGATCAGCGCATCGAATTCATCGTCGGCAGCATTCTTTTGTGCATACTCCAAGAACTCGTTTTCCGCTTTCTTGGCATCCATACCAGCCAACTCTCTGGACACGCGTGCGTTGGCCACTGCCTTTTGTCGCATATCGCGAAGCCGTTGCAGCTCCTCGGACGTCTTGTCGTTGCTGATACCATTGACCATGTCTGCGATTTGCTTCTCTTCTTTCGCAGACAACACATCGGCAACCGCGTCGTGCTTCTCTTCCTTGATCTTTTCCAAGTCTCTCATGAGAGACTGAATTTGTGTCTTATGACCACCAATGTTGATGATCAGCGTCTTAAGATCCTCATCCAATTCGCTTGCTCGTTGCCGCTTCTCGTCAAGCGTACTTGAGAAATCTTTAAAAGCTGATTGGCACTTGAGGTACTCCGGATCATTTTTCACCGCGACAGAATCGCCGTTGTACTTGTCGACCAGAGACTTCGCGCGAGCTGCAGCGCCAGACTTTAACTTCTCAAGCTTCTCAATTTCTTTTGATAGTTCAGAGAGACGTTCCTTTTTGCTTTCCTCTTGAGCAATCATGGCGCTGATAGCGTCCTTGTACTCATTGAGACGCTTTTTCTTGTCTGCGATCACCCGGTCGAAAGTAGCTGAAATGACGGTCGGGTTGGCGCTAATCGCGTCCGCAGCAGCGTCCACCTTGCCGGTGAACAAGTACTTAATCGCGCGAAAGAATCGGCCG
>JALOQZ010000132.1 GCA_025459245.1 Pirellula sp.
ATCGCCGTGATTCCGGGCAGCGATCCTAGTCTCTCTAAGCAAGCCGTCCTCTTTTCAGCGCATTTGGACCACCTCGGTGAAGGTTCCCCAACCGGACAGGAGAGCTCGCAACAAGACCTGATCTACAACGGCGCAGATGATGACGCATCCGGAGTGACGGCCGTACTAACGCTCGCCGATGCATTCGCAGCCATGAAGACTCCTCCTAAGCGTTCTCTGCTTTTTATGACTTTTTGGGGTGAAGAATCGGGATTGCTCGGTTCCAAGGCGTTCGTGGATCGCCCATCCTGGCCGCTTGAATCGATTGTTGCGAATGTGAACATCGAAATGATTGGGCGTCCCGAAGATGGAGCGCGAGGAAAGATTTGGGTAACCGGCTGGAACGAATCCAATCTCGGTGCTCAGATGCGAGAATCTGCCAGCCGGTGGGGTGTCGAGATTTTCGAACACCCGAAATTCAGCGCGATGTTATACCGCTCCAGCGACAATTGGTCCTTTGCACAAAAGGGAGTCATCGCACACAGCTTTTCCGCAGGATCGCTGCACCAGGATTACCACCAAGTCGACGACGAATGGGATCGACTCGAAATTCCCCATATGACGCGAGTTATCCAAGGGCTGTTCGTGGGTTCCCTCCCGCTGGTAGAAGGCTCAGTTACCCCAAAAAGTACCAAGGAATAGCCATTTCCACGCAATCTATCAGGTAGGATTGAGTTGCTGCTAAAAGGGCCCGATCCCCATCCGCTCCTCCCACCCAATTCTCTCGCCGATAAGATCATGGCTTCCAAGTTCGCACATCTATTTTCGATACTCCTCCTGCTTCTCGGAGCGGGGGGGAGTTTGTTTGCGGACACCCTTCGAAAGGCGAAATCGCTTGAGTCATTGCTAAAAGATGCACCGAAACCATCGCTCCTAGACGAGATACGCTTGCGAGGGGATGCGAAGCGAGGTGCGATTCTATTCCACACCTCTTCGGCGGCCTGCGTTCGCTGTCATGCGGTCGACACCAATCTGGTGTCGGTAGGCCCACGCTTATCAGGGCTTCGTTCAGTCCTCTCTAGCGACCTCTCTCTCCGCGAGTATCTCCTCTCCGCGCTGCTCGAGCCATCGCGTGACATTCGCCTTGAGTTTCGTATCCATTCCATTCGAACCCTGGACGAGGAAACACTTTCGGGCCTCGTAGTCGAAGAGAACGACAAAA
Organism: Pirellula sp.; assembly: GCA_025459245.1. GTDB lineage: Bacteria > Planctomycetota > Planctomycetia > Pirellulales > Pirellulaceae > JBKCUI01. The sequence goes on from JALOQZ010000132.1 coordinate 1,202, forward strand.
CTCTCGTTTTGCGGTCCGCAAACGACTTGAACCAGACTCGCACCATCCTCCAATCGGAAATCGAATCGCGATCAGAATCCAAGTCATCGCTCATGCCGGAGGGATTGATCGGGACCCTTCGCGATCAAGGCGAATTCTACGATCTCGCGGCCTATGTTTTCGCAGTTGTCGAAGGAGGTATCGACGCAGAGCGCGAACTAACACCCGCCCCGGAGCAATTGGCGATCCAAGAGGATTGGCTCAATCTTAATCACAAGGGAATTCTCAATAAGCTCGCGAAGAAAGACTTTGAAGCGGGGAAGGCCATTTACCAAGGCTACTGCATCGACTGCCATGGTAAAGACGGTAACCAGCCCAATCTCCCAACTGCGCGAGCATTTGGTAAGCAACCTTTGAAGTTTGGCAGTGACCCTTATCGCATGTTCCTTACCATCACGAAAGGAAATGGTCTGATGGGAAGCATGCGTCATTTGACACCTTACCAGCGCTATCAAGTCATTCACTATATACGCGACGCGTTCATGAAGGGATCCAATCCCGATTACGCCACAATCACGCCAGAGTATTTGGATTCGCTACCGGTGGGTACGGAGATGGGGGATGAAATTCGAGTCATCGATCGCGACTATGGTGCAGCGCTTGGTTCTCAATTGCGTCGGGAATATCACAGCGTGTTGACAACCTCCGCTGGGCCTTGGACGCTTTCCTACGATCTGCACACGATGGATCTTGCGGGGGCATGGAAAAACGCCTTCCTCGATCTTTCCGATACGCAGCACCAAAAAGGACGAGGAGAAGGGACTGCCGAACCCGGTGCATCTCTCGTGGATTCTTTGATGGGATGGCAATGGGGGCATGATGGTACCCTCGACTACGATCGCAGTCGGCGGGCACCGCGCGGACCCATGCCACGCGAGTGGATGAGATACCATGGATATTATCGACATGGTCGTGAAATTATGTTGAGTTACGAAGTCGACAGACGCTCTGTCTTGGAGCGAAGCTTTGTTGCAAATGAAGTGAAGATGGTCGCGAACAAGGTTCCGTCGCTTCGAAAAAGACTGCGAATAGGACCGGGAAGAGAGTTGATACTCGCAATCGCCAAATGGTCCGGTGCAACGACTAGTTCGGTTCAGATAGATGAGAAAAATTTTTCTGCGAACGAAAAGACCTTTTCTCATGTTAGCGCATCGCGAGCAAAGGGGCACCAAACGACGGCCCCAGAATCGTTGATCTCTTCGGTCTCAATCCTCGCCAATTTGGAATCGGTTCGATTGGAGATCGATACTGAAGGAAGATTGGTTTGGAGGATCCCATCGAGTCAGCAGCCGATCGATTGCGAAATCGATTTTTCGGTCGAGCCGAGCTCGCCAGAGTTCACCGCAGATAGCGAGCCACTATGGGGGGAGCGGATTGCGAGATGGGGGGAATCAGAGCTGGAGGCTCGAAAGGAGGGGCCGACGCAATGGAAAGAGACCCTGCGCACCGTGGGCTATCTGGGATTGGAGCAAGAGGGGTACGCGCTCGATACGATTACGATTCCGAGTTCCAACCCGTGGAATGCTTGGCTCCGAACGGCAGCGATCGATTTTTTTCCCGACGGCCGGATGCTGGTGACTACCTACGGTGGAGACGTCTGGTTGGTCTCCGGGATCGATGCCTCTCTAGAGCAGATTGAGTGGAAGCGTTTTGCGTCAGGGCTTTATGAACCGCTTGGGATCAAAATCATCGATGAGGTCCCTTACGTCACCTGCAAAGATCGTATCGTGAAGCTTCATGATACGAACGGCGACGATGAAGCCGACTTCTACGAGAATTTCTTCGATGATCCTGATGTCTCGACGCACTTTCACGCCTTCAACTTCGATTTGCAAGTTGATCGCGATGGGTGGCTTGTTTATGCCAAGGGAGGGCATGGAGCGGACTACTCGATACCAGGCGCGATTCTACGAGTCTCTCCCGATGGTCAGCGGAAAGAGGAGTACGCCACTGGTTTTCGCGTTCCCAATGGGATGGGAATTCTCCCCGACGGTCGAATGACTTGCAGCGACAATCAAGGTCAGTGGATGCCCGCGTCCAAGATCAATCTCTTGAAGCGAGGTGGGTATTACGGATGGGTCCCAACGTATGGTCAAAAAGGAAAATGGTCCGCCGATGGAGGTAGAATCGACCTAGAAAAGGTCGTGCCCCCTGAGGATTTTGACCGTCCGCTCGTTTGGATTCCGCATGAGTTGGATAATTCATCGGGAGGGCAACTCTGGGCGGGCGATGCGCGTTGGGGGCCTCTTTCTGGGCATCTGCTCCATACGAGTTTTGGTAAGGGATGGATGTACTATGTGCTCACCCAAGAGGTAGGAGAGAAGGCACAAGGGGCAATCATCAAGCTCCCGTTTGATTTCAGAACCGGGGTCATGCGAGCTAGGCTTAACCCACGCGACGGGCAGGTTTACGCGGTCGGCTTGCAAGGTTGGAACGGGAGCGGGCGAATTGGTTTACGGGACGAAGGCATTCAGCGTCTGCGATACACCGGTCGACCTTGGAAGATGATCCAAAGCGCAAAGGTCGAGCAAGGGGCGATCCTTTTGGAGTTCAATTTTCCGATTCATCCGGCGTCGCTGCAATCGGCGGATGCTATCTCTGCCGAGGCATGGAACTACCGCTGGAGTTCTGCATATGGTTCGGACCAATATTCTCCCTCTACCGGCCGGCAGGGAGTCGATTCGCTGGAGATTCAAAGTCTGTCGCTCGTGAACGATGGGACCTTGTTACGAGTCGGAGTCCCTGCCTTGAGACCGGTCGATCAGCTTCATTTGAAGGTCCGTTTGAAAGGAGTAGACGGAGTTTCCTTCGACGAAGAACTTTTCTGGACGCTCCATGCCGTTCCGCAAAAGGCCGAAAAAGATTGAGAAGAACCTTTGAAAAAATCCAATCTTCGCGCCCTGGAAGGGAATTCGGCAGGCCAAGACTTAGCAACACCTTCCCACACACCAAATGATGATGTACCAAGACCTCTCCATACCAGACCCTACGATCGTTCTCGATCATCTCGAAGCATTTCGACGTTCGAAAACGATGTTCGCCGCAGTGGATCTGGGGGTATTCGATGAGCTCGGAGAGAAAACAATCTCGAGCGAAGTTCTTGCTGCTCAACTCCATTGCCACGAGCCTTCTCTTAGGCTGCTACTGGAAAGCTGCGTCGGTCTAGGATTGCTCAAGCGAACGACCGAGGGATTTCAGAATACGGATGTCTCAAGAGCTTACCTTTGCTCCGACAGTCCTCGTCGGATGACAGGATACATCCAATACTCCAATCATGTGATGTGGAAGATGTGGGCCCATCTCGAAGATGCGATCCGCGAAGGAACGCATCGGTGGAAGCAAACGTTTGGGTTTGATGGCCCGATTTTTTCTCATTTCTTCCGGACACCGGAAGCGATGGAAGAATTTTTGATGGGAATGCACGGATTCGGGATGATCACCTCCCCCCGCATTGTTGAGCTTTTTGACTTGAGCCGGTATCGCGTGCTTTGCGACTTGGGGGGAGCTACAGGACACTTGGCCATCGCTGCATGCCATCGATATCCGACGTTGGCAGCGAAGGTTTTTGACTTGCCTCATGCTCTCGACTTAGCGCGTCGCATGACGCGCGAGGCTGGGTTGTCCGATCGCATTGAGATTGTTGGAGGTGATTTCTTTGTCGATCCGCTGCCCGAGGCTGATCTCTACGCGTTGGGTCGAATTGTGCATGACTGGGACGAGCCCAAGATTCGAATTTTGCTGCAAAAGATTTACGACGCGTTGCCGAAGGGGGGCGCTTTGCTGATCGGTGAAAAAGTGCTCTGGGAGAACCGATCCGGTCCGCGTTGGGCTCAGATGCAAAGTTTGAATATGTTGGTCTGCACCGAGGGTAAGGAGCGATCTGGGGCTGAATATGCCCAATTGCTCCGAGGGGTGGGTTTTTCGCAAGTTGCGGTTTCGAGGACCCAAGTTCCCTTGGACGCCGTCCTCGCAATCAAGTCTTAACCGTCAAATTCCAACCGATTAATCCATACAACTGCCCGTCGGTAGCGATGAGACGGAGGAAAAGAAAATGCTCGAACTCTACCAAGCCGCTATATCAGGCCCCGTTCTCCCCGCAACGATCTGCCTCATTCTCTTGCTCCTTTGGAGTATCAGCACCATCGTGCTCGGGGTGGGAGGCGACCTTTCGGTGGGGGACTGGCTCCCCGGCGAACCCTCGATAGGCCCCGACACCGACGGAACTTGGCAAACCGTCCAGCAGACGGTGGGAGACGCCATGGGTGGCGTCGTTTTGGCACCCGCGAAATGGCTGAATTTGAAGGATTTGCCCATCGTTGTCTGGGGGGGCGTATTTACACTGGTTTGGTGGGCGGTGTCGATCACCAACTGGTACTGTTGCGATCCTTACTTTTTCGGAGATCAACCTGGCTTTGGGTGGAGCGTAGTAATCCTTCTCAGGAACATAGCCATCGCTCTGCTCGCGACCAAATTGATCACCCAGCCGATGCGAAATTGGTTTATCAACCACGAGTTGAAAGCTATCGATCTTGTCGGCCAAGAAGTCGTTATTGCATCGTACGACGCATCGCCAACGCACGGGCAAGCCAAATACAAGACTGACAGCGCGCCTCTGCTACTAAACATCAAGACAGATGGACCGATCCTTCCAAAAGGAACGCGGGCATGGATTGCACACTACGATCCCAAAACCCGAATCTATATTGTTTCTGCTACGACGACGACCACTTCGATCTCTTCTAATTAAGTGCCCACTATGTACATTGCGATTGTTATTGTTGTTAGTGCTCTCGTCTTTCTCTTCGCTCTCGGAATCGTCGCTAGCCGCTTCTATGTGAAAGTTGGCCCCGACGAAGCGATCGTCAAAACGGGTATGGGAGGGATGGTCGTCGTCATCGATGGGGGCCGATTGATTTGGCCCGTCGTCCATCGCTACGAGAAGATGGACCTGACCTTGAAGAGCTTTGAGATTTCTCGCGAAGGCTCCGAAGGTCTCATATGCAAGGACAATATTCGCGCTGACATCAAGACGGTCTTCTTTATCCGGGTGGATAAGACCGTGGATGAAATCAAAGAAGTTGCCCAATCGATCGGTTGCAAACGAGCCTCACAACTGGAGACCCTGCGAGAGTTGTTCGATGCGAAATTTTCCGAGGCGCTCAAGACAGTTGGAAAGCAGTTTGAATTTGTCGAACTCTACGATAAGAGAGATAAGTTCAAGGGAGAGATTCTCAAGGTGATTGGGACCGATTTGAACGGTTACCGACTCGATGACTGCGCAATCGACTATCTAGAACAAACCAGACTCGAGCTACTCAATCCCAACAATATTCTCGATGCGGAAGGCATCAAGAAGATCACCGAACTCACATCTGCGGAGAAGATCAAAGAGAATCACTTCACGCGCGAAAGAGAAAAGACCCTCAAGAAGCAAGACGTTGAAGCACAAGAAGCCATCCTGGAGCTGGAGCGACAACGAATCGAAGCAACCGAACGACAAGCTCGTGAAGTAGCCGAGATCCACGCTCGTGAAACAGCGAGCGCTGCGAAAGTTCAGGAAGAGAATCGACTCGAAGCTGAAAAGGCAAAGATCGCTGCCGATGAGGAAATCGGAGTTGCCACACAAAACAAAGAACGCCAAATCCTGGTCGCCCAACGCAACAAAGAACGAACCGATGGCGTCGAATTGGAAAGGATTCAAAAGGACCGCAACCTCGAAGCGATCGAACGCGAACGGGTTGTCGGGTTGGCCAACGTCGAAAAAGAAAAAGCGCTGGAAACGGAACGCCGAAACATCCAAGAAGTGATTCGTGAACGAGTCATGGTCGAACGCTCTGTCGTAGAAGAACAGCAGCGAATGAAGGATACCGAAGCGTTCGCCACGGCGGAGCGAACCAAGAAGGTTGAGATTACCGCAGCAGAGATGGCTGCAGAACAGTCCTTGGTCAAAGAAATCAAAGCGGCCGAAGCGGCTCTTAAAGCATCGGAAAGCAAAGCTGCCCAAATGCGATTGGTGGCGCAAGCCGAACGCGACCAAGCCGAGAAGAAGGCAGAAGCTGTCCGACTCTTAGCTGAAGCCTCACGCACAGAATTCTCGGCAGAAGGAATTGCTGAGGCCGAAGTGATGCAGGCCAAGGCGACGGCTTTGCAGGAACAAGGGCTGGCGGAGGCTCGCGTTCTCAAGGAGAAGTTTGCTGCGGAAGCGCTCGGTATCACCGAGAAGGCGAATGCGATGAAGGAGCTCGATTCCGTTGGCAAGCAACACGAAGAGTTCAAGCTGCGATTGGAGAAGGACAAGCAGATCGAGATAGCAGCGATTCAAGCACAGCAGTCGATCTCCTCGAGCCAAGCGGCTGTGCTCGGAGAGGCGCTCAAGGCAGCGAAGATCGACATCGTCGGTGGAGACGGAGAATTCTTCCAACAGATCACGGCGGCCGTTCAAGCAGGCAAGTCGATCGATCGCTTTGTGCAAAACTCGACGGTTGCAACCGATATCAAGAATACGTTCTTCAGTGGAAATCCAGAGCAATTCAAAACGGCGCTCGGCAATTTACTGGATCAGCTCCATGTTGATGCCAACAGTATTCGAGACCTCAGCGTCGCTGCGTTGATCGGAAAACTGATGGCTGGGGACTTGACAGGTACGGTTCCGAACGACGGAGTTATTGGGACGATGAGCAATCTACTGAGCATGGCAACTCAGTTGCAGTTGGGAAGCAAGCCAGCGAAAGACATTCTGGCGAACTAAGCAAGAAGCCTGTCATCCCCTGCGCAGTCCCCATTTAGCTCATCTTGCCAAAGATCCTGCATGCCAACGTAGTGGATCTTGTTAAAGATCCCGCACGCTAGACCACTTCTCCATCAACAAATCCCTACAAGCTATGAACCGTTGGTAAACGAAAGACAGAGTCGCATTTCACTCCGTGAAATTGCGAGCATCAGCCCATGGTTAAGTCCTCAAACGGGAAGAACTGCATTACGCTCGAAAAATGACAACCGGATGCTGACGCAACTTTCGCGGAGCGAAAGGCGACTCTTTGCCAACCTCGATTATACGAAATTGTGTTTGCGAACCCAACGTAGCGGATCTTGTAAAAGATCCCGCTGTACACCGAACACTCGAAAAGGGAATCGCTCGAGTAGCAAGCCCCGGTGCTATCCAAAGATACGCCGATTGAACACAAGCCATTCGGCCATAAGCAGAACTAGAGCTAGGAGAAGTAGCCAGCGCCACGTCTCTTGTCGTGCACGGATCACCGATTCCGTCGCCGCTATGTTGTTTCCCCCCAGCTCAATCCCGCTCATGACATCCAGTTTGCTTTCTTGGGGAGAGAACAAATTGACGCAAAAGGTTTCCATCGGTTCCTTTTCCTCACCCGCAAAGACTCGATAGGACCCGAGTTCGTCGGTTCGTGTAAACGTAAGTCGCGACTCCGAATTTCTTTCCAACGCATAGATCTCTCCGCTCGGCGATTCAACTCGATAGGTGTCGAATCGATTGGAGAGTGTCAGACCGATAGCTTGGCCGGGTAAGACCGTCGGCGCGGACGCTTCGGTGATGCCACCTCCGAGATGTTCGATCACCGAATAAATAAAGACAGGGAAGCTGCGTTTGCGTCCCCAATCGGTGTTGATCTCGATTCCACGCTCCGAACTTTCGACCAGAGAGAATCCCAAAACGGCGTCTTGAAATGGGCCGCGAGGTGCGACTCCAAAGATAGTCCCAATGCTGCTGGTCATCAAAACGGTTCCCCCGTCGGGAGGTGTCACGGTATGGCCTTCGAAAACGGTCACCGATGCCATTTCCAGATACTGCGTGATGGGATTCTGACGATTGACGTCGAGAATAAATAGCGGGCCATCATCGGGACCGACGGTCCAAACGGGCATCGTTGCTTCCGAATCGCTGGGTGGCGTGGTACCCAGGAATAGCGTATTTGCATTCGGCATCTTTTTGGGTGCGCATTGATCGAAGAGGATCAAGTCAAAGGGGGATGCTTGTTGAGAATCGCCATTGTCCAAGGTGGATAGAAAGTCGGTTGATTCGAGTTGGACAGTTGCAATGCGCTGGCAACGTTCGGTTTGAAGAGCCGCCTCCAAGGCCGAATTGCCTGGTGTTACTACGAGGACGGAGATGCGGCGACTGGGGCGGATCGCTGCATAGGCAACGTTGTCAACCATGAGTGGGTCTTGATGATCCAGCACGAGCTTCAAATCTCCTTGCTCCAATTGCTGTAAATCGAACAGCAAGGCGGTTTCTTTACCGGGCTCTATCGATATCTCATTCGCGTCCGCTAATTCGCCGTTGAGTTCGAGCGATGCGGTACAACGAATGGCTTCTTCACCAAAGTTGGCAATCCGGGCAAAAGCCTCCATGGCATTTTGCTTCTCTTCATTGCGTTGGACCGCAAAGCTAAGGATCGCGAGATTGGATTGTTTCGACTCACCAACCGGCACATATTCCACTTTGAGTTGCCCAAGATCGGCCTCGTCGAGACCGCCAAATGCACCATCGCTCATGACGAAGACGGTTGCTGGAATGGCATCTGCGACTTGAATGTCCCCCACTTCATCAAAGCTGGATCGCCCCGGATTGGCCAAGCCCGCTGCCGCTCGCAACGCTTCGCTTATATCCGTCGTTCGCTGCGTTGGCTCAATCGATTCCACGGCAGAAAGCAACTTGTTTTTATCCTTTGTAAACCCTTGTCGCACATCGGCTCGATCCGAGAATGCGATCACCATACCCACGTCGTCGCTGCCCGTTTGCGAAATCAAATTGCGGACTTGCGCTTTAGCCTGCTCCAGACGTGTCTTGCCACCCTCCATCGTCTGCATACTGGCCGATTGATCGATGATATAAATCCTCCGATCACCCACGGACTCTGTTCCCTGCCAACCCGGTCTCAAGCAAGCCAGAATCGCTAGCAGCAAGAACAAGAGTTGCAGCCATAACAAAATGTTGTTCCGAAGCCGCTGCCAAATACTGTTGACATGCAAATCCTCGAGCGCCTTGCGCCAGAGCATTGTGCTCGGAACTTCAACCGGTCGACGCCGCAGCTTTAAGAAGTAAAGACTCAATACGGCGGGTGGGATCGACGCCAGAACGATCCACCAAGGCCACGAGAGGGTATTGATCCAGTTCATCGAACAAGCCCCCTGGCTCTTAGGTATTCGTTCACCAACTGATCCGCAGCCCTATCGCTGCGAGCTGGGACATACGTGATCGACATGCGGTTGCAAAATGTCTTCGCTTGTTCCACAAATGCGTTCAAGGTTTGTTGGTACCTCTGCAGTATCGGAGCCGAGACCGATAGTTCTCGCACATCTCCATCTTCGCAGTCCACCAATTTCAAGTCGCCTACCAGCTTCGGCTCCAATTCTTCCGGGCTGAGTATGTGAACGAGAAAGACATCCATTCCGCGTGCCACCAACATCCGCAAAGCCGACTCGTATCCGGTCTTGCTCATAAGATCCGAAATGACCACGGCGATTCCTTTGCCGGAATTACGCAGGCAAAATCGTTTGATCGCGTCTTGCATCTCAATACCTTGTTGCTGGCATTCGATTCCATCCAACGAAGCCATTAATCGGGCCGCATTGGACTTTCCACGAAGCACGACGGGAGTACCCGCGGATGCGAATCCGGAAACTGAGACACGGTCACCGCGGCACAGACCGATATAGCTCAAGCAAGCTGCGATTTGCTTTCCTACGAAGAGTTTGCTCGGCTCGCCAAACCCCATCGAGAGGGAATCATCGATGATCGCATAAAAGTGCAAATCCTCCTCTTCGAGAAAGAGCTTGAGATAGAGCCGATCCAATCGGGCATAAAGATTCCAATCGATAAAACGAAGATCGTCGCCCGAGGAATAGTTACGAAAGTCTGCGAACTCGACACTCTGTCCCTTTCGCTTGCTCCGACGCTCCCCCTTCATCCGCCCCCGAAAGATCTTGCGACTGACCAGCTCCATGCGTTCAAGTTTGCTCATCATTTCGGCGGTGAGCAGGGGATTGCTGGTGCGTGACGCGGATTCCATAGAATTCTTAGTAACAAGCTTTGCGCGGAAGA
>JALOQZ010000401.1 GCA_025459245.1 Pirellula sp.
CCCAAATGATTGATCCGGTCGCTGGCCGTGTAGGTCCGAACAATGGCGTCGGTAAGACGCGGCAACTGCTCTTTCAATCGGAAATCGGACGCCATGATGGGAATCGCAAAGGTTGGGAAACAGGAGCTCGGCGTTCGCTCGCAAGCCGGGTTCTGTTCATGTTCGGCAACGCGAAACACGCGAAGTCAGTGTTTTCGTCAGAAGCCGAACGGGTTGCCCATGTTACCTAGGTAGCCGAATTTAAGCAAACAGACCGCTTACCTGTATGGAACCAGCCGAGAAGGGATCCGAATCGCTAGATGGATCAGCTTAAATAGAGAAAAGGACGCATTTCGCAGCAGCTGCCCGAAAATGAGGGACGGCTGCGATCGAGCCTTTTGAATGTCCTCCACCCCGTGCGGCCAGTCTTTGACGCGGTTGATCAAGTCCTCTCGCCAATCTTTATCATGCGGAAACATACTGACCCGTTTGAGCCACTCAGGTGGAATTCCCCGCTTTCCTAACGTCGTACCACTCAAACCGCCGACCAGCGACGCAGCCGCGGCGCATTCGCCCCCCAGCAGGACAGTTCGCTCCACGGCAAGCCTAAATCGGTTCGGATGCCGCAGCCAAGCGTAGATTGCGATCAGCGCAATCGCCCGCAAATCGGGAGGGATCCCTTTCTCCCAGCCCATCGTTTTTGCCGCCCGAGCCACGCTGTGCCCTTGCTTCCAACACCCCCGCAATCGCTCCAATCCTTGCTGAAGATCGGCATCCTCGGTTGTCGACTCCAGTTTCGCAAACGCGTCGATGGGGGAGAGAGGTGCCTCGCCCGGATCCATCATCTGAGCCAGTTGAGTTGCGTGGGCAATAAGCAAGCAAGCCTCTTCGGCTCGTCCATCGTTGACCGTAATTCGAGTGCTTTGCTCTACCCACGGCTGGGCGTGTTGCGACCCTTGAATCATCAGGCTGATCGACACTCCGCGAATCAAAGGATCGCTCGCCAATCCTTTCGGCATCGATACCCGCCCCTTCGCGGGAAGAGAAGGACGCACCCATCGACCTAGCGTTCGCATCGGGAACGATAGCCGATACCAGCTCAGACGGCGCCGCAACTTTTTACCAAACGCTCGATGGTCCGCTCGGGACTCCAACATCGCTTGGACGGTCATTAACAAACCGTGAGTTCGCTCGCCAGGTACCCCAACGCCGGGCTGAAACTGGAATCGTATCGGCGTCCCGCCAAAAATCTTCAATGCCCTTCGGCGGGGCATCCGATCCCGAGGCAACGCGAGCGCTTCGCCAATAGCGCAACCCAAAATCATTCCCTCCACCGACTTCTCGCGGCGACTGGAACTTGCCACCCATCGCCACGAAACGGATGTTTCCCGGGATGGTAGGGATTCTTGAGAGGTTGATGATTCAGTAGGGCGCACTTGCAAAACTCAATCTTGGCTAACGTTTAGGAAGTTTCTCCCGAACGGTCGATCGACTCTAAACTAGACCACACTTGGTGAGGAGGAAAGTCACATGCCTTCTTCCTTTGTGTGTTCTGCAATGTTCCTCGGACGATCCGTTACAATTAAAATAATCGACTGGGTCGAGCCCGCTCACAACCCAGAGTATCTACCTCCTCCAATCCAAGGGCAATATGATGGCGAACTCCAGACGACTTTTTCTTCGCGCAGCATCCAGCAGCGGACTGCTGGGACTCGTTTCGGCACGCACCGGCTGGGGGCATGATCGCGTTTCGACACCTAGCCAAACCAAAGGCCCTTTCTATCCGATTCCCGAAATCGAAAAACAATCGCACTTTGATTTCGATCTGACTCGCAAGGACGACAAATCGCCTATCGCCGATGGAGAGGTTATCGCCATTGGTGGTAAAGTCGTGAGCCACTCAGAACGACCTCTCTCTAAAACCATTGTCGAAGTCTGGCAAGCCTGCAAGACAGGACGATACAACCATCCGCAAGACAGCAACGATCGACCGATGGATCCAAACTTCCAATACTGGGGAAGATTGATTACTGGCGATGACGGCGCGTTCCGCTTTAAAACGATTATTCCCGGCAAATATCCAGGCAGAACGCCTCATATCCACTTTCGTATCGTTTCCCCAGATCGCCCCGAACTCATCACGCAACTCTACTTCGGGCAATACGAAGAATGGAATCGTAAAGACGGTATTTACATGTCCCTCAACGTGGCACAAAGGGACGCTGTCACAACGCACCTTGAAAAGAGACCAATCGACCCCACCAAGAAAGAAGGTGAGCAGCTTCTAACAGGTGACTTCACCATCGTCCTCGGTCCTCTGAGCGATACCAAATCGACCCAACCGATGTAACGACAGGTCGATCACAAACGGATCGGTGCAACCGGTTGCAATGAATCACCCAAAAAAAAGAGAGAGCGTGCCTAACCGGCACGCTCTCTCTTTTTTTGCAATCGTGTGGATCTGAATTAGCCCTGGTACTCTTGGTCGGTCACGATGCCGGGCTGCGGAACGGGATAAAGTCCGTTTGCCAATGGTTGTAACGGAGCGGGGCTATCGAACGTTAGTTTTTCGATTCCAGGTGCGAACTCATGCTTGCAGTTGAGCATGTCGTCGTACGTGATTTCTTGCCCGGTGTGAGCCGCCATGCGTCCCATGCTGGTTACCACCGAGGCCTGGACTCCACGCTCGACTTCGTTGTAAGACTCGTTGTCGCGGATAGCGGCGACCAAGTGATCCCATTCGAGCTGATATGGGCTCTTTTCCGGCTGAGGAAACTCCCAGACCAACTCACTCCGCTTGCCGATGTTCTGGCCACTGTAAATACGGCACTTCGCGGGAGTGTGAGCCGAGGTCGAAATCACGGCCGAGCCCTTAGTGCCGTGTGCGTAACTCGCGAACTCGTTCTTGCATCCCGGAATCGTTCGCCCGTTTAGAAGGAGCTTCGTGCCATCGGCGAAGGTGTATTCAACCGAATAGGTATCGAAGTTCTGGTCTACGTCATCGTTGCGATAATGACGACCACCCGATGCAGCCGCCTTCACAGGCCAAGCATCTTTCATCCAACAGCAGTAGCTGCTGACCCAGTAGGCCCCGCCATTCGGTAGGCTCGCAACATCAATATGTCACCGATCTGCCCGTCCTTGATCCGTCGATAAAGCTCGCGACGTGCATCGCAGTGTCGACACATCAAGCCGATGCCGACTTTCAAATTCTTCTCAACCGACTTCTTC
>JALOQZ010000402.1 GCA_025459245.1 Pirellula sp.
GACACGTCGACTTCTTTGGGAGCTAAGACATCGTCGGGATGCTGCGCTGCGAGAGCCCGCTGGACGACGGGGGCGAAGAAGGGACGCAGTGAATCTTGACGCCGCTGCAGCAAACGCATCTGTCGCAATGAACTGAGAGTCGTGGCCGTTAGCTCTGCGAACTTCAAGTCATCTTGAAGGTCTAGCTCGAGCGTGGCGGTCGCTTCTCGCGATTGTTTGTGAGGGAGCAGCGTCGTAAAGTCGCCGGCTACATAGATCGCCCATCCAGGGCATGCTTCGCTGAGGATTGGCGTACAAAAGGCCCAGTCGACATTCTCGCTTTGCGTGTAGCTGGCGGCGTGGGGAATCGATCCACCATGTTGCTCTGCAGACCGGCTCCATATATGGAGGGTGCTCTGTTTGCTGCGAACCGCTTGTTCGATCAATCGAGCGGATGGGGAGAATTGCGTTCCTTGTGTGCTGCGAGCATCCCAATGCAAGAGTCGGATACCGGCATCGGTCAGTTCTCCGAAGCTTCGACTCGCCGAATCGAATGCGGTCGTCGATGAAAGGCGAGTTCGGGGTGCTTCGGTCCCCTGCGTCGGTTCCACGGATGGAGGGATAGAGCGAGTGTCTGCGATGAGGGCGACCAAGCCTGCTTGCGGAATACCTTGCATCAACACATTCACGACGCGCACGCAAAGTTCTTCGTCGGTACTGCTTCCTGAGATAATCTCCGGTAGCCGGCTTAGCACATCGATGCGGCGATCAGCATCCCGGTACCGTGTTTGACGCAGTTGCGCGGGGGCGTAGCTCAGCTCGGTAAGGGCAGGTGGTTCGTCGGATTGCGACAGGACACGAATTCGTTGATCGACCAAGCTGAAAGTCGTTTGCCCGATCACGAAATGTTCACCGATGCCGATATCGAACTCATCTTTGCGCAATCCCCGATAAAAGATGGGGTTGCGAGAATCGATGAGCCGCGAGATTTCCAATCGCTTTCCGTTCCAAACCAGCTTGGCGTGGTTGCGAGAAATGCGATCATCCCAAGGAACAGCCCAGCCTGTCGCGGTCCGACCGAGGATGATAACGCTGCCGCTCCCTTCCGTTTTGGGAAGGGTTCGACGCCATCGATCTGTGGGGGCGGGACCTTGAGCGATCAAATCTGGCATCGCAAATTCACCATCCAACTGTTCTGGTTCTTCGACCAATCAGAATTTATTCACCTCGAGAAGTGGTCTATCATAAGGTAGCTCGCCCGTCTGACCTAGCCGTTTCAGGATGAAGCCACACTCTACTTTGAAAACAAAAATGGAAAGCGAGTTCGCGAACCAACAAATCGCTTGGATGCATCAGATCGACCAGTGCTTGAGTCACGTTTGGATGGTGAGAGCTTTTCTCAAACACTCCGATGAAGCTGCTGAAGACGACGAGCTGGCCGAGGTGCATCGTGCGCTCTACGACTATATGTTGGCGCTCGGGCCCTCGCTCGATCGTGGTGAAGCGACCAGATATTTGAGGATCGCCCAAAAGAAGTTCTCGAAGCTCAGGAAAAGCATGGAATGGTTTGTGGAATTCCAACCGGAGATTTCGGGGCATATGAATTTCCGGATGGCGGCCAAGTCGCTGCAGTTGGCGGTCGGGCAGATCGAGCGATTGCTAGAGGAAATCGCTCAGCGATCCGCTAACTCCTCATCTGGGCCTGCAGAATCACTCCTCGAAGAGGAAGAGACAGAGGATGCGGACGAAAACGCGACCAACTTGGAATTCGGGGATCGCTGAGCACGTCATCCTCGGTTCCAATTCTCCCTTCGATTACTTTCACCCCTAACGACAAGTGCTACCGTGAAGTCCGATCCGAACAAAACCGACACAGGGCCAGGTAAGCTTGAGTTCGAAGTGATCGGCCCCTACAAAGTGCTCGGCTTGCTCGGCCAAGGTGGGATGGGGACCGTTTATCATGCGATGCACGTCAAATCGGGAGAGCAAGTTGCTGTCAAGGTGATCGCATCAGCCATGGCGCAGCACCAGAGATTTCGACGCCGATTCGACGCCGAGATTCAGACGCTGGTCAAATTGAAGCACCCTGGGATCGTCCAGCTGATCGGCTTCGGCGAGGAGAAGGGACTCCTCTTTTACTCGATGGAATATGTGGACGGCGAAAACCTTCAGCAAGTTCTTCGCCGAGAGAAGTCGTTGCCATGGGAACGCGTGATCGACATGGCCATCGAGGTCTGCTCAGCGCTCAAACACGCTCACGACTTTGGAATCATCCATCGCGATCTAAAGCCCGCCAACTTGATGATCACATCCAAGGGGTCGGTCAAGCTCACCGACTTTGGAATTGCCAAGCTTTTTGGGGCATCGGAGTCAACAGTCGAAGGCTCGGTGCTCGGCACGGCCGATTTCATGCCGCCGGAGCAAGCGGAAGGAAAGCCGGTCAGCGTCCGAAGCGATTTGTATGCGCTCGGGAGCGTTTGCTACGCCGCTCTCACCGGCCGCGCGCCCTTTCAAGGCAAAAGCATCCCCGAAGTTCTCTTCAACGTCCGTTACGGATCGTATCCCAAAATTCAGGAGTTAGCTCCTCATGTCCCGGTCGAGCTCTGCAAGCTGATCGAAGAATTGCTCGAACGAGAGCCGTCCAAACGCCCACCTACCGGTTTGGTTGTCGGGAACCGGTTTCAATCGCTTCGTGCAGGCCTGAAGCAAAGGTCTCAATCCGCCGCGAACGCAGCTCAAGAGGCCGCGGACGTCGGAAAGCTCAAGGAGTTGACGAGTATCGATTTGGACGAGGGATCGTCGATCTTGGGGGTAATTCCAGGATCTATTGACCAAACCGTGGTTCGAGATCCGTATCAACCCGAAGCAAAACAAATCGAATCACCGGAGTTTTCCAGTGATAATCTCCCGAAAGGGACTCGCGAAGCATCACATCTTGTCGGTCCTCAAGATAAAACAATTGTTGCAGCTTCGATGCCCCAAGTTTCGAAGGTAGAGCTAGCTGATCGCCCAAGCGGAATCGACTTCATGGGGAAAACATCCTTCACGGAGCAAGCGCCCGTTGAAGAAAAATCACCTTGGGGACATTGGATTGCGATCGGGACGCTCGGGGTTGCTTTGGTTGGGTGCATCGGTTTGTTAATATATATGCTGCAAGCTCCCAGTGCGGATGCGCTTTACAAGCCGATCGCATTGGCGATTCAGGAGGATGAAGAGGAGCTATGGTTGGATGCCGAAGAGTTCGCCCTTCGTTTTCAAGAGCTTTATCCCGACGATGATCGCATCGGCGATGTGCAAGGTGCTATTCAGGAGGCTGAGTCGATTCGCAGTATTCGGCAATTACAGCGCAAAGCGCGAAGAGGAATAGCGGATCAGCTCAGTGCAATCGAGCAAGCCTATTTAGAGTGCGTTCGAGCCCAAGGTTTTGGAACGCAGGAAGCGATTGGCAAACTGGAGGCCTTCCTTGTCCTGTTTGGCACCGATACTTCCCTTTCCACCCGCGAGCAAACGCTGGTGATTCATGCGAGAAAGTCGCTGGATGAGCTTCGAGTTTCTCAGAAGACAACTGCGAACGAGGCATACAAGGCATTGAAGG
>JALOQZ010000403.1 GCA_025459245.1 Pirellula sp.
CGAACGCGATGCGGAATGATCTTCTGTTGCAACATCTTATTCCTTTGCATCTTTCAAATAGACAATGGTTCCATCGATAATCACAGCCAGAACCTCAGTCGCAATGTCTAGTGGGTCGCCACTCAGTACCACCAAATCGGCGTCTTTACCTTCTTCGATGGCTCCGATCGACGGCAGCTTGAAAGCCTCTGACGGGTTCGAAGTTAACGCCGCGAGTCCCTTTCCTCTCGAAAGCCCACGGAAGGTGGAATACGAAAGGAGTTCCGGTAACTGCTTGGCCCCTGTGGTGGATTTCGACTGGACAAGAAACGGGATGTTCAGAAGAGCGATCTCGGCCGGCAGATTGATTGTGTCCCCTTTGTTCTCGAACGAGAGGGATGGCCCCAAGAGAACGGGAATCTTCTCTTTGGCAAGCGTATCGGCGGCTTCCCAAACAGATTTGCCGCCAGCAAGGAGCACGGGTACCTTGAACTCCGTGTGGAACAGCTTTACTGCAAGCTCTGCTGTTCGAACGTCATCGACTTCGACTACCGCTACGATCTTGCCCGCGAATAGCTCGCGGAACGGTTCCAAACTCGGGTTTGCTCTCGGTTTCTCCGGCTCCTTGGGCTTCTCCGGTTCTTTTGGCTTGTCAGAAGTTTTTCCAGCTTCATCCTTGCTCGGCTCCGGTGATTTCGTTTGTTCAGCAGGCTTCGTAGACTCAGCTTGCTTCGCCGCTTCCGATGGCTTCGGTGCTTCGCTTGGTTTCGGTGCGTCCGTCGGTTTCGATGTTTCACTCGGTTTGGAACCTTCCGACGTTTTCTCGGTCTTCTCAGGTTCCTTGGACTCTGTCTTCTTCAAGGCCTCGTCGTATTTCTTCTTCTCAGCCTCATACGCTTGGAGCTTTGTTTGATACTCCTTCATGCTCTCGTCGTAGCGAGACCAAGCGTCTACGTATTGTTTTGCGGTGAGCAAGGTGCGTCGCGTGTTCGATTCCGCAGTGGTTAAATTGCCGATGACTTCAAATCGGATCGCAACCGGATCCTTCAAGGCTCTCGGGCGGTCTAACAGTTTGAAAGCAATGACGGGGCTCGGTAATCGAGAACTGCTCAGGAGTGCTGTCGTAACCCCACCTTGTCTGGCCAACTGAATGGCCGGATCGTCGTAAGCGAGAAGAGAGCCCAGTTTCGTTTCAAGCGGAATGGAATCGCCTAGCGGCAATCCCAGCCCCAATTCCGATCCCGCATCAACAAATCCTGGAACGATGACTCCATGGGGGAAGTTCAAGCGGCGAGATTGACTGGGGATCGTCGCATCGCTTCCCACGGAACGGATTTTGCCGGATGCGAGAGTAACCCTTCCGTTCGAAAGAATCCCATTCGGGGTGTAGATCTGGAAGGCCGATATCACGATCGCATCCGATGTGGCCTTCTTTTGATAAACCTCGACCCCATCGACAAATGTAGAGAGAACTTCGACACCGTCCTCAAATGGTTGGTTGGAGAGGAAAACAAAGTCTGCATCCAATCCTTTGGCGATCTGGCCGATTCGACCGTCCATCCCCAACAATTTCGAAGGATTCGATGTTAGGGTTGCTAAACATTCTTCCGGTGTCAGGCCTCCCCGCATTAGTTGCTTTGCAAGAAACCACACGGCAGGCAGATCAGAATCCGATGCCGGTTGCATCGCAATCTTATGAACCACTCCTTGCACCTTCATCTTCCTAGCAACTTCCCAAGGTTCGAGAGTGTTTCGATCCAAGTCGCGAGGTACTGGCGGGTTGGTGATGGCCCCTGGCTTCCAATCCGATTTGAGAATGGCGCCGCGAAACTGTTCAGATGCGAGCATTGCCTTGTCGATCGGATCGACCCATCCCTTGGGGGCAACGACATACCATCCCGACGGAATCCATTTCGATACGTCCAACGCAGCCTGCAATTCATTGGCAGTGCTGGCGTGGATACGGAAGGGACTTTTAGCGGCGAGCCAGCTTCGCAACGCGGCGATGGATAGATCCTCGCCTTCTGCCTTTGTAGATCCCTCAAATATGGCTCTTAGTCCAGCCATGATTTCGGCCAGCGATGCCCCAATTTGAGGTTGCGTTTGCTTCAAAGGGCGATCGACTGAAACAGCTCCTACGGGAGGTTCGTAAATCGTAGGGGGAGTGATCGCTTCTTTCGAAAGGACCAGCTTCATACTTTCGGTCGCTTGAACAATTCGCTTCGTCGCGTCTTGACCGGCTAGCTTCACCACCGCACCTTGCCCCGACATCAGTCGGTTCGTCGGGGTGGATATTTGTACCGATGTTATTCCTGTGGCGAGAAGTTCGCTGCGATCTTTGAAGAAATCGAAAGCGTCGATCGCTCGGTTTTCAGGCGTGAAAGTTCTTGGCTCGTCATTTCCTGCCTCGATCAAGTTGGTATCGGCCATCACAAGTCCAGGTACCAAAATCAAATCGCGTCGGTCGATGATCTCATCGGTCTTCTCTAGATGGATCTCAGCCCGAGGGCCAGCCGAGACGATCTTACCGTGATGAACCACCACCACAGCGTCTTGGATGGCCGGGCCGCTCCCGGAGTAGAGCTGGCCGACCAAATACGCCGTACGAATGCTACCTGAATCGAATTCCGATTTGCGATCACTCCCCTCTTTCGCCGTAACGCATGGAGCGACGGCAAGGGAGCAAACCGCTATCGAGCAAAGGAAGCTAACAGTCTTCAATGAAACCATTGTCGCTACTCCGCTTTCGGTGCCAAGAGTCGCTTCAGTTTGTCGTCGTTGGCACGATCGTACACGACCTTTCCATTGACAATGGTCTTTTCGACCCAAGTTGCCGTGCGAAGTGGCTCGCCTGAAAGTATGACGATATCAGCATCTTTCCCAGCTTCGATGGAGCCTACCGTATCGGCGATACCAAGTAATTCCGCCGGGGCTAGAGTAAGTGCCCGAAGGGCTGCTTCCTCCGTCATTCCATATTTGACCGCTAATGCAGCTTGATACCAAAGATAGCTAGAGCCGATCGTCGTTCTGAATCCACCATCACCCGTTTG
>JALOQZ010000133.1 GCA_025459245.1 Pirellula sp.
GTAAACGCCAAAATTTTGCCGTCGGGTGAGAATACTGGGTTCCGATCGTTGTCGGGATGTCGTGAAACGTTCACGGGGGCAGAGGATTTGTCGAGCGGCATCACGAAGATTTCGCTGTTGAAATCATTGTCTTGAGTGGCATAAGCGATCCATCGACTATCAGGAGAGATGGAGTAATCGACATCGCTGAAGCCTTTGACCAATTCCTTCATCTCGTTTGTCGCTAGATCCAAAGCGTGAAGATCGCCTCGTCCGGATTGGAATAAAAGCTTCTTGCCATCCGGCGTCAGCTGAAGATTCGATTCCGTAGCCGGTGTGTTGGTAATTCGCGTTTCGACAAAGGCCGATTGCTGCCACCAAAACCGCGTCGGTTCTTTTGGTTCCAGTTTCCATACATCCACTTGCCCCCCTTCGGCACGGGTGAAATACATAGACTTGCCGTCGTTCGCGAAAAGCGGATTTGACTCGATTGCATCGGTCGAAGTCGCGCGAACAGGTTCTCGCAACTCGGTGTCCATCAACCAAAGGTCACCGCCCGCCGCTAGAGCGATATCCAGTCCGTCGTCCGTGAAGGCGACGGCATCCGCTCGCGAGAGGCTTGCGAAAAGCTTGTCATCCTTCAGGCCTGTGTCCGCATTGATACGAATCTCGATTTTCTTCGGCGCAGCCTCTTGTTGCGGCACGTACATATACATATCGAAAAGGTGTCGAAACACCAACGTCGATCCATCGCGAGACAAAGTTGGTTTGACGATCGAATCGTCGTCAAATCCGGTCAATCGTTTTTGTTTGGGTTCGCCCCCCTCCTCTTTGGGGAATCGATATCGCCAAAGATCGAAGCCGGAGCTATCCCCCTTCGTGAAGTAAAATCCAGAGCCGTTTGGTAGCCACAGCGGCCACATGCACTCAACTCCTTCATGGAGCAATTCGCTCACTTTTTTGGAGTCGAGGTCCAAAAGCCAGATCTGAGATGATCGCTCCCCTTTGTAACCCTTTCGCCACCAACGTTCCCCCTCGCGAGTGAACAAAACCCGTTTGCCATCGTGCGAGAGCGACGCGAAAACCGCGGTGTCATCGAGAAGCAACTGGTCAGCTTTTCGATCTTCTAAACTGACGCGGAACAGACGTTGCCCCCCTCGCCAGTAGTGATCTCGCTGCGCGATGGCCAGCAGGCTTTTGCCATCGGGAAACCAATCCGCGATCGAATAGCCTTCGGTATGGAATGTCTTTTGAGTAGGCACGCCACCTTGGGCGGGAACAAGATAGATTTGGTTCGAGCCCGTTCGATCGCTCACGAAGGCAATCTGGGTTCCGTCAGGAGAAAATTTGGGCTGGGAATCGTTAGCCGGGTGGTTGGTGATTCGGGTGGCATCGCCGCCGCTGGTCGGGACCGTCCATATCTCATTTGCCCAACGGAAAGCTAGGGTTTTTCCATCTGGGGACAATGCCGGGTCGGTAGCCATTTGGATCGCAATCGGTTCACCGGCTCGGGATTGGTCGGGGATGATGCCCCCCGCGAGCATGGCGAGCGGCAACGCGAGAATACGCAAGGAATAATATCGGCAGGAAATTAGCATGGAGTAATCGTCCAACTCAGAGGATGGGGGATTTCAAAGCGGTGTTGGAGAGGATCTTCGGGAGGCTCTATATTGTTCCAACTAGAGATGGATAGCAAGGCTTACGGTTCTTCG
The DNA here is from genome assembly GCA_025459245.1 of Pirellula sp. Lineage (GTDB taxonomy): Bacteria > Planctomycetota > Planctomycetia > Pirellulales > Pirellulaceae > JBKCUI01. The sequence goes on from JALOQZ010000133.1 coordinate 1,692, forward strand.
ATTGACGGCGATGAAGCGAGTTTTTGCGACGGACTTTTCCCCTTTTCGCCTTTGGAGAACGCCAGATGCCCCCGACCGATACCGCCGCACTGGTGGAATCCCTTTATATCCATGAGTTTCGGCGAGTCTTCTCCACATTGGCTAGATTGCTTGGGGATTGGGACCTAGCCGAGGAAGCGGTTCATGAAGCGTTTGCCGTTGCGGTCGAAAATTGGACCGCCAACGGAGTTCCAGCCCAGCCCGTTTCGTGGCTGGTCTCTACTGGAAGATTCAAAGCAATCGACTTGTTGAGGTCCAAAGGAAGACTCAATAAGCATGCCGAGCAGATTGTGAATCGCATCGCGTCCATCGATCGGCGCAATCAGGAGAAAGAGGAGCACAACATCGAAGACGATCGCTTGCGATTGATTTTCGCCTGTTGCCACCCCTCCATTGATTACCAAGTCCAAGTTCCTTTGACATTACGAGAAGTATGCGGGTTGACGACTGAGGAAATCGCAAGCGCTTTTCTTGTCCCCACTCCAACCATGGCTCAGCGCATTGTTAGGGGAAAGAAAAAGATACAAGCTGCTGGAATTCCTATCGAAATCCCTCCGGAGGAAGAGCTGCCCGACCGTTTGCATGCTGTGTTGTCGGTCGTTTATCTGGTCTATAACGAAGGTTATTCGGCCAGCCGAGGAGACGTGCCAGTACGCTGCGAGCTCACTCAAGAATCCATTCGACTCTGCAGGCTGATTATCGAACTGATGCCTGATCCTGAAGCGATGGGATTGCTCGCACTCATGTTGCTTCAGGAGGCGCGAAGGGTGACTCGGGTCGATGAACAAGGGGACATTGTGCTCTTAGAAGACCAGGATCGATCGAAATGGGACCAAGAACTGATCCAAGAGGGATTGCTTTGGATCCAGCGAGCCACAACGCATCGGCGGCTCGGGCCCTTTCAAGCGCAAGCGTGGATCGGTTCATTTCATGCAACCGCTAGCAAGCCAGCGGAAACCAACTGGCCAGAGATCATTCGCTGGTATGGCATATTGCAAGCCATCGCTCCGTCGCCAGTTGTCGAATTGAACCGCGCTGTTGCCATCGCGATGAAGGCTGGGCCGGAGGCGGGGCTTCGAGAGATCGATCGGATACTGTCGACCGGCGACCTGAACCATTATCACCTTCTCCACGCTGCACGCGCTGACCTTTATCGGCGGTTGGGGGATTGGGAGCAAGCAACGTTGTGCTATGAGAAGGCTCTCACCTTGGTCCAGCAAACAGCCGAGAAGCGTTTTTTGGAACGCAGGTTATTGGAGGTGACGGCAGCAAAAAAAGCTTCAGAAAATCCGTCTGTAGAAATGTCGAACCGTGCGGATGCCGATCGACCATAAAGTGGGAACGCGCCAAGTCGGCCTTTCTCGGAATTAGAATCGCCAGCGATTCCTTTTGATCGCACCCCCGTTCAGCCACTACCACCTTATCAGTAGGAACCCCTCGATGAAGTTCATGTTGTTGATTTACAGCCAAGAAAGCTGCTGGAACGAATCCGAAATGGAGGCTTGCATTTCCGATTCGATGAAAATCTGTGAAGAGCTCGCAGTGCAAGGCAAATACATCGATGCTTCCCCTTTGGAATCGGTATCCACCGCTACTTCCGTGCAGATTCGCAACGGTAAACGCATTTTGATGGACGGCCCTTTCGCTGAAACACATGAGCAACTCGGAGGTTACTACATCATCGATGTCCCAAACCTTGACGACGCTATTTCGATTGCTTCGCGTTTGCCACCTGCAACCAAGGGTACCGTCGAGATTCGTCCTATCGTCGACTTGGGAGACATGCCAAATGGGAAAGACTCGAAGCCAGTCATGGATAAGAGACCGGTGACCCCTTATCTCTTTTTTGGTGGACGGTGCGAAGAGGCAATTCGTTATTACTCGGAGCATCTCGATGGCAATTTGCAGATGATGATGCGATTCTCCGAAAGCCCGGACCCAGTCCCTGCGGGGATGCTTCAATCCGGATTTGAAAACAAGGTTATGCACGCTTCGATGCTCGTGGCAGACACACCACTCATGCTTTCGGATGGCTGCGATGACAAGACGAGCTTTCGTGGCTTTCGGCTTGCAATCTCAGCCAGGGACGAGAAGACTGCGCATCGGTATTTTAATGCACTCGCCGATGGAGGGACTGTGGAGATGCCCTTGACCAAAACCTTCTGGTCACCTTGCTACGGAATGGTCACCGATCGATTTGGCGTCGGTTGGATGGTGATGGTCATAGAGGACTAGCCGATTGCAGGGATACTCCCGAATGAAACCTTCATGAGGATGAAAGCGCGTTGGCACAGCAAGGGTGTGCAACCTAACCACATTTGGCACAGCCGTTTCCAAGTCGGGACCGACATTGAAAGTGTCAACTAGAATGGCTGCCCCCGCCAATGCGTCGATAGAACCTTCATTTGGGGTATTCGTTATGGCGTCGATCACCAGCTTCTTCAGCAGTCAAGCTTCATCTCAGTTAAATCTCTCGACCGAATTGACACGACTCCGCGATGAAGTCGGGCGATTGCAATCGACGTTGGACGGTATTTCCAATTCCGCAGCGATTATCGAATTTTCGTCGGATGGAATCATTCAAGCAGCGAACCCGAATTTTCTGGAAACCATGGGCTATACAGCCTCGGAGGTGATTGGCAAACACCACAGAATCTTTGTCGACCCGGATCAAGTTCAAAGCAGCGAATATCGTTTGTTTTGGCAAAGGCTTCATGCGGGCGAACCTTTGACCGGGGAATTCTGCAGGCAAGCCAAAGGAGGAAAGGAGGTCTGGATACAAGCGACCTATAGTCCTATTCGAGATTCGGACGGCACGGTACAGCGCGTTGTGAAATTAGCATTCGACATAAGCGCAAAGAAAGCCAAAGAAGCGATTTTAGAAAGCCAGATCGCCGCGGCAGATCGCTCATTCGCAACAATCGAATTCGACACAGATGGAACAATTCTCACCGCCAACGACAACTTTTTACATGCAATGCAGTACAGTTTGTCGGAAATACAAGGGAAGCATCACCGCATTTTCGTTGATCCAGCCGAGCAGCATTCGGCAGCTTACGCCGAATTTTGGCAAGCTTTGAGGCGAGGTGATTTTCAAGCGGGTGAATTCAAGCGATTTACCAGAACAGGAAAGCCCGTATGGATTCAAGCCTCCTATAACCCCATGTTCGACAGCCGTGGAAGGGTAATGAGGGTCATCAAATATGCTGTCGACGTTACAGCATCCGTAGCTCGTCGTGAGAAAGCGAATGAGATAAGCGAGGTCATTTCGGACAACACCACGCAGTTCACACAAACGATCAACGAGATTTCGCATGGTGTGAACCGCACAGCCACGCTGTCCCAAGAAGCAAAGGGGCTGACGGAAAATACGAAACTCGTTGTCAGCCGACTGGATGAATCGAGCCGAATCATTGGAAAGGTTGTCGAAGTCATCCAAGAGCTCGCCGACCAAACGAATCTGCTTGCACTGAATGCAACAATTGAATCGGCTAGAGCGGGAGAAGCGGGTAGAGGGTTTGCGGTGGTTGCGAGCGCTGTGAAGGAATTAGCGAAGCAAACAGGGAACGCTACGAAAGATATAGATTCTACAGTAGGAGAAATTCAAAGAAACATCCAGGAGGTAGTACACTCGACCGATGGTATCTCGAAGAGCATCTCAGAGGTCAGCGCTAGCATGTCGCAAATCGCCGCGGCTATCGAAGAACAATCTGTAACGATGCGATCGATCAGCCACACCGCCGATGAGTTGCGAGAGCTGAGTACGAAATAGCCGCAAGAAGAGAATTACACGCATCATTATGAGCGCACTTGTTTCGAATCCCGCCCTAAGAAGCTTGCTGCGAGGCATACTCGTTTGGTCACCGCTTTGGATCTTGACGACTTTGCTGTTCGGCGGCCTTGGCGTTGGCTATGCGTTCTTTCTCAAAACAGATACGTTTGTTGCATCCCAAGCGTTGCTTGTTCGGGATGAGGCCAACGGTGCCGTCATGCGGCTTGGACGATTTCAGAGCCAAGCCGAGATGAAGGCCGCCCAAGAAACAATCTTGGAAATGGCGAAGAGCCACCAAGTGGTACGCGAAGCCCTATTGGCAGTAGGCAAGCCGCCGACACTTATCAATTGGTTCGGTATGTCGGACTTCGAAGGAGAGTATCCCAGCAAGGATCTAATCGAAGAAACCGCCAAGCAAGCGATTTTGATCCATGCTCCGAAAGGGGTGGAGTTCGGCGTCACCGAAGTCATCTACATGGATGTGAAGGCATCGACCACAGAGCATGCCGTTCAGCTAAATCGCGCCATCTGCAATGCGTTGGAAGCGCGCCTGCAGCAACTGCGCAAGCTAAGAGCCGATGGCGTAATCGAGGAGCTCGTCTTCGCCCGCGATTCTGCGCGAGCCGCCCTGACGCAGTGTACGCAAGAACTGAATGAGATTGAGAGACGCGCGGGATCCGATCTGTCTGACCTGCGAGGCATGACCGATGCGATCGGCTCAGGAGCTACCTCCAAAGTGGAGTTGGAACAAATCAAGAGCGAGATTCGTCAAATCGAAACCGCTCGTCAATCGTTGCTATCCGATCGAGAGATGCTGGAGAAGGCGAGCAAGGACCCGTCTAGCTTTGTCGTCGCTCCTGCTAGCTTCCTCAATGCTCATCCCGGACTGAAACGATTGCGAGAAGGTTTAGTCGATGCACAAATCGCCGAAGCGAACATTCGAGGTAAGTTTACCGAAGAGCACCCAGCCGCTATCGCGTCCAGATCAGCTCAAGAATCGATCATGGAGCGGTTTCACGAAGAGTTAAAAGCCTCGTTTGCGAGCATCGATTCCGACATCGCTTTGCATGACAGACGTCTGGAGAGGCTCGCCGACCAAAAGAAGGGGATCGAGTTTCGACTCTCCAATTTGGCGAACGATCGAGCGCACTACGCTAATTTGATTTCCGAGGTCAAATCCCGCACAGCGATCCTTGAATCCGCTGAGAAGGAATTGGCCGAGGCTCAGGCCGCTCGCGATTCGTCATTGGCAACCAGCCTTCTTACACGACTCGATGCCCCCATTGTGAGCGACAAGCCGATCGGACCTGGGAAAACCACTCTCTCGGGTATGTGCGCTATCGCCGGACTCATCTTCGGTCTTGGAATCGTGTTCGCGATCACCCCCATCGACTTCGGCCCAACCTACGGTCGAAGGGCCGTAGACCGGATTACCGGGCGAAGGGCCGCCGATTCCGGAATACCAGCGAACGCTTCAGAATCATCCGATAAAACATTCGTCCCACCTCAGGAAAGCAAGCAGAAAGTGGACGAAGCTTTTCGAGAGCTGGCCAAGCTAAAAGGCTCGCAACCAGCAACTCCCGAAGAAGAAGATGCGGTTCAGTCCAAGGTCCAGGAATTGAAGACCATGCTCCAATCGCAAGGCCACAACGCCGATACCGATAGCTTGCAACGCGGGGGATGGACCAAGCCACGCCCCTCGCGGCATTCCTAGAAACCTTTAGCGTCGCAGCGTAGATGCCTTCTCTTCGGCCACTTGCGCCGACGGAAGATAACCAAAGAAGCAAAGCAAATCTCGGATCTCCGATGGAGAAAGATTATCGAGCAAGCCAGATGGCATCACGGAAACCTTGCTCGGTAACACCTCCTCGATCTCTGATTCATCGACCGCGATCTCCTTGTCTTGGTTCACGCGGACCAAGTACCCATTGGGGGTTTTGACCAGAATACCAACATGAACTTCGCCTGAAGTCGTAAGTACTTTTTTAGTCGCATACTGATCGCTGATGACATGCGATGGGTACAAAGTCGACTCCAAGAATTCCGTCTTGGTGAATCGCTTCGCCACACTGCTTAGATCGGGGCCGAACCCCTTTCCTTTTCCGTTCATCTTATGGCAAGCACTGCACTGTGCTTTGTTGAAGACCAACGCGCCATTCTCGACCGATCCAGCTTTCCCTTGATCGCCGCTTAAGAATTGCTCAAGGAATTCGAGCGACCAACGTGGCCGTTCCGTTTCACCAGGAAGAGTTGCTGGCGGTTTATCGGGGTAGCGAACTTCAAACCAGCGTTGCCAATTCGACATCGGAGTGGATGGTGGATCGTTCGCGATCGAAATCGATTCACCGGTCCAAAACTGCAGCAAGTCGACGATGGGCTTTGTGCTTTGCCCAGCTTCAGCCAGTCGACATCCTTGCAAAATGGCCTGCCGAATCGCTTCGGGTTCATCGGTTGCAACATCGATTTTCATCAAGGCGCTGCATACGTCGGGCACTGCAAACAGATCGAGAATCCCGAGGCTTCGAACCAAGTAGTCCCAGTTCTTTTCATCCGGCTTTTGCGACATAGCAAGAGCGATCGTAGCGCGACGATCCGGACTCTTCCTCCATCGCTCTCGCAAATGTTCTTGCGCCACCTCGCTAGACTGGGAAGAAAGAATCGCTGTGATCCCCGTCTTCAGTCGTTTGAACACATCCTCTTCCAATCCACCGCGATCGATTTGAGTATCGAGACGCACCAATTGCTCCACCGTCGAAGAATCGAGTTCGTTGGGAAGCTTCAACAACGCTGCCAACGCTGCGTTTGGATACTGCTCGCCCAGGCTCAGAATTCGAAGAGACTCTTCTTCGGTCAAGAAATCCGAAAGTGCGTGGGATGTTCGCATCACATAGAGTTGGTAGGAGCCTCCGCCATCGATCTTCTGCGCCGACTCCAAGAATTGCAAGAGAGCCATTCTTTCCTTGGACGTCCACTCATGCTTCATCATCGGTAAATGCATAGCGATGAGAACTCGCTCCGGCATGCTCGTGTCGGTCTGCAAATACTTGATCGCGGGGGCGACAAGATCACACTTTAAATAGGTTCCCAAGCGAATAAGCTCCGCGTTGATGGTACCGTTTCCCGCTGGGAATTCCCTTTCCACAAACGAAGCCCATTTTGCACGTGAGCCTTGGTCCAAGTCTGCTTGCATCAACGCAACTTGCATCACCCGTAGCAAATCGACAAAGTCAGCATCGCTCACGAATCCTTCGCTAATGCGATTCATCGATTGAAAGACGGCTTCGGCGTTTTCTCGAGTGGGGTTAGCAGTGATAAGGACGAGAGACGCGTTGATCGCGAGTCTCGTCGACGCGCTGGCGAGAAACTCCTCTTTCCAGTCGGCAAAAGGTATTAAAGCCAATACGCGTCTCGCGAGAAATCGCTCTTCGCGGCTATCGCTTTGCAACATTTTCATAACGGCGACAGGATCGCAAATCACGCCGATCCGGAGCATCGATTCGCAAGCTGCCTTCCGCACGGTACTGGACGGATCGGCCAGCAACTCGACCAATCGTTCAGCCACTTCCGTGTCAGAATGAAGTCCCATCAATTGGGCACATCGAGCGCGGAAAGGTTCGCTAGGTGAATTGCTCAGTTCGACAAGCATCTCCGGGGTAGGGACCGGGCCGAGCATTTGCATCAAGTCGAGAGCTTGAATGCGGTAACGTGCAGGGTTGTCGCTGCTGTAAGCGACTCCAGCAACCAGTTCTCCCCACTCTTCCCCAACCTCTTTCTTTGTCAAAGCAGCCGCTTGGCGACCGTAAGCAGAGTGTAACTGGGGAAGCCGAATCGCCTTCGTGATACCTTCTCCGAGATTGGAAACCGCGGCAGGAATTTCGCCATTCCATTGCACGCAGTATATTCCGCCGTCGGTGCCGCGTCCTCCCGTGCAGAAATACAACCAACCGTCAGGCCCAACCTCAAGATCCGTTACGTTCATCGGAGTGCCGGATACAAACTCTTCGACCTTCGCTTTGCTGGGATCTTGTTCGACATTGTACGTCAGAATCCGTCCTTCCGACCAATCCGCTAAGAACAAGTTGCGATGGAAGCGGCTTGGGTATTTGAAGTGATTATAGAAGGTTAGCCCAGTGGGAGATCCTCTACCCGAAGAAGCCAACGAAGGAAGGCGATCGAGATAGTACTCAGGCCAATTTGCCCAGCCGCTTCGCCAACCGTATTCACCACCCTCCACAACTCGGAACAAGCTGGTGTCCCGATGCCATACGGCACCAATGTCCGCCTCCATGTCCGAATCGTGAACGTAAAGTCCGCCGTAGGGATGGAATGCCAAGTCATAAACATTTCGCAACCCACCCGCCATGATACTCGCCTTTTTCGAAAGGAGATCATAGCGCAGCACGGTCCCACCTGGAGCTTTCACTCCTTCTGCGTGTCCACCTGGATCTTCGAATCGTGGCTGAACAAGATCCCCTTCGTAAGGCTTGGTGTAAGTGCTTTCCTCAGGCCAAGGTGCATCGAGCTGGGAATGGTTACCGACGACCAAATAGATGGAGCCATCAGGGCCGAAAGTCATTTGATGGGGACCATGTTCCCCCGCAACGCCCTTGAACTTGACCAACAATTCGGCCTTCTCAAGATCTCCGTTCCGATCGCTATCGATGAGACGGTACATCCCCGAACCTTCGGCACCGTCTCCGGTCACATAGACATCCCCATTCAATGCGAGAATGCCTTGAATATTCTTTACCAATTCGCAGTAGACACGCGACTTGTCGTACGACCCATCCTTGTTCGAGTCGTAAAGAAGCAGAAGCGGTCCTCCCTCTTGCGACGCGATGATGTGCCCGAACTCGTTAAAAGTCATGGCGACAACCGACCCAACCTCTTTGCTGCCGAAGACTTCTTTTACGGAGAAGCCAGGCTTCGTCGTAAACCGTTCTTTCGGTGGCGGTCCTTGCGACGAATCGTAATCTGCGAGAGACGCCTTCACTGGTGTACTTTTTTGTTTCGAATCTGCAGCGATATCGATTGCCGAAGTCGACGAAGAGGGGATCGGTCGATTTCCCTTGGGACTGTCCGTCACCGCATCCCCAATATCGTCAGGATCGGTGATATCGGACGATGCCTCGAGTCTTGAAACGGCTGCGGACCAGTTGGAGTCATCGTATCGTAGCAGCTGCCACCCTTGAGCGGCGGTGCTCGTGGCTTGCCATTCGGAATCGCTTACGACAATGCGCCACTTTTGATTGATAGGTTTAAAGAAGAATGCTGCTGAGATGGAAGGCGTTGAGGAGGCTCGATGTATAGCTCGAATAGCTAGGATATTTTTGCCAGGACGAGCTGTTGCGGTCACGTCGATCTTTTCTCGTTGACCTGGTGCCTTGGTTGCGGCGACTCGCAAACCATTGAGATAGATCTCGCACGACTGAGACGCTTCGAATTCGATGTGAGCACGCTCAATCGCCGGCAGATCCAATTCGCGTCGAAAGAACGCTTCGCCGCGGCCATTCGGATTCGCCGTCCAGATTGGCTCTCGCTCGGTTTTTGCGGTGGGCGAAGGAGGAATGTTAGGCTGCGTTCCGGGAATCGGGGCAGGTGCAGGGCGTTTCATTCCCGGAATCTGGAATTGAGCTTGAACCGAGGAGTTCGTTGCAGCCATCGCAAGCACAAGGGCTGCTGTCGAAACAGCTCGCGACGTTCGGAAGGGGAGTGGTCGTGATCGGTTGAACATCTTGTTTCCATCCT
>JALOQZ010000008.1 GCA_025459245.1 Pirellula sp.
CAGTTTTGGGTGGATCAGTCGGTTGTGGATTCCAATCCTTCCATCCGCGAATCGCTGGAACGTCGGCTGATCGGCGCTTCGGACCGTTTGGAGCTCACTTCCCCGGTCCGGTATTTAGCTGGGGGGGAGCAGATCAAGAATGATGTCGATCAGATCGAGGACATCTTTCGAGCGATCGATCGAGATGGTTTAGATCGGCGAAGTTACATGTGTGTGATAGGAGGCGGTGCCTTGCTCGACGCGGTAGGCTATGCCGCAGGCATCGCGCATCGCGGCATTCGATTGATTCGATTTCCTACCACGACATTAGCTCAGGCTGATTCGGGGGTCGGAGTAAAGAATGCCATCAACGCGTTTGGAAAGAAAAATTGGAAAGGGACGTTCTCAGTCCCTTGGGCGGTTGTCAACGATCAATCGCTGTTGGCGCAATTGCCTCAACGGGATTTCGTGGCGGGGTTTTCGGAAGCGGTGAAGGTTTCTTTGCTCAAGAGTCCAGGCGCTTTTCGGTTTTTATGCGAGCATGCTCACGCGATTGCGAAGCGAGAGGGGGAGTCCGTTTTGGCCGCCATTCGTTCCAGCGTGCTGATGCATCTCCATCACATCACGCATGGAGGAGATCCGTTCGAAATGCAGGAGGCTCGGCCACTTGATTTTGGGCATTGGTCCGCCCACAAACTCGAGCACCTTTCTCAATTCCGGCTGCGGCATGGCGAAGCCGTTTCCATCGGGGTCGCGCTGGACACGGTCTATTCCCATTTTGTTCACGGTTTAGAGCGGTCCGATATGCTGGCAACTTTGGGGGTTTTGATGAATCTGGGGTTACCGATTTACGATCCCATCGTCGGAGCCGAGACCCTTTTTGACGGTCTCGAGGAGTTTCGACAGCATTTGGGGGGACGGCTGACCGTCACGATGCTGAGAGGCGTCGGCAATTGCATTCATACCCACGAAATCGACCGCGACGCAATGCTGCGAGCTATGGAGTTTATTCGAACGGTATCTGAATCGAATCAGGATGTGTCCAAGGCGGGTGCGTCGGCTTTGGAATGACTGAAAACTAGAGGTCGTCGACAATCCCACGCTCGACTACACTACAGCCACCGAAACGGTCCTTGGTCGAACCTCGCTGGCTCAACATGATACTGCTGATCGATAACTACGATTCCTTCACCTACAACATTGTCCAGAGGCTGGGGGAGATAGATCCTTCGCTGGATGTCCAGACCTACCGAAACGACGAATTAACGGTGGATCAAGTTCGTGCGATGCGTCCGGATCGGATCATCCTTTCGCCCGGTCCCTGCACTCCCAACGAGGCCGGAATTTGCGTTCCGATCATCGAGCAGCTCCACGCGGACTTTCCCATATTGGGCGTGTGTCTCGGGCATCAGTCGATCGGGCAAGCGTTTGGGGGCAAGATTGTCCGCGCCCCCGAGTTGATGCATGGAAAGACCGATCGCATTTATCACGACAATCGAGGGATGTTCGCCGGATTGCCCAATCCTTTTGTAGCCACCCGCTACCATTCGTTGGTGATTCTGCCAGAAAGCTTGCCAGAGTGTTTGGAAGTTTCCTCGTGGGTCGATGATCCCGCCGGCAATCGAATTATCATGGGGGTTCGGCACAAAAAGTATGCGATCGAAGGCTGGCAGTTCCACCCCGAGAGCTTCCTGACCGAGCCAGGTCCGACGCTTTTGGAGCGATTTTTGACTTGGAATGGCCCCCCAGCTCCGACTGCGACTCCTTGATCTAAGAGCCTATCCGAAAACCACCGGAAACCGCGGCTAGCGCCAGAGCGGCTGATGGTTTTCGGATCGGGTCTAAACCGAAACTCCCGAAATTCGTAAGAAGATTCCGATCGCCGCCTCGAAGGGCTTCGTCGAATCTCACCTCATCACACTCCTCTTACCTCCGCCCCGACAGCATGCTTTGCGTAACGATCGCCAGAACGCGTCACAAACACACTATCAACGAGCACCAGCAAGTAGCTGAGTTGGGCGCCAAACTCGCTGAGCTTCGACTCGATTACATCGGCCGAAGCATTGATTTGGGGCGACTGCTAAAGAATCGTCCCACTCCCGTGGTGATCACTTGCCGGCGCAAAGAAGATGGCGGTCGGTGGGATCGAACCGAAGAGGAGCGGCTGATGCTCCTTCGTTCTGCGATTGCCATGGGAATCGAATATGTTGACTTGGAGGAAGACACCGCTCAGAAGATTCCTCGGTACGGCAAGACGAAGCGTATCGTCAGTCTCCATAACTTCGAAGAGACGCCAGACGATTTGGACGCGATTTATGAGAGGCTTGCCAAAGTCGACGCGGACATAGTCAAGATCGCCGTGCAAGCCAATTCGTTTGGCGATATGGTCAAGGTCTTGGAACTCATGCGAAATGCAAAGGTCCCGACCATCGGTATTGCCATGGGGGACTACGGTACACCCTCTCGGATTCTCGCGACTCGGTACGGTGCCCCTTTCACTTACTGCGTTTTCAATTCCGAACGCAAAGTTGCACCCGGGCAGTTGAGTTTTGATCAGATGACAAACGTCTATCGAGCAGAGTCGATTCAGCCGACGACACGATTGTTCGGTGTGGTCGCGGATCCGGTAGCGCATTCGTACAGTCCGCTGATCCACAATGCATCCTTCCTGGCCCATGACTTGGACTGTCGCTATCTCCCATTCCGAGTGGCTGCTGGCGAGTTGCCTGAATTCTTGGCTTGGTGCAAGCGGGAGAATATCGGAGGGCTAAGCGTCACGATTCCGCACAAGCAAGCGATTTTGCCTTTGCTAACCCAAGCCGAATCGGCGGCCCAAGGCATCGGGGCTTGCAATACCGTTGTTTTTGCGGGCGAGGAAATGGTGGGCTACAACACCGACTACCGCGCGGCGATGGACTGCCTTACCGAGGCTTATGCGAAAATGACCGGTAAAGAAGATCCGTTCGAGCGAGCTTCGGTATTGCTGTTGGGATGTGGTGGAGTCTCTCGCGCGATCGGGTATGGGCTTGCTCAACGACGCGCGCTCATTACCGTTACCGCGAGAAACGCTGATGCCGCCAAAGAACTGGCGGGAGTTCTCAATGGTAAGACGGTACCATGGGGCGATCGGCATTCCATTTCCCCCGATATCCTCGTCAATGGAACACCCGTGGGGATGTTTCCGGAGATGGATGAGACCCCCTTTCAGACGAGTAAGCTCAAAGGGAAGACATTGGTCTTTGATACGATTTATAATCCTGAGCAGACATTGTTCATCAAAGGGGCGCGAACGGCAGCCTGTCCAGTGATCACTGGATTGCAAATGTTCGTTCGTCAAGCGGCATACCAATACCGGCTCTTCACCGGAAAGGAGCCGCCGATTGACGTGATGGTCAAGACAATCAAAAAGGCGATTTCTCCGGTTAACTACAAGGACCTCGACGATGACGAAGACGAGGACGATGGAGCCGACGAGGTTTAAGAGCGGGTGGAAGACGATTCGGCAATCCTGTCTCAATCGCTCTTCCGTCGGTGAGTGGCTCGAAGCGTTCTGGGGACGTTGGTATGGCTACCAGCTGAGCCGCCCTTATCCAGCTCCTTACCCAAACGAGAGTGTGGGTGCTTTTGGAGAACGATTAGCAGCTATTTATCTGGAACGCAAAGGCTATTTCATTCTCGAACGGTCGTTTCGAACAAGAACAGGCGAGATCGATCTCATCGCCGTTTGGAGAAAGAAGATTCTTGTTTTTGTAGAGGTCAAGACGGGAGAGTTTGGTCCGCCTCCAGGGGAAGGGCCTTCCGACCGCGTCGACGAGCGAAAACAGAGGAAGATTACCGATACGGCGCTCCGCTATATGAAACAGCATCGACTTTTTGGTACTTCGGGACGTGCCGATGTGATCGAGGTCATCCTTCGTCCCGAATCGGGCAACGGGCCTTGTTTCCGGCATTTCGAATCCGCATTTCAGGCGTCCGGGCAATTTCAGATGTTTTCGTAATCGGCCGGAAGTGGTCTATAATGAATCGCGCCGATTGCCGATCGTGATTCGCTCCTTCCTAGTCGGTTTTCCCAAATAGGTTTTGTCGCAAACTCCAATGCCAATCGAAAATCGAAAATCATTACAGACTAGGGCACGAGTTAGTCAGCTGGATGTTTGCGCCTCTACCATGCGCTCCCTACCTTTGGGGCGTTGGCTGATGGTGGTTTGCGTGACGGCCGGGCTTTCTGGCGCTGCATTTGCGCAACGAACGGTAAAGCGACCGACGCGTGCTGTGCCGCCGACGTTCAAACCTGGAGAGTTTTCCGGCGTTTTCTTCGATGCCCCCTTGGCCCAGTTGCAGGGCACGAGGCCTGACTCAACGGCCTCCGAGAACAAGCTAGCGACCAACAGTCCCGTGGCTGAAATGGGCAATGAGGCAGCGGTGGAGGGTGCTGCGACCAAGGATGGCGTTTGGAAAAATCTTATCAGTGGAACCACCATTGAGGATTTGGTGAAAGAGTCTAAGTCTCGGCTCGATACAGTGATCACGACGCCTGCCAAGTTTGCTGCAGGTGGCTTTAAGGATGTGCGACGCGAGTTCACATTGCTTGCGAGTTTGATGGCCATCATCGATCGTTATCCGGAAGAGATTCGTTGGAAATCTTCCTCTCCCTACGGCCAACGAGCCTTTGCAAAGATGGCGTCCAACTGCAAGGTAGGGACTCAGCCCGTGTTTAACGAAGCGAAATTACGCCATCAAGATTTGCAGGAATTGCTGAAGGGCTCCAAGCTGTCTGGCACTGCCGATGAAGTGACTTGGGAGGATATCGCAGACCGAGGCCCTAGCATGCAGTTGCTGGAGTGGGCTCTCCGCGAGCATCTCGCTCCGATGACAAGCAGCGATAAAGAATTCCAAAACAGCCAAGAAGAAGTTCTCAAATACGCAGAGCTTGTCGCAGCCTACGGACAGATCCTTCAGCAGGAGGGGATGACCGATGCGGATGACGATACGTATGTCGAGTTAGCCGGGCAGATGGTCACGGCCGCAACAGAGGCGATCAAGGCAACGAAGCTGGGAGATGCCGAAGCTGCGAGGACTGCCGTCGGAAAGATCGATCAATCCTGCAATAAATGCCACGAGTCCTATCGTTAGCGAAGTCAAAAAGGGCCCGCAGAACTAAGGTTTGCGAGAGATATCATGGGAATTCGATTTGCTTGCCATCATTGCGCTCACGCTATCCACGTGAAGGATTTCCAAGGAGGCAAGAAAGGCAAATGTCCAGAGTGTGGACAATTGTTTCGTATTCCGCTTCAAGACGCGACCTACTCGCTAGCGATCGACGACGAGAAGGCGGCGTCCGTTCCAAACGCTGCAGTCGCAAGCCCGGCGGTGAAAGCAGGCGCCGTCCGCAGCAGTTCTTCGAATGTGGCTGCTTCCCCTGTTTTGGCGAAACCGCAAGAAAAGGTCCAAGCAACGGCGCCGACAGTGAAGAGCAGCAAGGTAGTAGCCAAGCACTCGTCATCAAAACCAAAAGATGCACCTCCGGCTGTTCCCCCAGTCAGTAAAAAGGTAAGGCCCAAGGCTTTTATCGAAGCGGAGGGGGCTAGATGGTATGTCCGTCCCCCCAGCGGTGGCGAGTATGGCCCCGCTTCGGAAGAGTTACTAACTGTTTGGATCGAAGAGAAGCGAGTTACTGCAGATTCGCTTTTATGGAAAGAAGGTCAGCCACAATGGCTGGCGGCAGAACAGTTGTTACCAGAGCTGTATCCTGCTGGCTCTGATTTTTACGAGGAGCCCAATCGGAAACACTCCGATTCCGATAGCACCATTGGATTTCCTGAGTTACCCGCATCGGGACCAGCCCCTTCGAGCGAATTGACCGGTACGGCGAAGCCTTCTCCTGCTGCGTTGCTCAAGGCACAGCGCAAGCAGCGACAGAAACGAAATCAATGGCTTATCATTGGAATTCTTTCCGTGATCTCATTGATCCTTCTCGCGGGACTGGTTTGGGTGTTGATGACCAATACAAAGGCATCGTGAGAACAGGAGCCGGATTCTTCTGTAGCGATTAGAATGAGAATTCCCCGCCAACGCTCCTACCGTTTCGTTCCCAGCCCTGCCCGTTTTTTCCCCAGGAAAGCCAAGCATGTCATTTCGACTGCTTCCCATTACATCTTTGCTCGCTGTCTTTATGGTGGTCGCGATTTCATCGTGCGCTCCCACTTTATTCGCACAGCAATCGCTCGGGGAGGATTTCTTCGAAAAGCGGATCCGACCTATCCTCGTAGCTCGCTGCTATGAATGCCACAGCGGGGAAGCAAAGCGTTTGGAAGGTAGCTTGAGGCTCGACCACGGATCGTTTTACGAACAGGGGGGCGACTCAGGGGCTGCTATTGATTCCGAGCAGCTTTCGCAAAGTCTTTTTTTACAAGCGATCCGATACGAAGGCTATGAGATGCCTCCATCGGGCAAGCTTCCTGCGTCGGAGATCGAGGATCTCACCAAGTGGGTGCTGGCAGGCGCTCCATGGCCGGATGAGCCAGTTCCTGGTTCGAAGAAGGAGATTCCGTCGTTTGATTTGGAATCTCGCAAGGCTTCGCATTGGGCTTGGTCGCCCATCGAAAGGCGAACTTTACCTCCTCTTTCAATGGAATGGTCCCCTGCGTCGACCATCGATGCTTGGATTCAAAACGGACTTGCATCCAAAGGCTTGGTCCCAGCCCAAGAGGCCAATCGAGAGGTATTGATTCGTCGTTTGCACTGGGACCTTTTGGGAATTCCACCGACCACCGACGAGCTCGTACGATGGCGCGATGAGCCGAGCGAAGACTGGTACGAGCAGATGCTCGACTCGCTCCTATCCAATCCGCAGTTCGGTGTTCGGTTCGCCCGCCACTGGATGGACTTGATGCGATTCGCTCAGTCCAGGGGACATGAATTCGACGAAGATATCCCTGGCGCGGAGCACTATCGGGACTATCTCGTGAGAGCTTGGAATGCCGACGTTTCGTATGCAGACATCGTGCGGGAGCATGTCGCAGGCGATCTTTTGAGCCAACCTCGCCGGCACCCCACTCTCGGATGGAACGAATCGATTCTCGCAACCGGATTCTGGTTTCTCGGGGAATGGGTCCACTCTCCAGTGGATACTCGCAAGGACGAAACCGATCGATTCGACAACATGGTCGATGTCTTTTCCAAGTCCTTTCTAGGGATGACGGTCGCTTGCGCGCGTTGTCATGACCACAAATTCGATGCGATTAGCACGGAGGACTATTATGCGATGTACGGCTATCTCCGCAGTAGCCATTATCGCCTCTATCGCTTCGAGACTGATGAACAAGAAGATAGGATTCATGCCTTGCTTGATACGGTTCGAGACGATCATCGCAAGCAAGTAACCGATTTGGCGCAGCAGTTTGTTCGCAATCTGGGCGAGCAGCGTATCGACGCATTGGCAAGCACCTTAGCGCAGTCCAAACCAGCTCCTTTTCCATTGCCCTCGAACGACACTCGTGTTCTGTTTGATGCGTCGACACTGCCGGTCGAATCATTCCGAACCAACGGTGCAGGTTTTGGTTCTCGCGTCCAATTGGGTGGTTGGAAGTCGATTCGATTGCAGAGTCCCGCGGTAAAGGCTAGCGACGCTGCAGTTGCGGACGCGAAAAAGGGGGGGACGCTGAAGCTTCGAGCCTCTGCGTTCCCATCCATTGCTGCCGATCCTTTCTGGTTCCGCCAAAAGTCCCTACTGGAACGGATGAACGCCCAAAACCGATATGCACAAGTCGATCAAGCGGGTGGAACGTTTCTTACTCCCGCGTTCCATTTGGAATCGGATCGACTCGCTTTTCTGGTTCGCGGAAACTTCAAGGTCTTCACGGCGGTAGATTCCCATCGACTGATCGCAGGCCCACTCCATGGAGAAACGGTTTTCGAATCCAAAGGAACGGCAGAGTCTGGATGGCGGTGGGTGCAAGGCCCGAGTCTAGCTCGTTATAAAAACAAACGGGTGCACCTGGAGTTTTCAGCCATCGATACCTCGGGTTTTGAATTGGCGCAAATCGTAGGAGGCGATACTCCGACGACACCTCCGATTGCATGGTCCGTTGAGAGCATACGAGAATCGCTTTCCAGGATCCAAGAAACGCGCGGAAGCGAATTATCAGAATTGTCCGAAGAGGATGAGCGTCTCGATGCTTGGGTGCTCACCGAATTGATCGATCGACTGAACAGCCGGCAGTTCGAATCCGCTCCCGCAGAGATTTGGGAAACCTGGAACAACGCGTTGGAGGGATGGCAAAACTCCGAACAAGCGATCGCGACCAAGGTGACTTGGGAGTCTCGAGTGGCGATGGCGATGCAGGATGGATCTGGGCAAGACGATTTCCTACTGATTCGAGGCAATCCGGACAAGCCAGCAAAACTGGTGCCTCGACGTTTTTTGGAAGCGCTCGATGGGAAGAGCCGATCGCTGGATAACAGAAGCGGTTCGGGGCGATTAGAGCTAGCCGAACAGATGCTTGCACCGAGCAATCCGCTTCTCTCTCGCGTTATCGCAAATCGGCTTTGGCATCACTTAATCGGTCGAGGCATTGTTGCAACAACCGATGATTTCGGAGTTCAAGGCAAGTTGCCGACACACCCAGAGTTATTGGACGACCTTGCGCTGTCGCTGCGAGACGGGGATTGGTCTCTCAAGTCACTGATACGTTCGATTTGTCTGTCGAGTACTTACCGTCAGCAAACAGCTGCGGGGGAGTCATCGACAGTCGACCCGAGCAACGAGTATCTAGCGTTTGCAAACGTGAAGAAGTTGCAAGGCGAGGCGGTGAGGGACGGATTGTTCTTAACGGCAGGACAGTTGGACAGTCGACTGGAGGGGGGAACTGTACGAGTCCATTTGAACGACTTCTTGACTGGTCGTGGACGCCCGAATCAAAGCGGACCGATGGATGGTCGGGGTCGTAGAAGTTTGTATCTTGAGGTGCGACGCAACTTTCTCAACCCGATGTTAACGGCTTTTGATATGCCTACCCCCTTCAGTTCGATGGGGAGACGCAATGTGTCGAACGTGCCGGCTCAAGCGCTAACGATGTTGAACGATCCGATGGTCCATGCCTTGGCGGAGAAGTGGGCGGAGCGGATGTTGCGACTGGATCTTAGTGACCGTCAAAGGGTGAGCGAGATGCTGTGGCAAGCGCGAGGTAGGGAACCGAGCGACGATGAAGTCAATCGTTCACTTGCATTCGTCGAGGATTTAGGTGGATCTGCTGATCGGGCGTCCGCAGAAGATGCACAATCTCCGGTTCAAAGGAAAGAGGCTTGGAAAGATTTCGCGCATGTACTGCTCAACTCCAAAGAGCTGTTATTCTGTTTCTAGTTCACCTGTCGGCTAACTGATAGACGAACAGTAGGCCTTTCGATCTGCGAAGGATCGCGCTAAGCGTCGACGACGATGTTGCCATCGGGGACGCAGACGCATGGGAGGATCTCATTGGGCTTGAGGGGATATTGCGGTTTGCGTGTGTAACGGACCTTTCCTTCAAGCAATCGAACGGCGCAGCTGCCGCATGCCCCGGTTCGGCAACCGCTATTCATCGGTATGTCTGTCTTGATGGCGAACCCAAGAAGGCTTGGAAACGCGGAGGCAAACTCGGCCAATCGATTGGATTGTCGAAAGTGAACGGAGCACGGGACGAAGTCCTTCTTCTCCCTTCCTACGGACGGAATGGGTTCGCTCGCAGGTGCATGGAATAGTTCAAAATAGATATTCTCGTTCGGTATTCCCGCGTCAAGCAGTCCGGTGCGCATCGTGTTCAACCACGATTCCGGACCGCATAGATAAACGTCCGTCGCATCGAGAACATCGATGCCATCGCAGACATCGACCGCGGTGAACTTACCCTCTTGAATGACATTGTCTTCTTCCCCTTTCACCCCGCGTGGAAAACGGGTGAGGAAAAGGCGAATACGGAAGTCTTCCGCGTAACTTGCGAATTGATGCGCAAAGGACAGTAGATATTCCGCAAAGGGAGCGTGGTCGACATCTCGGAACTGTGCAAAGAAACGAATCGACCCATGCGGCCTTTGAACGGCTTGCTGCAACATCGGGATCATCGGTGTGACACCGACACCGGCGCTGAGAAACACGACATGACGAGCTGTGCAGCTTTGTAAAAAGAAAGCACCCGAAGGCCCGCGCACACGCAGTTTGTCCCCAACGACCACGGTGTCGTGCAACCAACGACTCACGCTCTTGTCGTGATCACTGGCTCGTTTCACGGTGATCCGCCAGTACCCGGCTTGCGCGTCATCCGAAAGGGAGTAGCAGCGACATTCCGGCGTTTCACCATAAAGGCTTGGGCGTTCCAAAAGGAGGTGTTGCCCTGGCAAGAAAGCGGGGAGCGGATCTCCGCTTTGGTCGACCAAATAGTAAGATCGCGAGTCGTCCGATTCTTGATCGATCCGAACGACTTGTACGTCGTACCATCGAGCTTCTTGCTGCTGAAGAGAAAAATCGGTGAAGCTTTGATGGAGCGTGAGGGCTAGTTCCTCGCTTCGAAGCTGCTGAAGTGCCGCTTCCTCCGCTTCCGTCCGACATCGACGTTGCGCTTGGTAACGCAGGGCCCGCATCACTTGGAAACCAATTGCGGACAACACCGTAAAAACGGCAGCGAATGCTAGCATTTCAGTAGTGAGCGCGGGGTAATTCATATCTCCTGTCCCCTCGGTCTTGAGGGGGGGAAAGCGAGAGAAAAATTGACGGGAAAGTCAAAGTTTCTCAGGTATTGAACTCTTTACCGCCCCATCTTGCTTCACCAGAATAGAAAGACCGATAGCAAGCGATCGTGCGAGTTGGGCTAGGAAGCTGCCGTTGCACCGAAACGGCCTCTTCCTCGCAACTTTTGTCTCATCAACTTGGACGGCCGCCCTCCTTGCTCGGCTCGATTCGTTTTTGTTCCTTTATCCCAGTCGTTAGGGGGAACGGAGCGTTTCGCACTTAGGCTTGATCCCCACGCCAGAGGAGTTGCGACGAGTGGAAAATCCGGAGATACCAGCGTTTGACGATACGACCAGTCCTGAGGTCAAGCTCGAGCGGTGTCAAACCATCGTTGAATACCGATTCAATGATCCGACCATTTTGATGTCTGCATTGACGCATTCCAGCGTGGCGTCGACTCGCACACAGTCCAACGAGCGTATGGAGTTTTTGGGGGACGCAATCCTTGGGATGGTGGTCTGCGATTATCTTTTTCGAAGTTACCCAGAATACTTGGAAGGCGAGTTGACCAAGATCAAATCGGTGGTGGTCTCTCGCCGTGTGTGCGCCAAGATTTCTCGGCAATTGCGGCTCGATGAATGTTTGGTGGTTGGGCGCGGAATGATGAAGTCGGCGATGCCTCGATCGCTTTTGAGCGATGTTTTTGAGGCGATCGTTGCAGCGATCTTCATCGATGGAGGAATCGACTCTGCTCGGAAATTTATTTTGACCCATATCGAGCCGGAGATACGATTGGCTGCCGATGGCCATCATGGGGGTAACTTCAAGTCTTCGTTGCAGCAGATTGCTCAGAAGGATTTGAAGGGGACTCCGGTGTACAGGTTGGTTGACGAGCACGGCCCAGATCATAGCAAGCAATTTCAGGTCGTCGCTGAGATTACAGGCAAGCGATATGCTCCTGCTTGGGGGCGTAACAAGAAAGAGGCGGAGCAACGAGCCGCTGGTAACGCTTTAGCTCAATTGAGGGGCGAGGACGCTCCATTTACCTCGATGTAGGGAGTAGAAATGAGATGCCTACGCGTTCGACGCATCGGCTTGCTGGAGAAGCTGGAATGCAGGCTTCCTTTTACGGCGGAAGGTTCGCTTTATCAGCTATCCCAAAGCTATGACATATCGGGGCTAGGCGGTCAGATCGCCGCGGTTGTGGAATGGGGGGATGGCAGTAGTTCTTCAGGCTCGATCACGAATCAGCCAGCCCAAGGGGCGCTTCGATTTCGATTTGATTACTCGACAGATTCTTCTGGGTTCTTTGCGGATACGAACAGGCGAAATGTCTTGCAACACGTGGCGGACTCCATCACGACGAAATGGAGCGATACGCTGGCGGCCATCACGCCGAGCGTAGGCAATCAATGGACCGCGACCTTTCAAAACCCCTCGACGGGAGCGAGTGATTCACGAACAAATCTGTCCATAGCCAGCAATGAAATCTTGGTCTTTGTAGGTGCTCGCTCGCTAGGCACTCCTCTTGGTATTGCCAATCGCGGTGGTTTTTCGGCCTCTGCGACATCGCAGACGTTTGTCGATACCGTACGTTATCGCGGCCAGACGGGCGCGAGTGCCACTCCTCCGACCGATTTCGGTCCATGGGGCGGATCTTTGGTTTTCGACTCTGTCGACCCTTGGCATTTCGGTTTGACAACGGATGGCCTCGATAACAATGAGTTTGATTTCGCTTCGGTTGCTGCGCACGAATTGCTTCATTTGCTGGGCTTCGGTCTGAGCGGGAGTTTTGATGCCAAGCTGACTTCGTCAGGTTTCGTGGGAACGAACGCAGTGGCCATTGCAGGCGTCAATCCTGTTCCAATGCAGGATGGAGATCACTTTGCCAGTTCGCTCCAAAGCAACGGTCAGCAGACCTTGATGTCGACGAGTGTCACCGCCGGGCAGCGAAAACTACCGACACGTCTTGATTTGGCTGCGATGCAGGATGTCGGGTGGCAGTTGATCGCACCGCAGGTGCAAGTCACTGCGAGCCATGTTTACGGCGACAACGGTTCTTTGTCGGGGCGAGTCCGATTGCAGGGGTCACTCTATGGGGAGCGGTTGATTCCTTTTTCGGTCACAACCACCAATGTAGCGCCAACCTTAGAACAACCCGTTGCACAGAACGCGCAAGTCGGCGTTCCGTTGGTACTCCCCACGATAGGTCTCTTTTCCGATCCGGGATTTGGGATGCCCAATGCACCAACCCCGAGCGTCGAGCGGTTTACTTTCTCCATCGACTGGGGGGATGGCAGTCCGATCGACCGCGGTTTGGCGACAATCACTTCACTCGGCACATCATCCAGCCCAACATTTGGCAGTTTTGGCGGGCAGCATACCTACGATCGGACGGGAAGCTTCACTGTTACGATTACAGTGGAGGATGACGATAGTGGCAGAGCATCAAAGCAATTCTTGGTCTTGGTCGCAGGGGCCCCGTCGCTCGCGATTCGGATCGATCGCACCACTGTTGCGGAAAATGCAGGCCCGAATAGTGCAACATTAACTTTAGAGCGTTCTGGGTTCGCCATCAGTGCTCCACTTACGGTCCTGCTCTTTAGCAGCGACACAACCGAGCTCTCTCTCCCCGCAACGGTGACGTTGCCTGCGGGCGTTGCGTCGGTGCAACTTCCTGTTCGCGCAGTCGATGACTTAGTCCTGGATGGTAGCGTTTTGGTTCAATTGCGAGCTGAGTCAGGAACCGTCGTGAGCAATTCCCTCAGCGTGCTCGTAACCGACCATGAGACCTTGAGTTTGACAGCAACTCGGTCTGCATTCCGAGAGGACGAGGGAGCGGGGGTATCGTTGCTTACCGTAGCTAGATCGAATAGTGACATACAACAGCCACTCACTGTTTCGCTGGCTAGTTCAGACCTTTCCGAACTCACGCTTCCGAGCAGCGTGATCATTCCAGCAGGGCAGGCTTCCGTGACGGTTGGTATCACTGCGGTAGATGATAATCTGTTTGACGGTTCGCAATCGGTCCAAGTCACCGTTGCGGAAGCTCGTTATATCGGGGCCTCGATGACCTTTGTCGTCGGGGATTATCAGCCTGTGCAGATGGTGTTGCAGGACAAGCGACAGTTGAATGAAGATATTCCAGCCGAAAGGAATGGGACCGTGATCCTGTCCATTCGATCACCAGCTCCGCCAGAAGGGGTCGATATTTCGCTTGTTGTCGATCGCCCCAGCGAGCTCATTGTGCCCACTTCGGTACGGTTGAATGCGGGGGCAACGCAAGTTGCGTTCCCGGTGCAAGCCATCGATGACTTCGTCGTGGAGGGGGCGAGGACTGTGCGGATTTCGGCGAATGGACCGGGACTCGACGCGGGAGTGATCGATATTGTCATCGTCGATGGAGATCAGCCTTTCTGGACCAATGTCGGAAATGAATTCGATGTAACCGATGATGGGTCCATCGATCCACTCGATGCGCTGTCCATCATCAACGCGATCAACAACGGCGGATCGCGCATCTTGCGCCCCGACCGAGATCTCGACCTGGATTTCGTCGATATCAATATGGATGGTTCGCTCGATCCCCTCGATGCACTTGAAATGATCAACCGTCTCAATCGCTCCGTTTGATATGCGGATTGGTTGGCATCTTTGTCGTTGTGGCTTTGCCTAACTCGCTCTCATCTGCTTGTAGACTTGATTCGCTGTAACGCCTCAATGCCTTTAAGATAGGCGTTGAAGCGAGTCTTCGAGCAGTTCCATGGGGAGACCGACGACGTTGGTAGCGGAACCGGAGCGGAGGTGAATCCAGTCCGGGCCGTCTTGGAACCCGAAAGCACCTGCTTTGCCGACCCATTGATCGGTATCGAGATAGGCTTCCAAGTCGGAGTCGGCAATCGGGTCCATCCAGAGCTTGGAAACATCGACACGGACGATTCTGTTGGCGGATTCTTTATCCCATAAACAAAGGCCGCTATAGACAGCGTGTTCGCGGCCCCGAAGTCGTCGAAGCATTTCGCGAGCGTGGTCGCGATCCTCGGGTTTGCCGAGGATGATACCGACGCATTCGGCGACGGTATCGCAAGCAAGAACGAGACCTTGGTCAATCTTTTCGATCACATTCGCAGCCTTCTGATAGGCGAGTCGAGCGACCAGTTCGGGAGGCGTCTCACGCGAGCAGATCCCGCATTCCGCCGTTGGGTCTGGTTCCAAGATTTGGAAGACGTATCCATACCTTTGCAATAGTTCGCGGCGGCGAGGCGAGCTGCTGGCAAGTATTAGCGGGCGTGCATCAGCGACGAAACCGGGTTTCGGAGCGAATAAATCCATGAAGATCTCGAAGGGCAAAAGCGATGAATTTGAAAATAGGTGAAGCTTGACTCGGTTGGCGAGTCTCAACCCACCTAACGCCATCTCTGAGGGCGACTTGTCGAATGGAATCCGGTATCATCTCGGCATTGCGACCTGCGCCATCCCTTAGGATTCACAGTCTCCATCATGACTTCGATAGCGTCAACGAATGAAGTTTTCGACCGATCGGTTCTTGCGATATTCTCGCATCCGGATGATATCGAGTTTGTCGCGGCCGGAACGCTTCTCAGGCTTCGTGCGCTCGGGTGGAAGATTCACTACATGAATTTGGCAAATGGATGTTGCGGTTCGAACGAGACGGACCGAGCGACAACCGCCAGAATTCGTTTGGAAGAAGCCAAACGCTCCGCAGGCCTGCTTGGGGCAACATTTTATCCGCCAATTTGCGACGATCTGGACGTCTTTTACAACCGTGAGAATCTGGCCAAAGTTTCAGCAGTGGTTCGGATGGCTAGGCCGACGATGGTCCTAACGCATGCTCGTTATGACTACATGGAGGATCACATGGAGACTTGCCGTCTCGCCGTAACAGCTGCCTTCACTCGATCGGTTCCAAACTACGAAACCGATCCGCCCCACGCTGCTGTTGAGTGTGACATCGCGCTCTATCATGCGCAGCCTCATGGAAACCGCACTCCCGACAATCGGCTTGCGATACCCGGCTATGTGGTCGCCGTCGATGATGTGATGGATACCAAGCTAGCGATGTTGCAGTGCCACCAATCGCAACAGAATTGGCTTGCGAGCACCCAGAAAATGAACTCGTATTTGCAAACGATGCTGGATTTGAACTCGGAAGTAGCTCAGATCACTCATTCTCCTTCCCAGTTCGCCGAAGGATGGAACAAGCACTTGCACCTAGGTTATGGCCCGCAATCGTGGGACCCCATGCTGGAAATTGCTACAGCTACCAATGCGAAGTAATTCTCCTAAAGAAACTTAGCGATCGCTCCGCCGCGAGCCGCCATGGCATCCACTTTGGCGGTCACTTCAGGATCCTCCATAAGGGGCGGGGCGTGATGCGGTTTGATTCTCGCATCGATCAGCAGAGGGCCTTTGCAGCCCCAATGCTTGAAGTCGGTGAATGCATGGACACCATCGATGTCGATCGCTGGATTGCTTCTAGTGAAGGTCACCCATAGCCAATTCTTGAGCGACTTTGAGGCAAATTCATCGTCATCTGTCAGGACAATCAACTGCACCGAAGAGTTTCCTGACACGTCGAAGCAATGATCCAAGCTTTCTGCAATCGAGCGGAGCGAAAGCCCTTCGCGAGCTTTTGCTACCAACGCTCCAGGGATAGCGAGTCGGGCGGAAGTGATCGTGTTGGGGAGTGCCGGTAGATTGGAGTTTTCACGGTGCAGATCTCGTTTTTTGGCACCTGTCGCAGCCACCACCACTTTGGAGCCTTGATTGAAGCCTTCTCCGCTGTAATCGAGGGTGTCGATCGTGGTTCGAGTTTGAAAGTGCAGGTCGCGAGACCAATCGATTCGCTCGAGCATGTGTCGGAAGAATGATTCAATATCGTGGATGTCCAGTTCCGGTGCGTCCATTTGATTTGCAATCCAAAGATACTTGGCAAGCGACAGTTGGCCTTGTCCTAGAATTGCGTTGGCTTGTGTTAGGAGCTCTTGAGGGCGATCTGGGCGGCGGTAAGGGGTGTACCGTTCGCTGCCTATGGCTAGCAGGAGCGGGTGTACCCCTGCAGCGTCGACGGCGTGCACCCCTCTTACGCCGGGCAAAACGGTAGGGATGATATTGCCGGTCAGTTCGTGAATCAATTCTCCGAAGGTTGTGTCCTCTTGAGGGGGGCGTCCGACAACGGTGAAGGGCCAGATAGCTCCAGGCCGATGCGAGACCCGTTCCACATTCATAAATGGAAACTCGTGCACTTTGGCGTAATAGCCCAAATGATCACCGAATGGTCCTTCCGGTTTGGTACGTTCAGGATCGATCGTGCCTGTGATCATGAAATCTGCGTCCGCGTAGATGGGAGCATGGGACGGGTTTACGATCATCGGTATTCGGTGACCGGCCAGGGCACCGGCGAACGTGAGTTCGCTGAGTCCTTCAGGTAAGGGCATGACGGCGGCAAGTGTCATTGCGGGAGTACCGCCGACAGTGACGGTGACCCGGAATGGTTTTCCTGCTGCCAATGCCGCTTGGTGGTGAACACCGATACCGCGATGAAGCTGGTAATGGAGTCCGATTTCTTGATCCGGTACGTATTCGTTTCCGGAGAGTTGGATTCGGTACATGCCGAGATTTGCCTTCATCAGGCTGGTTTCGATCCCCATACTGAGGACTTGTGGCAAAGTAACGAATGCGCCTCCATCGTTGGGCCAAGAGACCAATTGCGGTAGTTGTCGAAGCGAGATCGAGTGAGAGAGAACTGGACCTGACCGAGAGGGCTTTGGAAGCATTGACCATGCGGTCCAGGGGGCTGACGCATATCGAAATGGGTTCTTCAATAGCGCGGTTGGATCTATTTTCAGCTCGATAGCTCTTCGCACACGATCGATGGTTTTGCGAAAGAGAAATCGGGCTTGTTCAATCGACCCGAAGAGGTTGGCGGCCATGGGGAACGCGCAACCAAGGACGTTGCTGAACAGAATCGCGGGGCCGCCTCGTTCATACACACGCCGTTGGATCTCTGCCATTTCAAGGTAGGGAGAAACCGGTTCAGCGACTTCGATAAGTCGACCATGTTTTCGGAGATCGGTGACAACGTCGCGGGTGCTGCGGTGATTCATAAGGACTGCCCAACTCGCAGCGGATCCCCATTGCGATTCATGAAGCGGAGAGGATCAGTCCTTCCGCAATAGTGAAACTGGCCGTAAAATTCCGGGCTTTCCCGCTGTGTGGGCCCGAAGAAGCAGATGCTATCTAAGGGGTGCGGGCAGAAAAACCAAGACTTATTCCGAACATCCGAAGCCGACGAACGCTCGATAACAGAAACCATGGAAAAACGACTTTATAACTTCTCCGCCGGCCCGGCTGTACTGCCAGTTCCCGTTCTAGAACGCATTCGAGACGAAATGCTTTGTCTACCGGGGTGTGGGGCTTCCGTGATGGAAATCTCCCACCGGAGCAAGCAATTCATCGCAATTCAGGATGCTGCGAAGGAGCGGCTGATTCGTTTGCTACAAATTCCCGAGGAATACGACGTCTTGTTTCTGCAGGGGGGATCGCGTTTGCAGTTCTCCATGATCCCGATGAATTTGCTTCGAGGACAAAGCGGTCCAGCGCAGTACATCCTCACCGGTTCGTGGGGTAAGTACGCATTGGCAGAGGCGAAGAAGGAGGGAGCGACCGAGGTACTCTTTGACGCGGCGTCCACCAACTA
This sequence comes from Pirellula sp., assembly GCA_025459245.1. Taxonomy (GTDB): domain Bacteria; phylum Planctomycetota; class Planctomycetia; order Pirellulales; family Pirellulaceae; genus JBKCUI01. Next base: position 18,402 of record JALOQZ010000008.1, read on the forward strand.
CGATCGGTTGCCAGATGTCGGCCAAGCGAACATTTCTCCCGATGCTGCATACGTTCACATCACGAGCAACGAGACGATTCAGGGAGTTCAGTTTCAAAGCGATCTCGATTCCCCTGCTCCCCTCGTATGCGACTCCTCGTCCGATTTCCTTTATCGCCCCGTCGACATAAGCAAGTACGGGCTTATGTATGCTTGTGCTCAAAAGAACGCGGGACCTGCGGGTGTGACCGTGGTCATTATTCGCCGAGACTTGCTAGCTCGATCGTCGGATCAGCTGCCGGGCTATCTCAATTACAACAACCACTCCAAAGAAGGTTCGATGTGGAATACGCCTCCTACCTTTGCCGTTTATGTGCTTGGGTTGGTCGCCGAATGGGTTGAGAAGACGATCGGCGGTTTGGATGCGATGTACGCGCACAATCAAAAGAAGGCGAAGGTGGTTTACGACGCGCTCGATGCGTTTCCTTCCCTCTACTTGGGGCATGCTCGCAAACAGGATCGTTCTTTGATGAACGTGACATTCCGATTCCCTAGCGAAGAGGTTGAAAAAGCATTCCTCGACGGCGCCAAAGCTCACCAACTCGACTCCTTGAAGGGGCATCGAAGCGTGGGCGGCATTCGCGCCAGCATCTACAACGCGATGCCGATGGAGGGTGCTCAAACCCTGGCGGATTACATGCGCGATTTTGCAGCCAAACACGCGTAGTGCACCGAATGGCAAAGAGTCATTCACAGCGAGTGGCCTTTGCGACTTTGAACAGAACCCGATAGATAACCAGAAAACCTCCCATGACTTATCGAATTCTTGTCCTAGATCCGATCGCACAAGAAGGCTTTGACTTGCTGAACGCAGAGCCTGGCTTTGAATATGAAGTACGCACCGGGCTCAAAGGAGAGGAACTGCGAAAGTCGCTCAACGAGTTTGACGGTGCAATCGTTCGTTCTGGAGTCAAAATTACGGCCGAGTCGCTCGAAGGTAACAAGCGGCTGAGAGCGATCGTTCGGGCTGGGGTTGGAACGGACAACATCGATAAGAATGCCGCGACGAGGTTAGGGATCGTCGTGATGAACACCCCGGCAGGTAATACGTTGAGCACCGCCGAACATACCTTCGCGCTGATGCTTGCACTTTCTCGTTCGGTGGCCCCCGCCTACCAGAGCTTGATCGAAGGCCGCTGGGATCGCAAGTCGTTCATGGGAACCCAGCTTGCGGATAAGACATTGGGCGTGGTCGGCATGGGGCGCATCGGTCGCGAAGTCGCTCTTCGCGCGCTGGCGTTCGGTATGCGAGTCATCGCTTTTGATCCCTTCCTCTCCGACGAGCAAGCGATGAAGTTGGGGATCGAGAAGGTGAACGCCGTTCAAGACATTCTTCCCAAGGTAGATTACTTGACCGTCCACACGCCTCTGACCGAGGAGACCAAATACATCGTCAATCGAAATCAACTGCATCTCTTGAAGAAGGGGATTCGATTGGTGAATTGCGCGCGTGGGGGCATCTATGAAGAAGAGGCTTTGATAGAGGGATTGAAGCAGGGGATTATCGCAGGGGTCGCGCTCGATGTTTTCGAAGAAGAACCCTGCAGCAAGAGTCCTCTTTTTGGAATGCCGGGCGTGGTTTGCACACCGCACTTGGGGGCGAGCACCGAAGAAGCACAGACCCAAGTTGCGATCGAAGGCATTCAGCTTTTGATCAACTTTTTCAAGACGGGGGAGATTCGTCACGCCGTCAACGTCGCTGCCTTGGACCCCAAGACCTTGGAATCACTGCGAGGATACTTGGACGCTGCCTATAGGCTCGGTTTGTTAATGGCGCAGTGGCACGAGGGGAGCATCGGTTCATGCCAACTCAACTATCGCGGGGAAGTCGCTGACAAGGATACAAAGTTGCTCACGGCAGCCTTCTGCGCTGGGTTGCTTGAGCGAGCGATGTCTGAGGATGTGAATATCATCAACGCGGAGATGCTTCTTCGTGAACGTGGAATTGAGCTCACAGAGAATCGCAACCGCGATCTTGGTGCGTTTACTTCATCAATCTCCGCGGAGGTTTATGGAAGTGGTCAACGGCTAAAAGCGGGCGTGACCGTTTTTGGCAACAACATGCCTCGATTGATCTCGGTCGACGATTACCGTTTGGAGGCCTATCTCGATGGCCACATGTTGTTCTTTACGCATACCGACGTGCCAGGCATTATCGGTCGTGTAGGGACCGTCTTTGGTCAGCATCAAGTCAACATTGGTCAGATGTCCGTGGGGCGAGCCAGTCATCAGCCAGGCGGTCATGCGATCGGGGTTCTGAATTTGGACGGCGTGCCTCCCAAGATTGCGTTGGAGCAACTCTTGGCAATTCAATCCATTGAGAAAGTGCAACTGATTGAGCTGCCCGGTTTGGGCGTCTTGCCCGCTTGGTTGCAAGGCTAGCCAGAATCCGCTCGAGATAGAGTAGGTCGTGATCGAATCAGTGTCGTGATCGAATCAGTGTCGTGACCGAATCAGTATGGTAGGACTAAAAAAAGAAGCCGGCTGAGTTTCCTCAACCGGCTTCTTGTTGTTCCCTGGTGCGGGGGCAAGCCGAAGCTTGTCCCCGCACGCAGTCGTAAGCTCTATCGTGAAGCACCATCAAAAACAATCGACCCAGTAATTGTTAGCGATGGCTCTATGCTGCTCCAACCCAGGAGGAAGGCCAGTCGAGTATTCCCGCAAATCCTCGACCGCCGACAGAGCTTGATTGGTTTCCCTTAACAGGAAGAGGAAATACGACAACACGCGCGAGGGTGTCAATTCCAGTTTTGTTTATTCGTTTGTTTTTCAAATTAGAGGAAATGGGTGGAATCGGGCGAGCGGAGGCCGGCATCGAGATTGCCGAATAGGAGGAATATCCCTCAAGGTCGAACGAGGGCGCTGCCGATTCTGGTGGATACGGTGACTTTTCCGTGTTCCCTTCCGCAGTTGAACCTTCTAAACCATGCAAAAACGCAGAACGAACCCTTGGCAGCTCCTCGCCTTGGGAGCCCTATCTGTCTCGATTGCGAACGGATGCAAGACCTCGCCCGGCGTCAAATCGTCGATTTGGCCAACCCAAAAGATTGGAGCGGATGCTTCCACGGCCGCGAGCGGGATGGGCGGTGCCCTCGCGTCGACGACCAAGGCGGTGAAGGGACAATTCTCATCGATGGGAACGGCCGTCACTTCAGCCTATGGAAAAGCGAAGACGGCGATCACCGCTCCCTTCAGCGGTCCCACTTCCGACGCGACCCCGACTGATACCGCCACGGCACCGTTGACCAAGACTGGGTCCATCGGACCCGAAGTCTATGTGATGACAGGGCAACTGCACGAGTCCAAAGGTGATTATGCGAAAGCGTTGGACAGCTACAGCAAAGCGTTGGAAGCCGAGCCCAAAAACATCTCTGCATTGCTGAGCATGGCCAGGTTGTACGATCGTCAAAATGAAAAAGAGAAGTCGATCAGCTTCTTCAACAAAGCGATTGAAGTCGCGCCTAACAATGCCGCGAGCTACTCCGAGCTCGGCGCGGTGTACGTGAAGTCTGGTAATTTGAATGCTGCAAAAGAGCAGTTCCAAAAAGCAGTGAACCTTGACCCAAAGAACGCGAATCATCGCTCGTCATTGGCAGGGGTTCTTCTTGATATGGGAAATGCAGATGGAGCAATGGGTGAGCTGTCCCAAGTGCATGCCCCTGCGATGGCGAACTACCAAATGGCTTATTTGCATTTCACTCGCAAAAACGTCCCCGCTACGCAGCAATACCTTAGCGCTGCTCTCCAGATCGATCCAAACTTGAAGCCTGCTCGCGATCTGCTTGCCAGCATGGGAGGTGGTCAATCGATTCAAAATTTGGCACAGCAAGGGAATCAGTGGATGGGGCAGGCGCAAGGCATCATGCAGCAGGCCTCTGCCATATCGACCAACGTCCAGTCATTGATGCAAACCCCGACCGGCACAACAGCGGCACCCGTTCCTGCCGGATTGCCGGGCATCGTCCCAGCGACCTCGCCTGCCATGGCTCTGCCACCTCCTCCGCAGAATGCCCAATTGCAAGATGCGAGCTTGGTCAGGTAGCCCCTATGGTTTTAGCTCCCCGAACATGGGGTCGCCGATTGACAAGTACCCGCTCCAAAAGGCGGGGTGAGAGCCTGGTACTGGTTCGGAATTCTTGGAGCCGCTAGCCGCTTGCCCATTCACAATGGGTTCTTTGGATGGGCTAAACTCCTCTAGCCACATGGTGACGACTGAACGCTGAAAGGCCTCTGTAAAGGTCGTGCCACCTAAGTTGTCTCGAAGCGGCGCGAGAAGAGCTAACGTGGACTCTCCCCCGACCGGCCATCGGGAAATCCAGATGTGCTTGGTGCCTTGCGAAAGCAAAGGCAAGGTCCATCGTAGCCACTCGTCTCCTGGTTCAATGAGCCCTGAAATCTCCCCCGGCGATTTTGAATGCCCCAGCAGCCATACGGCTTGCGGAGTGCCCCAAGGAAGCGGATTCCAGCCCGAGAGTTGATGGCTGGGTGCGTCGGAGCCCGGGATCAAGGGGAATCGGTTCGGATCGTCCCATCGGAGCGGCGCTATCGAGCTGTAGTGCCCTGCTGCGACTTTAATGTACGGGGATGGAACCATGGCGCCGTTGACGGGAAGGTCTAATGTACGCGATGGTCCCATCAGCGCAGCGGATTGTTCCATTAAAGACTTGGCCTGCCCACCGTTCGCATCCCAGTAGTCCGAGGATTGTAGAGTGATCCTCTCCGAGCGGGATAACGGATTCCCTCGGATCAACGGTTCTAATGACGAAAGGGTTGGGGTGTAGCAGATGCGATGTTGTGCAATGGCAGGTTCATATTCATTCGAGTTGGAGACAGAAAATAGTTCAAACGGAAAGCTCCATAGCTCACCGTCGGGAGCGATGATCCAACGCTCTGAACGATTCATCTCCTCCCATACTTCGGCGGGTATCCAGCGTCGCCTCAGCGCATCAACTTGTTTATTAAAATCGGTAGGGAGGTTGGGAAACGACGTAGTGCAAGATTGCAAAACATTTCGAACGGCTCTTCCGATTTCCTGAGCGTTTTCAATCTTCCAGCTTCGTATCTCCGACTTGGTAATGTAGTAGCCGTGCAAATCCCCTTGAAGGGAGTAATAGGCTAGCAAGCTATCGTTCTGAGTGAGGGCTTTCAGCAGACTTTTTGGATTCCAACGAGGGGTGATTGTTTCGGGTACGGGGAGAGGAGACAGGGCTGCTGACCACAAGAGAGCTTCTTGTGCGGCGCTGAGCTTGGTAACTCTTTCCCAGCGTTTCAGTTCTTCGTCGCTCCACTTACGAAGATCGCATTTCGGATTGGTTGCAAAAGGCGCGCACCATTCCTGGAGAGTTTTCGCGTTCTTGGTGAGGGTGGGAAAAGCCGAGCGAAGCGGCTCCCAACGATTCCACTCTTCTGCGGAGACTGCATCGGGAAAGGCGTGAATCGCTCTCCGGAGTTCCGCTAGCCGTCCTTGCAGAGCACTACCGCTGGAAAAGCGAGCGGCTTTCCAACGTTCCCAAGCGTCCATTTGAAGCTCGAGATCGTTGGTTTCCAGAGCGAGCCTGACAGCGAGTCGCCGGGCATCGAGTTTGTCAGCTGTTTGAAAGACCAGCTCCTCAAGCGACTTCGTTTTCCAGGCCCCGATACGTTCGGTGTCGAGCAAGCCGGTCAAAAGGGGTAGACCAATCTCCTTGGGCAACGCGTTTTCAGCGATCAAGTATTGCGTCAGTTGGAGCTGATAGAGTCGCGGTGAAGCAGAGCTCATCGGTGAGTTTCCCCGCAGGATCGACAGAGACTCCTCCAGCTTTTGGATGCCACTCGCGAGATTGTTTTCGAGAAAGGCGACTTTGGCTTGCGCATAGGCAACGGTCGCATCCATGCGTGGCAGAAGGATCTGCTTCGGGAGCAAAGCGGCTGTTACGACTGGGGCTTGTTTGCGAACCGTGTCGGCGTCACCTCGAAGCGCTGCTTGGCGCATCCCTTCCACAAGAGCCCGGAGGGCGACAAGACGGCTGTTGCTCGAAGCCCATTTTCCTACAGCGAGCAGCGTTTTTCCTAACGATGGATAGTCGATCTGGTTGTGGAAGGCACATTGGGACCAGAGCTCCAAGGCTTCATCGACGTGTTCCGGTTGTCCGGCTCTCGCCGCTGCGAGACTTGATTCCAGAGCAAGCTCACTGGCTGCGGCCAGGTTATTTGCTTCGACCGAGAGGTCGGCTAAGACCAAGAGTGCGATCGCAGTGAGGGGGTGATCATTTCCGGAGCTCAGACTAAGTCGCTGTTTCAGTTGCGTAGAAACTTCGTTGCTATTGGAGGCGTCCATAAAAGCGATCGCCAAACAAATGGATGCACCGGACCTGATCCATTCGGAGGGTTGGGAGTTCGGTTGAATCGCGAAGGCTTTTGGAAGCGAGGGGGTCAGAGGGTTGTACTTCGACAAAGGGCCTAATAGCATCGCTCGCCTTCGCAACGCGATCGCTTGGCAGCGGAGAACTTCGAGAGCGTCGATGAAGACAGGTTCACCGGCGGGTGAACTGTTTTCGCTTGGAGATGGAATTGCACTCGGAGATTGGGGGGAGCGTTCCCGCAATTCCGAGATGTTTCCAAGGCGGATTTGCCAAGCGGTGGGAGATGGAGGCATCGCTGCGTTGCGGCCGTTGGGAGGGGACCACAGAGCGTCCTTGTTACGCGAATCGGATCGATCGGACGGAGTCGCAGGACCGAGCATGGAGAGCCATGGCGAGCACTGGACAGAGACATTGAGAGCAGCATCCAAGTATTGGAGCGACGCCCCGATATCGCCTTGGATATACAGGCATTCTCCCATCATGACCAAGGGTGGGACGCTGTCGATTCCGCGGTCTTGCCCGACTTGGCGAGATTGTGCGTAAGCCTCCTCGAAGGCTTGATAGGCCGCGCTGGTTTGGCCATCGGCGAGCAGATCGAGACCGTTGTAGTAGCTTGGCTGGATAAGGTTTTTCGCAGCTCGGGCCGCTCGAGATGTGGTGGACTGCGCGAACAAACCGCTGGGGGTAGGCAGAATCAGCAAGATCAGGGTTAGCAAGCGAGTGGTAGCTGTCGTCATGGGAGCGATCGGGCCTGGAAAAGAGAGGTTCTCGAGATAGCTAGCATTCATTATGGCCCATGGTTATAGGGAAGTGGTGATGAAATGCTTCGTATAACCGGCAGACTTTGCCTCAAGAGGATCTGGGGAATGACCGATACCACTTCTACAATCCGAATCGCGTGAGCGTTCGGCCATGGAATCATTCGTCCCAGTGCGGAGCTCAGAAGCAAAATGGCAAGGAAGTTGAACGACCTCAAGGTATGGATGGCGGTCGCCGCATGTGTAGGGCTTGGTTCGGCAAGCACAGGTTGTCAGGTGCATGTGGCTGGGCAAACTCTCCCAAGTCCATACTATTTGGACGACGACGTCCAGTATTTCCCTGCAGGTCCTGAGAACAAGCTGGCGAATGAGACAGCGGCTTTGAAGGCGGCGCGTGAAGAGGCTAAGGCTCGCCGATAATTTCTGCGGCAGCGTTCAGGGTTTAAGTTTGTCGCCATGTTGTCGGATCGAAGTCTCCTGATCACGCAGGGCCTGCTCTCGATAGGCTCTGTACTGGACCGCGGAAACGCCCCGCTGGTGGTTGGAATGGGTACTCGAAGGAGCGTCCAAACGCGCCTTTAGGGTTTCTCGCTCATAGGGCAGTCGCAGGCTAATTTTTTGCACCCGGGGCAGCCGGAGCCATATTTCTTTGCGATGGCTTGGGCGAGGTCGATGCCGGCGACGTTGGCGATTGTGGTCAGCCAAGCGATCACATCGGCAAATTCTTCTTCGAGATTGTCGCGATCGTTGTTGGAGCGGAGGGCGGAAGCGAGTTCGCCCATTTCTTCCATCAACCACATAAAGGTCCCGGAGACGCCACGTTCGGCATCTTTCTCGTAATACATCGTGCGGATGAGGGACTGGAAGTCGCGGAGGGAGATATCTGGTTCGTTTGCGGCTGTCATGGTCGGAGCGGGTTTGGTGTCGTTGGGTTGCGAAAAGGCGTGGAACGGTTGGGGGCCATGCAAAGGGAGCATGATAGCTGATGGGAGGCTGGCAGCATTCCCCTTGCCTTGGTCCCTATAGTTTTCCCGCAAAGCCTCTCTGAGCGTCTTAAGGGAGAGGCTGAATCGAACCGTAGCCGCGAGGCATCGGGCCCTATTAGCAAGTGAACAGGTAGCGAACTTCAACTATGATAAGCAAGCCAACACATCCGGTATTGGAGCAGGGCGATGACAGCGTTGCGATTCCACTCCGGACCTGCATGTCCCACAACGAAACGAAGTCACCAGTGGATCATAAACGAATCGAGCGAGCGGTTCGCGAGATATTGATAGCGGTAGGAGAGGATCCTGATCGAGAGGGGTTGCTTGAGACTCCCGCCCGGGTCGCTCGCATGTATGCGGAGGTTTTCGCGGGGTTGCACAAGGATCCGCGGGTTCATCTCAGTCGCGTATTCACCGAGGGGTATGACGAGATCGTCCTGTTAAAAGACATCGACTTCCATAGCATGTGCGAACATCACTTGCTACCGTTCCATGGCAAGGCCCATGTTGGGTATTTGCCGAATGGGAAGGTTGTAGGGTTGAGCAAGATGGCGAGGGTGGTCGATGAAGTCGCAAGGCGTCCGCAGGTTCAAGAGCGAATGACCGAGACGATTGCCGACATGATGGAGCAGGAGTTGGGAGCCCGGGGAGTGGTCGTGATGATCGAGGCGAGCCATTCCTGCATGACCATGCGAGGCATCAAGAAGGCGGGTGGAATGTGCGTCACCAGCGCGATGCGTGGGGTATTCCGTGAAAATCTCTCGTCTCGAGCCGAGATTCTTGGTTTGATCATGAACCACAGGCACGGGTAGGGTTCTTTTTTTGCGGGTCAAATTCGTCTTGCAGCCGAACATCTCCTTTGTACACTAGTGCGACTCTGAACTAGCCGGTAGGCGGTTTAGGGATTGTTCCCAGGACGCAGTTGCCGGCGTAGCTCAGTTGGTAGAGCAGCTGATTTGTAATCAGCTGGTCGGGGGTTCGAGTCCCTTCGCCGGCTCTTGCTGGGGATGTAGAAAAATAAACGGGGCTTGTCTGGATACAGCGGCTCCGTCGTGGGTAGGGAGGTTGCCCGAGCGGTTAAAGGGGACGGACTGTAAATCCGTTGGCTATGCCTACGTAGGTTCGAATCCTACACCTCCCACTTCGGTTTCGACGGTATTGGATACGGGAGTCGATGGACTTTTGTAGACGGATTGTTGGAAACGGATGAAATTAGGGTTGGCGACTCTGCTTCGACGCTGTAGGAATAGCAGCTGATCGGAGGAGAGTTGTTTTCCTTTGGTGATGCGGGTGTAGCTCAATGGTAGAGCAGCAGCCTTCCAAGCTGAATACGAGGGTTCGATTCCCTTCACCCGCTTTCCAAGATAGGTTTGCTGGCCTTGGATTGGATGGATTCGAAAATGCTGCTGTAGCTCAGTGGTAGAGCACTTCCTTGGTAAGGAAGAGGTCATGGGTTCAAGTCCCATCAGCAGCTCTGTCGACACCGACCTGGCTTGTAGGCCCCCGGGGAAACCCGATGGTCCGACAGGTGGTTTGGTGATGGTTGCGACAGTTGGATGACGGTCGCGACAGGGAGTGGTCGCCAGCAGATCTTTCGATGGAGCGGAAGTCAACTAAGTGGTTGCGTTGTGTTTGCGTCACGGATTAGGCTCCTGAGGTTGCGATAGCAAGCCTGGGGGAGGTCGCGCGGCAAAGATCACTCGGCAAAGATCACACGACGCGGTGTTCGAGTTTTTTATTTGTATAGGTGTTGTGAGTTAATAATGGCCAAAGAGCAATTTGAACGTACCAAGCCCCACTGCAACGTAGGAACGATTGGTCACATCGACCACGGCAAGACAACCACCACTGGTGCGTTGCTCGCGGTTCAAGCTGCGAAGGGTTTGGCGCAAGCGAAGTCGTATGCTGATATCGCTAAGGGTGGTACAGTTCGGGATGCGACCAAGACGGTAACGATCGCTGCATCGCACGTGGAGTACGAGTCGGAAAACCGGCACTACGCACACATCGACTGCCCTGGTCACGCTGACTTTATCAAGAACATGATCACCGGTGCCGCTCAGATGGACGGCGCGATCTTGGTTGTTAGCGCTGCCGACGGACCGATGCCACAGACCAAGGAGCACGTTTTGCTCGCACGTCAGGTTGACGTTCCAGCGATCGTTGTGTTCTTGAACAAGTGCGATTTGGTTGACGACGAAGAGCTGCTGGAATTGGTTGAGTTGGAAATCCGTGAATTGCTCAGCAAGAACGGCTTCCCTGGGGAAGAAACCCCGATCGTTCGCGGCAACGCAAAGGCAGCTTACGACAATCCTGCAGATCCTGTTGCCAGCAAGTGCATCAGCGATTTGATCGCAGCGATTGATTCGTTCATTCCTCAGCCAACCCGTGAAGAAGACAAGCCATTCTTGATGGCGATCGAAGACGTTTTCTCGATCGAAGGTCGGGGAACGGTTGCGACCGGTCGTATTGAGCGCGGCGTGATCAAGGTGGGTGAAGAAGTCGAAATCGTCGGCTTGATGGAAGAAAAGAAGAAGACGACCGTCACTGGCGTTGAGCAGTTCCGTAAGGAAATGAAGGAAGGCAAGGCTGGGGACAACGTCGGTTGCCTTCTCCGTGGTGTGAAGCGAGAAGACATCGAGCGTGGCCAAGTTTTGGCGAAGCCGAACTCGGTTACTCCTCACAAGAAGTTCGAAGCTGAAGTTTATTGCTTGAGCAAGGACGAAGGAGGGCGTCACACGCCGTTCTTCTCCGGTTACCGCCCACAGTTCTTCTTCCGCACGACCGACGTGACCGGAACAGCGAACTTGATCGGTGCCGAGATGTGCATGCCTGGCGACAACGTCAAGATCGAAGTTGAATTGCAGAAGACCGTTGCTATCGACGATGGTGTTCGTTTCGCAATTCGCGAAGGTGGCAAGACGGTTGGTTCCGGCGTTGTTACCAAGATTATCGAGTAATTGAAGCGTTGGTGGTTTGGGATTTGGTATTGCCCAGATCACCGAGGCGACTGAGAATTGAGGGCTGCCGCGAAGATTTTCTTACGCGGCAGCTTTCGGTTAGGGGTGTAGCTCAATTGGCAGAGCACCGGTTTCCAAAACCGGGGGTTGCGGGTTCGATTCCTGCCGCCCCTGTTCGCGGTCGACAGATTCGGTCGCGTCAGGTCCGTTCAGTTTCGTGTTGAATTGAGCCGTTGCTCGATTGCCGGAGCTGAGAGGTAACGGTTTGTTCCGAAGGGTCGATTAGCGAACCGCAAAACATATGGCAACAGTAGCAGAAGACTCTACTTCCTCTCGGACCTTGATGGCCGAGTTGTTTGCAGGGTCGGTCTATAAAGGACGTCAGGGGCGGATTGTCAGGCAATTGACTTGCTTGGCGATTTGGCTGACGTTTTGGCTCGGGGCTTGGCAGCTTTTTGAGGCACTGCGGGCTGGTTTCTTCGAAGGGCTTCGCGACGCGTCGTATGGCAACTGGGTCATTTACGGGTTGCCTTTGCTTTTCGCGGTCGGCGGAACATGGCTTGGGTATCGGCTTGTGAATTGGCCCAAATTCGCTGATTTTTTGATCAGTGTCGAGGCAGAGATGAGCAAGGTGTCGTGGCCCACCAAATCTGAGCTTTACAAGGCTTCGATGGTCGTTATATTCACGATGGCTTTTCTTGCCGTATTGCTCTTCGCATACGACTTGATTTGGCAAGCAATCTTTGATTATTTGCGAGTGAGTTAGGGTCTGGAGGAGGCTTTGGTTGACGGGGCTTTCGGTAGGCTGCTTGGTTGCTCAAATTAATTAAAGAGTTTAACGAGATAGAAACGGAGATGGCGATAACTTTCGCTATCGAAGAGATAGGTTGCTTTGCGGAGGCTGAGAGGCTGAAGCGAGCGAGGCGTGTTCCATGATGGGCAGGCCGCTTTTTGGACACACGACCAATTCCGCGATGGGTTTGGTCTACATAGCCAGGAGATTGGTTGGTGCCGAGTTGTTCAAGCGTAAGTTTGGGCAGCTTAGGTAGTTGATCATTCGTCAGTACTGGCGCAAGGTTTTCGAGTGAACAATTCCGCATCAACAACTACTGAATCTCCCGACGCGTCCGAGATGCGTTGGTACATTTTGAAGGTTCAGTTCAACCGCGAAGATACGATTCGCGAAGCATTGGAGAAGCGTATTCGCTTGTCCAGTTTGCAATCGTCGTTCGGGGAAATTCTTGTCCCCACCGAGGATGTTGTGGAGTTTACGCGAGCCGGTAAGCGCCGCGTGGTAAAGAGAAAGCTTTACCCTGGATATTTGGTGATCCGCATGATCATCAACGACGACACATGGTTTTTGGTCCGCGAGACCACCGGTGTTGGCGATTTTACAGGTTCTGCAGGCAAGCCGACGCCGATGAGCGATGCGGATGTCGATAGGATCTTGAAGTTGGCTTATCCAGATGCTGATGAAGAGCAAGCTCCCAAGACGGCCATTCCATTCAAGCCTGGCGATCGCGTTCGGGTGAAGGAAGGTAACTTCCAAAGCCTGGAAGGCGATGTCGATAGGATCGACGAAGCGAACGGCCGTGTTACCGTGATCATTAATATTTTTGGTCGCAGTACTCCAGTCGTTTTGGATCACTGGCAAGTTGAGTCGTTGTAAGTTCAGGGTCTGTCGCGAGCGTTTGACTTGCGTGGATTTTTTCGGAGACGGCGATTTGGTAGTGAGATCGCTTCTGCTAAGAAACATTTTCAGCACGGGCTAATTACGAGTGTTGAAGCGGTTTTGGTACGGCAGAGCGGTAGCAAGTCGGCGACATCATTTCATATTGATCATCACGTTTTAGTTTAGACAAACGACACAAGGTTCACGGACACATGGCCAAGCAAGTCGTCGGAAAAGCGGCGTTTCAGGTGCCTGGGGGCAAAGCGACTCCCGCGCCACCTGTGGGTACTTCTCTCGGTAAGTTCGGTATTAACTTGGGGCAGTTCGTTTCCCAGTTCAACGACCGAACTCGTGAGTTTAATGGAACACCAATTCCAGTTGTGGTTACGGTTTACTCCGACCGCAGTTTTGAGTTTATTACCAAAAGTCCTCCAGCTTCGGCTTTGTTGAAGATGGCAGCGGGAATCGCAAGCGGTTCCGGCGAGCCGCACAAAGTCAAGGTTGGAAAAGTATCTCGCGAGCAAGTCGACGAAATCTGCAAGAAGAAAATGGCAGACTTGAACGCGCGGGACCTGGAGCATGCTCGACGCATGATCGAGGGGACGGCCCGAAGCATGGGTATTGAGGTCGTAGGGTAAGCAAAGGAGCAAGCAAGAGAATGGTGAAAGCAACCAAAGCAATGAAGGCAATGCTTGCCAAGACGCCGGGTAAACAGCCGGTTCCTTTGCAGCAAGCGGTCGAGCTGCTCAAGCAGTTCGGTGGACGTAAGTTTGATCAGACAGTTGAGATCCACATGAATTTGGGGATCGATCCAGCGCAAGCAGATCAGATCGTTCGTGGGTCGGTCGTTTTGCCTCATGGTATCGGAAAGATCCAACGCGTCGTCGTCTTCGCGAAAGGCGATTTGGCGAAGGCAGCCGAAGAGGCTGGCGCCGATGCAGTTGGGGCGGAAGAACTGTCCAAGCGAATCAAAGATGGATGGCTCGATTTCGATGTCTGTATCGCAACGCCGGACATGATGGGTATGGTCGGTCCTCTCGGTAAGGTGCTCGGTCCTCGCGGATTGATGCCTTCCCCTCGTGCGGGAACGGTCACCACCGACGTAAGCCGTGTTGTTAAGGAATACAAAGCGGGTAAGGTGGAGTTCCGAAACGACAAGGGTGCGAACGTGCACGCGGTCGTCGGAAAGATGAGTTTCGACACCAACAAGTTGTCCGAGAATTTGTCGGCGTTCATTTCGTTCGTTCAATCGCTCAAGCCGAACGCTTGCAAAGGAACGTACATCAAGTCGATCGCCATTTGTGCGACGATGTCTCCCAGCATCCGCGTATCTGCCTAGGAAAGGTTGTCATGAGTAAAGTTGTTAAAAAGCTTGTCTCACGAGATATTGCGGCGCGGCTCAAGGGAGTCAACGACGCGATTGTCGTGAACATTGTCGGGATGACCGGCGAAGAGAATTTCAATATTCGCAAAACATTGCGTGAGCAAGGTATCGGGATCATGGTCGTTAAGCGAACGCTGGCGGCTCGCGCGACCGAAGGAAGCTCGCTGCGCCCTGCGTTTGACAATCTGGCTGGAAGCGTGGCTGTGATTTGGGGATGTGAGGATTTCGTTGCGTTGACTCGCAGCGTTACCAAGCTCGTCAACTCTGGCCAGTTCCCAAAGCTGGAGATCAAGGGTGGGGTAATGGATGGTGAGGCCCTCACCGCTGACCAAGTGAAGAAGGTTAGCAAGTGGCCAAGCCGACAAGAACAGATTTCCATTTTGGTTGGACAGATTTTGTCGCCGGGAGCAACGCTCTCTGGACAACTGGTCGGTCCTGCTCGAATGATCGCTGGTCAGGTCAAGAAGATGATCGAGAACCAGGAGGAAGCTGGCGAGTAATCGCTTGCTTGAACCATCGTACGTGGGTGAACAGCCGGTTCCAATTTCTCGCCGGTGAGTTTCGTTAGTTAGTTTTTTCCAATTTGAGGATTAGTGAATTATGTCCGAGTCCGCAACCGCTTTCGCGGAAGAGATCAAGACCCTGGGCGAGAAGATCGTCGGCCTGACGCTCAAGCAAGCCAAGGAATTGAGTGACTATCTGAAGGAAGTTCATGGCATCGAAGCTGCTTCCGGCGGCGCCGTTGTAATGGCTGCTCCTGCAGATGGTGGTGGCGCTCCTGCAGCTGCTGCTGTTCAAACCGAATTCGACGTCGTTATGACTTCGTTCGGTGACAAGAAGCTTGACGTCGTTAAGGTCGTTAAGAACCTCACCGGCCTCTCGCTCATGGACGCGAAGAAGTTGGTCGAAGGCGTTCCTGCCAAGATCAAAGAGCAAGTTTCGAAGGAAGACGCCGACAAGATCAAGGCTGAGCTCACCGAAGCCGGCGCAACTGTCGAACTCAAGTAATGCTTGGCTCCGAATCGGAGCCTGCTTTACCCAAAAAATGCGAGAAAGCCCGTAGGCTCACTACGGGCTTTTTTGCATTGTATGGGGCGAAATGAAGGGCGTTCTGACGAAAAACCTCGACAACCAACATCTGTCAAATTAAGCTCAGGATGTTTCGGCACTGTTCTTTCCGGATCCGACCTCGATGAATCAATTTCCCGAACCAGATATCTCACCAGTGGAGATTGCTCGGGTGTTTTTAAGACATCGTTGGTTGATGCTCTTAACGTTCATCGTGACATTCGGAGGAGTCCTCGCTTACATTGCGACCAGGACTCCTGTGTACCGGTACGAAGCCAAGTTGTTCTTACGCTTGGGACGAGAGAGCGTCTTGCTCGATCCAACCGTCACGGCGATGCAATCCCAATCGGTGTCGACCCCTGCCAATCGAGACAACGAATTGAACTCGACCGTGGATTTGCTTCGCAGTCGAATGCTTTTGGAGCAATTGGTCGACTCCCTGGGTGCGAATCGTATCTTGGGGAAGGAAACCGACGAAGGAGCATCAGTCCCCGGATCGGAAGAGATAAACAACTCCATTTTGGCCAATCTACGGTGGTCATCCAAAAGTCCGAGGGAAAAGGCTATCCGCGAAGTGCAGTCCTCGTTGAGCGTCGCAGCGGTGAAGGACTCCAACGTTATCAGCGTTTCCTTCGAGAGTCCTTCTGCAGACATATCCAAAGACGTAGTTCAGGCGATTATTGAGATCTATCAAAAGGAGCATATCCGGATAAATCGCGCACCAGGGGCATACGATTTTCTTCTAAAGCAAACGGAGGCTGTTCGGGAACAGCTCGACAAGACCGAGCAAGAATGGCGAGATTTGAAGAATGAGACCGGGATTACAAGCGTCGAAGATCAGAAGCGTTTGTCATTAGAAAGCCTTGAGTCCCTGGAGAATGCGTTGCGTATGGCGAAGATCGACCTCTCTTCTAACGAGGCGATGATCGAAGCCTTGGAGCAACAGCTGTCCAAGATTCCCGAGATGCGAGAATCTTCGCGTGCCGACGGGCAACTTCCCGCCGGAGCGGATTCGATGCGAGGCCTTCTTTACGCCTTGGAGCTTCGTGAGAAAGAGCTTTCCGCCAAGTACACCGACGAGCACCATCTCGTGAAGGAGCTTCGAAAGCAAGTAGAACAGTCTCGCGCTTTACTTGCAAAGGAATCCAACGAGCGCAGCGAATCGGTGACCAGCACGAACAAAGTTTTTGAAGAGACAGAATCGCTGCTCGTAAAGGAAGTAAGCCAGGGGAAATCGTTGAAGGAGAAGATTGTTGCTCTTACCTCACAGATTGCTCGGTGCAAGGAAGAGTTGAATCATCTCAACGAAATTGAACTTCGTTTTGCCCAGCTCGAGCGTGAAACAGAGTTGCAGGATGCAAACTATCGGCGTTATGCGGAGAACTTGGAAAAGGCGCGAATCGATCAAGCATTGGACTTGCAACGCATTTCAAACATCAACGTGGTGCAACCCGAGCGTGCTCCAGAGCGCCCCGTCGATTCGAACGCTGCCATCAAACTAATCGTCGGATTGTTCGCAAGCGTATTAGCTAGTTGCACAGTGGCATTTATTGCCGATCGATTCCAGCGAGCTATCAAAAAGGAAAAGGAAGGTCCGTTCACGACTATTCAGCGATCCTACCTGTCCGAGGCAGCTTCGACTTTCCAAGCAAACGGAGCGTGATAGCTCGAACCATCGTGAGCTTAGAGGATCCGACTGGCAACAACGCAGCCCAGGGTAAAGTAGCGCTCGTCGAGCATGCGTGGCTTTACCTTCTCATGCTTAATCTATTTGGCTACGCAGTCTTCGGCAAAGGTTGGGCTTATTTGGGTTACCCTCCGGTCTTTATCGGAGAGTTGCTTTTGCTGTGCGGTCTAATGGTTGTGTTCCTATCGGGTCGATGGAGTTTATTCTTTCAGAGTTGGCTGCTTGGACCTATTTATCTTCTAGCGATTTGGGGAGGGTTGCGCACACTTCCTTACTTGTCCGAGTATGGAGTATTTGCTGTACGCGACGCCACTATTTGGGGGTACTCTGTTTTTGCCGTTCTGGTTTTCGTGTACGTATGTACCAAGCCCGAGCGATTGAGGATTTTGATTTCTGGCTATGGCTGGTTAACTTCGGTGTTCCTGTGTGTAATGCCGTTTATTTGGATCCCGTCGCAATATCTGGATGGTAGTTTGCCAAAGAACCTTTTCACGGGATTATTTCTCAATGCAAAAGCTGGCGACGTAGGAGTCCACTTGGCTGGGATTATGTCCTTTTGGGCCGTGGGGCTCGCGTCTCCCCCAACGCTGAGGATGATTTTTGCCTTTTGTGTTTCGTTTGCATGGGTTGCCACAACGAACCGAGGTGGCCTTTTGTCGTTTCTCGTAGTGGTCGCGTTCTGCTGTCTGTTTAGACCTCTCAACGTAGCCGTTTGGCGTTTTGCCTTTATCGGGTTAACGACCATGTTGATATTGCTCGCGGTCGATTTCCAAGTTGAGGTACCTGGTCGAGATCGCAAGATTGCAGCCTCTCAGGTTGTAGAGAATATTGCGAGTGTCGCATCGAAAACCAAGATGGACGACCTAAACGGGACTAAACAATGGCGATTGAACTGGTGGAGAGATATTCTTGATTACACCGTTTTCGGAAAGCACTTTTGGGACGGGAAAGGCTTTGGTGTCAATCTCGCGGACGATGATGGTTATCAGGTTACAAAAGATGGTTCGCTGAGGAGCCCACACAATGGTCATTTAACCATGCTTGCGAGAGCGGGGGTGCCCGGATTCTTGTTGTGGCTCACGATTCACTTTGGCTGGCTGGCTACGATCTCGCTCGCATTTATGAAGAGCGCGCGTCGCGGTGAGAAGGCATGGGCCAATCTGTTTCTCTTCCTCATATGCTACTGGGGGGCATTCTTTGCGAATGCGACATTTGATGTCTTCCTGGAAGGCCCCATGGGAGGGATTTGGTTCTGGAGTTTGTATGGTATCGGGATGGCTTCGGTGCGGATCTACCGATACCGACCCGAGATTTTGGTCAACAACAAAGACTCGATTCCCGCGGTGGCTCAAGTCGCTTGAGGTCGCAGGCCGGGACTTGCCGTTTATTGCCTTACGGTGAAGTCGACAAATCGGCCAGGGGTTTGTACCACAAGCTCCGATGTTTGAGGCGATGCAATGTCTCGGAACCGTAAAAGTCTGTCGTTGCCATTGCTAACCAAGAATTGCTGCCCATCGATGATTCGGAAGGAGGCAAGTTCTGTTGGAAGGGTAACCACGAGCTCCGGGATCGAGTTCACCAATCGATAGACAGAAATCAATTTCCTATCAGCATTGCATTGACGTTCCCCCTTTATCTCTGACCA
>JALOQZ010000009.1 GCA_025459245.1 Pirellula sp.
AACATCTTCGGCAGACCAGCTCGGTTTCCCATCCTTGTCTCCGCGAATGATTCGTATCATCTTGGAGCCAGCGGCGTAGCCTTTGCCGAGCAAGATATGTTCGGGGGAACACAGGACCGGGGAGGAGGAACAAGCATCTGCATTGGAGAGACTGGGCCATGGGGACGTCCAGAGAATCTCTCCTGTCTCGACCGCATGGCCGGCAATACTACCCTCGTGTATCGCGAGAATCTGCTCGGTGCCCTCGATGTTGGCGAGGACGGGAGACCCATACGCGATCTGCGAGTTGCCCGATCTCCAATGAACATCTCCATTCTCGGCATCCAATGCAATCAACGATCTACCTTGGTTCGATTCCTGTTTTCCTCCCAGTGGAAAAATAACCAACGAATGCGCCGAAGTATTCACGAGCAACGGGGAACCGCTTCGCCCCCATTTGATACCTTGTTCCGATTCGGATTGATCACGGAAGCCTTCGCGAAGCAGGTCCCTTTGCCATTTTACGGCCCCGGTGTTCGCATCTAAGCAAGCCGCTATTCCCAAGGCCGTCTGAATCCAAAGATTGCCAGACTTCCAAGCGGCGGTGGAACGGGGGCCTGTGCCGCCCATCGGTTCCGTGTGCCGGCCGGGGAATCCTGTACGCCACAACTCCCGCCCCGTTGCCAACTCGTAACAAGCGACTGTTTCTTGGGATTCCACCTGGAACAAGGTCCAGGCTTTTCCATCCGCCACCGTCACACCAGCCCAACCCTCTCCCATGGGAACGCGCCAAAGTATTTCGGGCTTTCGATCGCTCCAGTCCAAGTCGAGCGTGGGGGATTGGACAATGCCATTTCGTTCGTTGCCGAGGAACTGTGTAAAGCGAGCTTGCGCCACCCAAGGCTCAAGCCGTGCTAGATTACCGTTGAGTTTCGGATCGCTCGGCGTTTTGTCCTCCGCTGAAGATGCCGAAAACCGCCAGCGAAACGTGGGTACCAGTTCGCCTGTAAACCCACGAAACTCGTAGCACGCGAAGAAAATTGCGATCGATGCAACGACCCCCAGCAGATAGATAAACGTAGCCGAGCGAGGCAGACGCCTTAGGATTCCAACGGTAAAGGAAAGAAAACCGATCGCCGTTAGCGCGGCAGTCGCGATGTTGGAATACTGGTGGTCAATGTCTTCCAGACACCAGCGAGCCGCTGGGACAAGAAGAAGCGCTCCCATCCCGATCCAAATCGAGATAGGAGAGCGTTTAAACCAGAGAGCTAAATGCCGAAACCTACTTGGCAACAATCTTGTTGTTCCGACGCAACGCTTCGACATAATCTTGGGTGACGTTTAGCACCTCTTCATTGTAGAAGTTCTTGAAGAAGATCTTCCCCTTCTCTTCCTTGGCTATGATTTGCTCTTCCTCGACTTTTTCGGAGTTGAGTTCCTTTCGTCGAGCCATGTAGTCAGACTCTTTTAGAGAGATGTTCTTCTCTTCTTTTTGTCGGACATAGGAATCGATCCGTGTCAGCAACTTCTCGAACTCGGGGTTCTTAGCGATCCTCTCATTCGCAGCGTTTTGAAGCGCTACTTTCATCGCAGGGTCGGTCATCTTGTAATGCTTGTGAACCTTGGCCGCGACCTTGTCTGCAGGAAGCGGATAGTCGAGATCGGATTCCGAGATATCGAGCTTGGCGGTGATCGACGGAAGAACCACATCGGAGGCAACGCCATCAAGCTGCGTCGACTTGCCGTTCGGAAGATAGAATTGCTGGATGGTCAATTTGAGGCCGCCGTAGGACTTCGAGCCGCCGATGCTCCATTCTTGCGCCAAGTCGCGCAAGGTTTGAACGGTCCCTTTTCCGTGGGTCTTTGGATCGCCGACGATGAGCCCTCGATCGTAGTCTTGGATCGCTCCAGCAAAAATCTCGCTGGCGCTCGCGCTCATCTGACTGATCTTCACGACCAGCGGGCCGGTCCAAATCATGCTGCTGTCGTTATCGTCCAGCGATTCGACTTCACCGCCCGGCGACTTAACCTGAACCACAGGCCCACGTTCGATGAACAGCCCGGTGACTGCGATCGCTTCTTGCAGCGAACCGCCGCCGTTCTTGCTCAGATCAAGAACGATGGCATCGATGCCCTTTTGCTTGAAGTCGTTGATGATGTTGGTCAAGTCACGGCGAGTGCTTCGGTAGTTCCGCACATTTCGTCGAGCCGCATCCATATCGAGATAGAAGCTTGGCAAATTGATATAGCCGATGCGGTACTTGCCGCCATCGGGGCGCATGCCGTGCTCGATAATCTCACCGCGTGCGGCTTCATCCTCAAGCTTGATCAAGTCTCGAGTGATTTCATAAATTTGTGTCGTCCCGGTCCCGTTTGGTTTCACATGGAGACGGACTCGAGTTCCCTTGGGACCGCGGATCAAGGACACAACGTCCTGGAGTTTCATGTCCGAGGTTTCAACAACTGGGGAGTTCTCGTCTTGGGAGACTCCAACAATGTGATCTCCCACTTTGAGTCTGCCATCTCGGTCGGCAGCACCTCCCGTAACGATGTTTTCGACGACGGTTTGCCCATCGTCAGGACGAAGCGTTGCACCGATGCCGGTGAACTCCAGTTTAAGATGGACACCAAAGTCTTCTTGTTCCCGGGGCGACATGTACGTCGTATGGGGGTCAAGCGCATTGGTGAGGGAGGTGAGGTAGACCTCCAGCAGCTCGTCCACGTCGGTTTGTGACTTGGCAAGGTACAACGTGCGATAACGCTTGTGCAATGTCTCGCGAGCCTGCTCTAACGTCTTGTCGTCAGCCTTGAGAGACAAGATATTCAGTTTGATGGTCTTCCGAACACGGTCTTTTAATTCCGTTTCGTTGGCAGCCCAAGGAATTTCTTTCGCGTCGGCGAGGATCGATTCATCCACGTTGAAATCGTGTTCTGCATCGATTTGTTCGTGGATATAGGGCATCATCTCATCGAGACGGGTGAGATAACGCTTGTAAACCTTGTAAGCGAAAGCGACGTTGTTGACGCGAATCAAATCGTCCAGCTTGTCGCGATAAACCAGGAACTCATCGATATCCGGCTGCGTGAAGTACATCTTGAGAGGGTCGACGTTTCTCAGGAATAGGTCGAAGCCTCGAATCGACATTTCGTCGTTGAATTGCGGGTGGGAGATGTGCTCGTTCTCGACCAGCCCTTTCACCATTCGGACGATCATCGCGGTATTGGCTGGAGGCTCCTCCACCGCCGCAACCCGGGGCAACTCTTCCGCCAAAGAGGGGGTCGGAACTGAGAAAACGGTTCCGCTGACCAGCAACCCGGCGATCGTCGCCCTTGCCAAAATCCGTGCCTTCCAATCCGCTTGCTTGCGCATTCTTCTTCGCCCCGGGGAGTCCATGGTAGGTAGTTTAGAGAGGACAGGTAGAATTTGTGTCCCGATCTTGTAGTGCATAGTAGGAGATGGCCACCCTCAAAGCAACACAGATAAAGGGGGAGAAAAATCCGATCCTCCGGCAGAATCTTCCGGAAAACTTGTCGAATTCCCCATAATTGGCATTCCATCACCCTTGGACGTTTTTTGGAGCCTCGTTAAACTCTGGGCCCTCGAAAATCCGAAGGACGATTCAATCATGACAAAACAAAAAACGCACAAATCCACCCGCAAGCGATTCCGTCTCTCCGCCAATGGAAAGGCGAAGCATCGCAAGGCCGGAACAAGCCACTTGGCAATTAGCAAGTCGGCAAAGAAGATCCGCCAGTTGCGAGGTACCAAGGTTCTCGAGCCTCAATTCGAGAAGGCGATTCAGGAAGCGCTCCGCGGATACAGCTACTAGCATTCCGAGGATCGGCATTCCGAGAATCGGCGTGTCGGCCTAGCCGAACACACCGCGTTTTCGCCTTTCGATCTTACACATAAAGGCCCTTTTTTATCCTGGTGTTTGGGTATTAACGAACGCAGACGGTCGCGACGGGCCGCCGAAGCTGGGGAATCTCAGACGTTTGCGTTGACCTGAGGCACTAAAGCAACCGAGTTGCATAACAAATGAGAACGAGAAAAGGTTCAGCTCGCCGTCAGGCGAAGCGACGTTTATTCCAACGAGCAGAGGGTTACGTCGGCGGACGCCGAAGGTTATACCGAACTGCAAAGGAAACTCTGTACCGCGCTGGTAAATTCGCGTACCGCGACCGCCGACGCAAGCGACGTGATTTCCGTCGCCTTTGGATTATCCGTTTGAACGCCGCTGCTCGAATGCATGACCTGCGTTACAGCCAGTTGATCGATGGTTTGAACAAGGCGAACATCGAGCTGGATCGAAAGATCCTGTCAGACATGGCGATTCACGATCCAGCAGGTTTCGCTGTAGTGATCGCGGCCGCGAAGAGTGCCCTCGGCATCAGCTAGCAGTTTTACTTGCTCGCTCGCACCCTCTGACTCTCGACCTGTCAGAAACCCATTCTGTACCAGGCACGACCGTCAGCAGTTCGATGCTGCATGAGATTCTCCAAACGGCCCTATTTTCGGGGCCGTTTATTTTTTGGGTCAGTTTGAATTTCACTGGCCCTTCCTTTTAGTGTGTCATCGGCGATCTCCGAGCGGGAGCGAGTTATGTCGTTGAGCCATTTCTTGGCAGCGTTGGATGAGTTGGTCGAAGATGCGACGCGCAGTCTTGCCTCGGTAGATAGCACCGAGACCCTCGAAGCCTTGCGAGTCAAATTTGTTGGTGCGAAGAACGGAGCTCTCAAGAGCGTCCAAAAGCTGCTGGCTTCTGTCGAAGTCCCCGACAAACCTGCTGCCGGCAAGCGGTTCAATGAGGTTCGCGATACGATCCAAGCGGCGCTGGATGCGGCGGCTGCCGCGGTGGGAGGGACAGGAAGTGGTAAAGCATCCGGTCCGAAACTGGATGCGACGCTGCCCGGTTTGCGGCCGAGATTGGGGCAATTGCATCCCATCACCCAGACGATCGAACATTTGAAGGAGATTATGGGTCGGCTCGGTTTTTCGGTGACCGAAGGGCCCGAAATCGAAGATACTTGGCACAACTTCGTCGCGCTCAATATCCCCGAAGACCACCCAGCCCGCGACCCGCTCGATAATTTCTATCTAGCCACCGCCAATAAACAGTCGGCGTCCGATCATGATGCCATGCTGCTGCGAAGCCAGACGAGTACGGTGCAGATACGAGTTATGGAGAGCCAACCGCTCCCGATGCGCATCATTTCGTTGGGACGCGTTTATCGCCCCGATGCCCCAGACGCCACTCACTTCCCCATGTTCCATCAAATGGAAGGCTTGTGGGTGGACCGGCACGTGACGATGGCTCAATTGAAAAGCGTGCTGCGGCTTTTCGCGACGAGCTATTTGGGTAGCGATGTCAACGTTCGGTTCCGACCATCGTTCTTCCCTTTTACAGAGCCAAGCGTCGAGGTGGATTACTGGTGGAATGGTCAATGGATCGAATTCGGTGGAGCAGGGATGGTCGATCCCAATGTCTTCGCGCACTTGAATATCGATTCTGAGAAGTACTCGGGCTTTGCCTTCGGGCTTGGTGTTGAGCGGC
Source organism: Pirellula sp. (assembly GCA_025459245.1). Lineage (GTDB taxonomy): Bacteria > Planctomycetota > Planctomycetia > Pirellulales > Pirellulaceae > JBKCUI01. The sequence goes on from JALOQZ010000009.1 coordinate 5,535, forward strand.
TTTGCATGCGTCGATTTGGAATCACCGATATCCGTGATTTGTATCGAAGCGATGTCCGTTTTCTCCGTCAGTTCGCGTCTTAGACAGTCTTTTTAAAGAAGTGAATTCGCCATGTTGGTTTCTTGGGAATGGTTGTCGGACTATGTTGATCTGACCATTGATCATGAAGAGATGGCAACGCGATGGGCGTTGACAGGGCTAAATCATGAGAGCACGGAGTTGGTCGAAGGAGTCCCGGTCATCGATTTAGAAGTGACCAGCAATCGCGGGGATTGTTTGGGGCACATTGGAATCGCGCGCGAAGCGGCTGTTCTGCTTTCTCAAACGCTCCGAATCCCTCAGCCTGCGCCCATCGAATCGGGGCGCGATGCGGCCGATCAATTGCAAATCTCAAATCGCTATGTGGACGGATGCCCTCGGTACATCGGACGCTTGATTCGCGGAGTGAAAGTGGGTCCGAGCCCCGAATGGCTTCAAAAGAGATTGCGGGCGATTGGGGTCAAGTCGATCAATAACGTGGTCGATGCCACCAACTATGTTATGTTTGAGTGCGGCCAGCCACTGCACGCATTCGATTTCTCTCAAATCCGTGGCGGGCAAATCATCATCCGTCGCGCGGAGCCGAAAGAGTCGTTTGTTGCGATCGATCACAAAACTTATCAGCTTGATCCAGATATGGTGGTTATCGCTGACAGCGAACGGGCGGTCGCGTTGGGTGGGGTGATGGGTGGAGTTGACAGCGAGGTGACCGATCAAACAGTCGATGTACTCCTCGAGGCTGCCGACTTCATTCCATTGGCCATTCGGCGAACCGCTCGCAAACTGAAGCTCCATTCCCCGGCATCGCATCGCTACGAGCGACGAGTCGATTCTCAACAATTAGATTGGGCCTCGAAACGCTGTTGCGAGCTGATTCTGAAGATAGCGGGCGGAGAGCTTCAAAAGGGAATGGTCGATACAGGGGAAAAGCCATTCGCTGCACCCGAGATCTATCTTCGCGTTGACCGAATCATCAAGGTTCTCGGAATTGAAGTGCCTTGGAGCACGACGTTGGATATTCTCAAGCGACTGGGATGCTCCGTAATCGATGGTGGTGCGAATGGAACTGCGACGATTCTCCCTCCGTCCTACCGGATGGATTTGACGCGCGAGATCGATTTGATCGAAGAAGTCGCGCGCATATACGGCTATGACAAGATTCCCGAGGACGCCGTCGTCCCCATGGTCGCCAGCGCCCGCAGACCAAAGGACACCATGATGCAGACGGTCCGGAATGTCTGCTGTGGATTTGGCTTTTCGGAAACCATGACGCCGAGCTTGATTGGAAAAACTCCCGCTTCCACCATTTCTCCTTGGTCGGATATCGCTCCCCTATCAACCATGGTTCCGCTGCTGGAGGGAGCCAGCCAATTGCGACGGTCGTTGGTTCCAAGTTTGCTTGCTTCGCGGCTCCACAATCAACAGCAGTCGAACAAAGATGTGCACCTTTTTGAAACCTCCAATGTCTACTTGCCTGTTGCAAGCGGCCTTCCGAAGGAGCAGTTTCACCTGGGAGCTCTCGGCGGCGATGACTTGCGAGAGATCGTCGGTTTGTTCGAGGAAGTCGTCAGCCGAGTGTGCGGCGCGGACTTGCTTGAAAAAGAGATCCAAAGGGAGGTAGTTTCGTGGCCTTTCCTGCAACCTGAATCGGGAGTGCAGTGGACTCTCGATGGTCACGTGCTGGCTTGGGCTGGTGTCGTGTCACGATCCATCGTCGATGGAATGAAACTCGATGCGTCCATGGGTGTCGGCGAATTGAATCTCGATCGACTTTTGACAAGAGCGCGTGAAGTACCTCGTTTGCAAGGCATCGTTCCGTTCCCTGTCGTCGATCGCGATTTGAATCTGATTGTCGACGAATCCCTGCGATGGCTTGAGTTGGAGCAAGCAGTGAAATCTGCCGCTGGTCCTTTGTGCGTAGGAATCGCGTTTCAAGAAATCTATCGGGACACGAAGAAGGACGGGGAAGGCAAGAAGCGAATGCTGTTCAGCTTGCAACTCCAGAGCGCGACGGAAACGTTGACCAGCCAACAAGCGGATGAGGTGATCCAACGCGTTGTCGGCCGATGCAAGGAGCAGTTTGGCGCAACCTTGCTCGCTTGAGCTCTGCTATCCTAGTAGTGCCAAGGAAATCCGATCAAGATCTTGGGACCGCGATCGGCTTTTTCTTTCGAGCGTACGCAATGGGATCCGTTTCACCGAGCCACCAACGCGGCCGTGGTACTCCATGCTCAAGACCAAAAACGGTGCGAGCGGAATGCGTGATCTTTTCTGCGATTTCTTGAGGTGAGTCCGTAACAACGAATCGATCGATGTCGGCCGCGTCAATCGTTCGGCTTGCTAACATCGTCTGGCGCAAGTAATCAAGCATCGGTGTCCAGTAGTCGACACCTGCCAAAATGATTGGGAACGCTTTCACTTTGGATGTTTGTACCAGCGTAGCAATTTCAAATAGTTCATCGAGGGTACCAAAGCCGCCGGGACATGCGACGAAGGCATACGAGTACTTTGCCAACATCAGCTTGCGAACAAAGAAGTAATCGAATTCGACGAAAAGGTCCAAGTAAGGATTTGGGTGCTGTTCATGGGGCAAGAGGATGTTGCATCCTACGCTTCTTCCCTGCACGTCTTTGGCTCCTCGATTGGCGGCTTCCATGACTCCAGGTCCACCGCCGGTCATAACAGTAAAACCGGACCGAGCAAGCTCTGCACCGATCTCGCGAGCTTGGGTGTAATAGCGATGACTTTCGGGAAAGCGAGCGGAACCGAAGACTGTGACGCAAGGGCCGACGAAGTGAAGGTAGCGAAAACCGCGGATGATCTCGCGAAAAATCTTGAACGCCCGAACCAACTCCGACCGTCGGCTGCTGGGGCCTTGGAGAAACCGTCGTTCGTCTGCGAAGTGTTTCGCTGAGGATTCAGGTGGCTCGGAGACATCTCCGGTGGGAATGGGAATCGTTCGCATGAGGGTAAGGCAATCTTGACTAGGGGCACATGGGCGATTGAGATGACAAACTGTTCTAGTCCAATGTAGCTTGGTACTTGGCTATCGGTTTGTCGCTCGATAGGTCTCGAGGAACATCTTTACTGCCGAGTTCGCTATTTTCTTCTTTTGCGGTTTGGTTGGGTTTGAGGCATTTAAGATGAGTTGAGGCCAAACGCAAAATCCTTCCACCAACATCAGCAGCTGCTTGGACGCGAAAGATGGTTCGCAATCGATGATCTTTTTTTCCTTCTGGGCTGCGAGAATCCAAAGGACGAGGAGATTCTCAAAAATCTTGGTATTCCCGAACATCTCGTGCCCTAGCTGTGGGTTGCGAATGAATCGAGAAATCAAGATTCGTCCCAAGACACGCGAATCGGGGTGACAATGGAATTCCATGACCCCCAGGCAGAACTTTTCAAGCTGCGGTTCAAGCGGTTGTGTGCCGTCGTACTCCAAGGGGACAGCCCGCGCGGCGCTATCTTTTAGCTGGGTGACGATCGCTTCAAAGAGGAGATCTTTGCTAGGAAAGTGGTTGTAGACCGTGCGTTTCGAAACGTTTGCGCTCTGCGCGATAACGTCCATGCTGGAATTGTCGAACCCCATTTCACTAAAACAGGAGACAGCCGCAGCGAGGATGTCAACTCGCTTTCGATCTGTTAGCCGTTCACCGGTTTGCATCGCTCCTAGGTCCCTTCGTTCACACATTTCTTCTCGGAAACCTCATCTAGCTTAATTGAGGAGCCACTTACCGCCGAGGGGGCTTGACTTCCGGACCATTCAAGGAAGAATCCCTTGCATGAAACTACACCGTGTAGTGTAATATGGAGGGGTAATGATCGAACGAATGAAATTCCAGCAGCGTTTGTTTCTCCGATGGCAGCGGGGTGCTTGGCTCGCGGCCAGCTTGGTAATTCTCGGCTGTGGGAAGCATGGATCGGATAGCAAACATAGCGAGATGGGGGCCAAGGGGGCGGGAATACCGGCGGGAGCCATGACAGAACGCCCCTCGACACCGGTCGATACGATTTTTGCCATCTCCGCCAGGGTGACCGATTATCGAGAATTCACTGGGAGAACTGCTCCGGCCCACGCCGTCGATGTCCGGCCGCGTGTGAGCGGTTATCTCCTCCAGACTCCCAACCAACTCTCCGGTTCGAAGCTGCCGGTGCAACAAGGCGCTCATCGCAGTCCCGTCGCATCCGAGCAGAATCGGGTTCCGGTTTCACACGTTCAGCCGTTTATCGTCGAGGTTCGCGAGGGTGAGCGTGTGGAGGTGGGGACTCCGCTCTTTGAGATCGATCCGAGGCCTTATAAGCTCGCACTGGAACAGTCGCGAGGAAATCGGATCGCCCTCGAAGCCCAAATAGAGCGGCTTCGGAGCGAGCTAAGTCGACTTCAAAAACTGAAGCCGACCAATTCGATCAGCGACACCGATTTGGAGCTTGCTCAAGCCAATCTACACGAATCCGAAGGGCAGTACCAAACGCTGCTCGCGATGGAGAGACGGGCTGAGCTCGATCTCGAATTCACTCAAATCAAAGCCCCCATCGCTGGAGTCTTAGGACGCTCTCTCGTCAACGCAGAAAATGTCGTCTCGGCTGATTCCACCTTGCTCACCACGCTCGTTTCGATCGCACCTATTCATGTCTACTTCGATATCGATGAAGCTTCGTTTCTACAGTACCGCTCCCTCGTTCGCGCTGGGAAATTGCCTGACGCGAGCGAAGGAGCCATCCCTGTTTCTCTCGCATTGACCAAGAGTGAGACGTTTCCCTACAAAGGATTCGTTAACTTTCAAAACAACACGACCGATCTAGGAACCGGCAACACACTCATTCGCGCCGAATTTGCGAACGAAGACGGAAGCCTAAGCCCCGGTCTGTATGGGAAGGTAAGGGTTCCATTCTCTGCCCCTTACGAAGCGGTCTTGGTCCCCACGAAGTGTCTTGCCATGGACCAGCAAGGTAAATACTTGATGGTCGTCGGGGATGACAATGTAGTGCACCGGAGAGAAGTACTCGTTGGAACGTCGCACGGTCCGTATTCGGTGATACGCGAAGGGCTTCAAAGTGGCGAGCAAGTCATCTATGAAGGCTTGCAAAAGATACGCCCCAATGACCGCGTCCAGGCCATACCATCCAAAACTGCACCTTCGTTCGGGATCCAATAGCTCGATGACTATTTCCAGCTATTTCATTTCAAGGCCCGTCGCGGCGAATGTGATCGCGATTCTTACTGTGCTATTCGGGCTTGTCGCCGCGATCAATTTGCCCGTGGAGCGATACCCGAATATCACCCCTCCGACCATTCAAGTCACGGCGAGTTATCCAGGAGCCAATGCCCGAGTGGTTTCGGATACGGTGGCATCTGTTGTCGAACAGCAGATCAACGGCGTCGAGCGAATGCTGTACATGTCTTCGACATCCTCATCCAATGGTTCTTACTCGCTCACCGTCACGTTTGAAGTTGGCACCGATCTCGATCAGGCGCAAGTACTTGTTCAGAACCGAGTCGCCTTGGCCGAACCCCTTCTTCCTGCCGAAGTGCGACAACAGGGTTTAAGTGTCAAAAAGCAATCGACCAATATCCTTCTGGTTGCATCGCTGATTTCCCCCGACAAAACATTCGACAGTCTCTTTCTTAGCAACTATGCCAATCTACGACTGCGCGATGAGTTGAGCCGAGTACCGGGAGTGGGGGAAGTCACCGTCAGCGGCAGCGGTGCGTACAGCATGCGAATTTGGGTAGATCCAACACGTCTCGAAGCGCGTGGTTTGACGTTCCAAGATTTGCTTTCGCAGCTCAGGCAACAAAATATTCAAGTTGCGGCAGGGCAAATCGGGCAACCACCGAATGAGAATGCCCCCGACTTTCAGTTGACGATCAGCGCATTAGGAAGATTGAGCGCTCCAGAACAATTCGAAAACGTCATCATCAAATTCTCGGAGGATGGGTCGCTCACTTACTTGAGAGACGTGGCGCGAGTTGAAATTGGGGCGCAATCGTATGACTCCTTTGCTCAGCGCGGTGGGATCGACTCCGCAAGCGTCTTGATTTATCAATTGCCTGGTGCCAATGCCCTCGAAGTCGCGGAGCGTGTTCGCGTTGCGATGAACAAGCTGGCGCAGTCGTTTCCCAAAGGAATGGAATACGATATCCCATTCGACACGACGACGTTTGTGTCGGAAGCAATCCATGAAGTCTACAAAACATTGGCTGAGGCGGGAGTCCTCGTTCTCGTTGTGATTCTCGTCTTCTTGCAGGACTGGCGAGCGGTACTCATTCCAGCCACCACGGTCCCGGTGACGATTATCGGCGCGTTCGCAGCCATGCCGTTTCTTGGATTCTCGATCAATCTATTAACACTATTCGGTTTGGTTCTGGCGATTGGAATCGTCGTTGATGATGCGATCGTCATTGTCGAGAATGCCGCGCATCACATCGAAAAGGGAGAGGCACCCAAGCAAGCGACGGAGCGCGCCATGCGGGAAGTAACAGGACCTGTGATCGGTATCACCGCTGTCTTGCTCGCCGTGTTCGTACCAACTATTTTCCTCGGTGGTATTACCGGTGAGTTGTATCGCCAGTTTGCGTTGACCATTGCTGCAACGGCGCTCATCAGCGCCGTCAACGCGTTGACACTCAAGCCGGCGCAATGCGCCACTTGGTTGAAACCCGCCCGGGGTAAGAAGTTCTTTCTAGCTCGATGGTTCAATGCCGTGTTCCGATGGGTGGAGGGTTGGTACGTATTCTTTTTGAAAGGTGTGCTGAGAGCCTGGCCCGTCACCTTGATCGCTTTTGCGCTTTTGATCGGCGGAACGATTTGGTGGTACGCCAAGATGCCAACAGGTTTTCTTCCGTCGGAAGATCAAGGCTATCTGATCACAGCGATTCAGCTTCCCGATGCCGCTTCTCAAGCGAGAACGCGCGAGGTGATCGATCAAGTCAACGAAATATTGGCCGAGACGGAGGGTGTGGAAACTTGGTTCACTCTCGGGGGTACTTCGTTGTTGGAGGGGAGTCAATCCTCCAATGCAGCCACAGTATTTGTGCGCACACTCCCTTGGGAAGAAAGGACGACCGAGGAGCTCTCGCAAGAGCGCATCGTCGAGAATTTGATGCGACGGTTAGGGGCGATCAAGGAGGCATTCATCTTGGTAATCACTCCCCCCGCAATTCAAGGCCTCGGGGTCGGAGGTGGCTTTGAAATGCAAGTCGAAGATCGAGGGGGCGTCGGTTTGGTCGAGTTGCAAGCGGCGGTGAACAAAATCGTAGCCGAGGCGCAACAGCAACCCGAATTGACACGAGTGAACTCTACGTTTCGCGCAGGAGTTCCTCAAATCTTTGCCGATATCGACCGTGCCCGAGTGATGTCGATGCAAGTTCCGATCGGTGATTTGTTTAATACCATGCAAGCTGCTTTAGGTTCCGCTTACGTCAACGATTTTAATTTGTATGGACGAACGTATCGCGTAACAGTCCAAGCGGATGAAGAGTTTCGCGATAGCGTGGATGATCTGCGAAAGCTAAAGGTGCGAAACACCAAAGGTGATATGGTTTCGCTCGGAAGTGTCATGGATATCGAAGATGCGTTCGGAGCCCAGATCGTTCGCAGGTTCAATCTTTATCCCTCCGCGACGATCACCGGCTCGGCGACACCGGGCAAGAGTTCCGGCGAAGCATTGCAAAAGATGGAGCAGTTAGCGGATGAATGCTTTGGCGATGCCATCGGATTTGACTGGAGCGGTGTTTCCCTGCAAGAGAAGAACAGCAAGGGGGAAGAGATCTATATCTTTGGTTTGGCCGTGTTGCTGGTCTATCTTATCCTCGCGTTCTTGTATGAAAGCTGGATCCTTCCCATCGCCGTCGTGCTTGTAGTGCCGCTGGGGTTGCTTGGAACCGTAGCGGCCATTTGGTGGGCAGGGATGGACAACAACGTGTATGTTCAAATCGGTATCGTCTTGATCATCGCTTTGGCCAGTAAGAATGCCATCTTGATCGTCGAGTTTGCACGCGAGCTTCATGAGTCGGGGCAATCGGTTTGGGAGGCTGCCGTCGAAGGCTCCCGCGCGCGATTCCGGCCGATTTTGATGACCTCGATCGCCTTCATTTTAGGGGTGCTGCCGTTGGTATTCGCCGAGGGAGCTGCCGCGGCGAGCCGAAGAGCGCTAGGGACGGCCGTTTGCGGCGGAATGATTACGTCGACTGTCCTCGCGGTTTTCTTTACCCCGGTCTTTTACTACGTTTGTCAACGAATTGCGAACCGTTTTAAACAGGATCCAGATCCGATTGAGAACTCCGTTCCCGGCGAGTAAAGGTGGCTATCGAGGGGGCGTTCCGCCGGGCGTTTTCCCCATAGTTGCTGGACGACCAATTGCTGGAATGCCATCTACCTGAAAGGCAAACAAACCGACTAAAATGATGCCTTCGGTTTTCTTTCCTTCCTTACCGCCGTTCTAAGAGGCAACACCAGTGAAACAATCCCTCCCCTCGGTCTCCCGTCGATCTTGGATCCAGCAATCCGCTCTCGCGTCGGGTGCTATGCTCGCAGCACCGAGTTTGGTCAGCGCCGCCAAGCCTGCTCCCAAGAAGCTTCTTTTTTATTGCCGAAGCGCTGGATTCGAACATTCGGTGGTGAAGCGTAATAACGGTGCTCCTTCGTATGCCGAACGGATGATGGACCAGTTCGCAACCAAATATGGTTTCGAAGTCACGAGTACGAAAGACGGACGCATCTTCGATAAAGATTACGAAGCGTTTGATGGCTTCCTCTTTTATACAACAGAAGACTTGACCAAGCCTGGTGGCGACAAAGAGCCGCCGATGACAGCGCAAGGGAAGAAGAACTTTTTGGAAGCGATCGCGGCAGGAAAGGGTTTCGCGGGCAGCCACTGCGCGTCCGATACCTTCCATAGTCCTGGCGATCGGACCAAAGCGTCGGCTGAGATCGATCCGTACATCCAAATGATCGGTGGAGAGTTTATCCGCCACGGTCGGCAGCAGAATGCAACGATGCGGGTTACGAGTAAAGGCTTTCCTGGCCTAGACAAAGCTGGAGAGGAATTTACCTTGCACGAAGAGTGGTACTCCTTGAAGAACTTCAATCCCGACATGCACGTCATTTTGGTCCAAGAAACCAAAGGGATGCAGGACAAAGACTATGACCGTCCTCCCTACCCGGCGACTTGGGCGCGCATGCACGGGAAGGGTCGAGTCTTTTACACGTCGATGGGACACCGCGAAGACGTTTGGGCAAATCCCTTGTTCGAGTCCATCTTCATCGGTGGTTTGCGATGGGTTCTCAAAGAGGTCGAAGCAGAGGTGCCGGGCAATCTAGCACAGGTAGCACCAGAAGCTTCGGTTTTGCCGAAGCTCTAGACTTTAACTGCAATGGGTTGCCGTAGCGAAATCGTTTCGAAACAATCCTCGCCATTACTGAGCCCTCGCCGCTACTGTGCGGCGAGGTATTTTTTTAGGTACTCATACCGAGCCTTGGCAAAGTCGAGAATGGACATGTCGCGACCAGAAGCCCCGGTTTCGGATTCTAGCGCAACCGCTTTCTGAAATGCCTCGTACGATTCGAGTTTGCGCGTATCCTGCTTTACCAATGGATCAATCATTGGAACGTAATGTTCGATTCGAGATCGCAAGAAATCCCCGCCGAGTATCTCCTCGTTGATCTTTGCGAGAATTTCCAAGTAGCGAGCTCGGTACTTCGGTACAGCGAGAAGTTTGCTACGAAGCGGCTTGGAGGGATCGTTGAGGCCGGTGAGCGGGTCGAGTTCTGCCGGAGATCGACCGCCTGCCGCTCCACCGCCAACACCACGCGTTGGGCCTTGCTCGCGACCACCACCCCCACGATTTGGCCGGCCAGGCCCACCCATGCCAGGCCCACCCATGCCAGGGCCCATCGGCGGTTTGAGCGTTTCGTTCGCGTCATGAATGGCTACGTGAAAGACACCTTGGCTATCGCGGTAAAGCGAATAATCGCTCGCGCGTGTCCAATAGCCATCGCTGTTGACCAATCCGATATCGAGCGCGAGAAAATGCAGAGCCCCTTCAACGTTCAGAATGGGTTCAATCTTTGCGGGTAGTTCCTCGATAGGAGTCGTGTTGAGAACTTTGCATAGTTCAACGAGCGCCTGCCAATCTTCCTTGCGATCCTTGCTCTTGATCTGATAGGTTCGTTTGTAGGCCTCGACATCATCGCCAACAAATTCCAAACCACCTCGCCCTCCTGGGCTACCTGGCACCTTCCATCGAGCCCCTTTGGAGTCCGGGAATCTCGCTTCGACGAACTCCTTGTTGAACTGCTCTGCGTTGACATAGAGTCCCCAGCTTTCACCGTTGATCACGACGTGAACAAAGTTTGCAACCGGAGCGAGTGTGTATTTCTGAGCCGCCTCCAAATAAAGCACCGTGCGCAAGAAGCTCGGGTCTTCGTGCGCATTCAACAGGTTGAGTGTTTTGCGACCATAAAGACGCTGATCTTCATCGACGAAGTCCATCGATAGGTTTAGCGACCGCTTGCTCCCCGCAGGTACCATTCCAAAGGAGGACATGCCGCGAAAGTGGACTCCGACTTGAGGGTACTCTTTGCCATCCACGAAGAGATTGGCCGGAACCTCGACATCGGTGTTATTGAAGTCGGCGAGCTCTGCCTCCCAGTCGTTCCCTTCGAAGCTCAAAAACAATGTTCGAATCGCATTGTCGGTGTACAAGGACTCGTCCGGATAGCTCTTCACGTCTTCGACTGCAACACGCGGGCCGGGAGAAGTAGGTTCTGCACCGCGCCGCCCCGGAGGTCCGAATCCAGGACCGCCCCCAGGGCCCCCCGGCCCACCGGGGCCAAAACCGCCTGGGCCACCCGGTCCAGCCGGGCCACCAGGCCCAAACCCGCCCGGTCCACCTCGACCTCCCGGGCCTCCTCGACCGCCGGGCCCGCCGGGGCCACGATTCGGTTGAGATTTCAAAAACTGTCGCGCTTCGTCCCTCTCCGATCGATCCAGCCTTTCGTTTCCATCTTTATCAAATTGAGCGACCAGTTTTCTGGTCTCCGACATAGGACCGCCACCCATTCGGAAGGCAGGAGCTGGGAACGTGAACTTTGATCCAGTCTTCTTTTCCCACTCCCCCTTTTGTTGGTCAGTCAGTAGGGCAAGAATCTTGGCTTCACTTTCGTTTGCACCTGCAGCCTCAGGACCGTTTGGCCCAAAGCCGGGAGGACCAAATTCGCCTGGCGCCCCTGGAGGCGGGCCAAATCCTCCAGGCCCACGCGGACCGCCCCCGAACAGACCGCCGAACCATCCGGGCCCGTCGCCATTTCTGGAGTCCTGGAACGAGATTCCCAGCGGCTCGAGAATTTCACGTAGCGATTCACGTTGAACGCCGCTCAATTGAAGTTCATCGTGCAGTTGCTTTTCCGCCCAAGCTCGAATCCCCTTGCGTTGTAGCTGCAATTGATTCAGCCGCTTCATCTGATTTTCATTCAGCAGCTTGCGAATCCTCTCTTCGGATTCGCGTTGACTCTTCTCGTTCTGATCCCGCATACGCCTTAAGGTGTCATCGCGTTGATTCGGATCCATTTCAGGCAGCGCTGCGAAATCGATCTCCGACATCGACTTCTCGATCGCCTTACGATGTTCGTCCTGGATCGAACCCAATGACTCTCGCTGCGTCTCCTCCAGCTTTAGTTCTTTGAGAACTTCGTCCAAGGACAAAAGACTCAATAGAGATTCGTCGGGGCCTCGTCCCGGCTGCCCGGGGATGTTTCGTCCCATCCCCGGCGGCTGAGCGAGCGAAGGAATGGGAAAATAGGCATGAAATGCGGCTGCTGCTCCGGTGCAAGCAATAGTTCCGAGTAACCATCGAAGATGAGACTTCATCCATTATTCCTTTGACTGTAGAGGAGAATTATTCTGAGAGGGGCGAGGGATCCGGTCACAAACTCGCGTTAGACTCCGTTGCCTTTTCCAGCGCGACCGATTGAATACCTTCCATACGATTGAGTCGATTGACCCATTCAAGCGGATCGCATTGATCAGCCCATAACGCATCGTAAACGACCTCGATTGCTGCACCTTGTTTGGTCGTTTGAATCTCGATCAACTTTGGCTCGCGAAAAGCACCGTCGATCGCTTGCTGAATAGGACCGCGAATTTCCACACCCAGTCCCAATCGCAATCGGATTCGATACCAGTCTTGTTTGGCGGTTGTTGGATGGGAGGAAGAAGGGGATGTGAATTGTTGCATTGCAAGCGCCGCAAGACTCACAATGGGTACACCCACCAGAGGAACGAGCCATTGAGCACATCCAACCGCCATACCGATAACCACACCGAAGATCACAAACGCGGTGTCGCGTGTGTCTTCAACTACTGTACGAAATCGGACGATGGCGAGCGCTCCTGCCAGCGAGAAGGCTCGGGCGATCGAGTTCCCAACCACGGTGGTCACCATGCAAATCAATACCGTCAGTAATACCAACGTCACATACATCGAGCGATCGTATCGGTTTTGTGATCGGAACTTGGTGATACGGTAGACCTCGGCAATGATCCATCCGAGTGCCGTCGAAGCTGCGAAGCGGATCGCTAAACTCAACGCATCGAGAGGCCCCGTCTCCGTGGTAGAGAAGATCGATGAAAGTGTTTCGTTCAAAGTGTTGCTCCTACTGATTTCTCCATCGACGTTATGAATTCTTTCATCGCCGCTCGATATTTTGAGAACTTGATAGGAGCAATTTGAAAGTCTTCCACCCATCGCTTGAGATGGACGGGCAAAGAATCCATGAACTTGAACTCGACGACGCAGTGGTTTGGCTCTAGCGGTTGCAGCGATCGTGAAGCTGATGAAAGCTGGGCTTCGTGCGTACCAGACAGATAGTCCTGGAACTCAGACCAACCCTGCTGTGCAAATCGATGCACCGAGAGTTCGTTATCGATCGTTACGCGGAAAGGGACATCGGAATGCTCACTGATAAACGCTTCGCGCCGATACTCGACAGCGCAGCTCGGCAACAATCCGAAGGTTTGCGTTTCACTCCATATCGCAGAGTCCAAGGAACTTAACTGCAGTAATTGGTCCAATGGGATAGGGTCTCGAAGCTTGGACACAACTCCTTGTTGTCGCAGTTTGCGTTCGAGGAAAAGCTCGCGCCCATCGTCGTATCGTCGAAATCGGAATTTAGCTCCCCCTGTGGCCGGCGTTCGATGGTAGATGTCGTACGATCGCGTATCCAGATAAAGACTGCAAACCTTGTACTGCCCTGATACTTGATCGGCGAATGGATCGAACTGCAATTCACCCCGCGCTCTGGCTTTCAGCTGTTTCGCTAAATCGATCGGCAGCAGGAACTTTAGCTCAATTGCTCGCTGGCTGGTGTTGGAGCCATGTACTAGTCCGGGCGATAAATAGGTAGGAATTGCAGATTGCATGCAGCATTCTCTGCAATCCGTTGGCGGGTCGGATTCCATAAGGCTTTGGATGAGAAAAGAAAAGCAATGCTTGCCCTAGCAACCTTTTCTTTTGCAGGTGCGAAACCGATTGCTCGCAACCAAAAAAGAAGGGCTAAGCCGTACCTCTGCGAAGGAATTCGCTCGAGGCCATAGAGTGCTTAACCCAAGGGATTGTGAAGAGTTCCGGAAGATTTCTCGTTTTCCGCTTTCGGCGGCCGCCGGCTCGGCAGCTTTCAGGGGGATCCGCTACGACCAGCTGTACATGGTCATGGCCTTTTGAGATCGTACCATCACCTTGCCAGGCAATACTCCGACGTGCGCCCAAGCCTCTTCCTCGTTGGTTGTGAGGGCCCGCTCCGAAAGCATTTGGTATTCCTTGGGGTTATGCTCGATCAAACGAAGGACACCGGTTTGGTCGAGCGCCAAGATCCGCTCCCCGTTCGTAACCAGGCTCCAGTACTCGCCGAAAGGTTTGGTGATCCAAGCCTCCTTGCCGGTCGTCAGGTCGAGGCAAGCAAATCGTTTATTGCGAAGGTGCATATAAAGGGAGTCTCCGAGCACTACGGGCGAAGACATGTAGCCTTCGATTTTGTTCTCCCACCGAATCTTAGGGGTTCGGTTGTCATCGATGTCGATCAAGATGGAACGGCCTCCATAACTGCTGGTGAACAACGCGTTCTTCCAGAGGGTCGGAGTCAGGATGTTCATCCCTCGAAATGCGGCAACTTCGTACTTCCAGTAGGGCTCGCCGGTCTCGAGATTGATACCGGAAAGAAGGGTTCGCGTCTGAACGAGGAGTTGGCGAATCCCATTGAGTTCGCCAAAGATTGGAGAGGAGAATGCCCCGCTCGTCATCATGTCCCCAGCGTCTTGCAGCGAGGACCATAGGATCGTGCCGTCGGCAGCACTGAGTTTGTGAAGCCCCTTGCCAGCTTGTATGTACAGGTGTTCGCCGTCGACGATCGGAGAGCAGACCATCCCGAAATCGGGCACTTTGCCAAACCGCTCCGCGAAATCAACACGCCATTTTTCATTACCGGTTTCCGTGTCGAGGGCGACCAAGACGTCTCGGATCCCCCCCACAAACAAAGTCTTGCCGTCCGTCGCGGGGGTCGCGCGGATCCAATTGCCGTTTCTTGCTGCGAAGAAAGGGACATTGAGAGTTCCCTTCCAACTGACTTGCCACCGGATTTCTCCATCCGCTTGGGAAAGAGCGTAAACCGACTCCTTACCTGCCTTGCTCTCGGTGGTAAAAATGAGATCTCCGTTAGCTATCGGTCCGGAATAACTATCACCGAGCGGCCGCGACCAAATCTGCTTGAGGCTGTTCTCGTCCAGCGAATTCGGCCAAGCGCCGGTGACCACACCGTTTCGGGCTGGACCTCGCCACGTTGGCCAATCCAACTTCTCCGCTTGCAGTACCCCGGGAGCTACGACCAAGGAAGCTCCGGCGGCAAACGAACCTTTTACAAATGCACGGCGTTCCATGAGTTTTCCTACCTGTAAGCAATACGAATCGAGCGATTCGATGACGATGACGGAATGTCCAGATTGTGGGACTGTAGGAGGGAGGGGGTAATCGTCAAGCCGCCGCTTAAACGGATTTCTCGCAAAAAAAGATTTGAACATCGGAGCGGTTCTGCCGAATGTCCGATCGCCCCTAATTCATTGGATGTTGCAGCCGTTCCTTGCCGATGACGAGAAAAGGGAGCAACGAAAAATGAAGTCAATCAAAGAAAAGCTGGCACAGTTTACTCAGTCTGGAGATGGGCCGAGCCCGCTTGAATATTCGGTGATTGTTGCGTTATTGGTCGCCGCTAGCCTTACCGTCATCTCCAGCAGCCGTCAGATATCGCACCCGTATGTAAGCCGCCTGCCGATGACCTCTACCCGCTAATCGTCATCGGTCGGTCCAAGTCTACCCAGCCCCTCTAATTCCCCTGACTATCGTTTCTTGTTATCGGGGGTTACCTGGCTATTGGGGGATGAACACCCGTGTACCCGAATGGCGTCACCGCCCGAAGCTCCTCCTTGACCGACTCGCTGACGGACAGGGAATGGATAAAGTTCGCGAAGGTCTCTTCGTTTACCTTGCCTGCTCCGCGGGTGAGCTCTTTGAGAGCCTCATATGGGTTGGGGTATTTCTCGCGACGCAAGATGGTTTGAATTGCCTCCGCAATCACAATCCAGTTCGCCTCTAAGTCACCGTGAATCTTTTCTTGATGGAGAACGAGCTTGCCCAATCCCCGATCGATCGATCGGAGAGATAGAATGAAGTGGGCAAAGGGGACACCGATGTTTCGGAGCACTGTGGAGTCGGTCAAGTCGCGTTGAAGACGCGAAACGGGAAGCTTGCTCGACAAGTGCTCCCAAATCGCATTGGCTATTCCCAGATTCCCCTCCGCATTTTCAAAATCGATAGGATTGACTTTGTGCGGCATCGCGCTCGAACCGACTTCTCCCGCTTTGATCTTTTGCTTGAAGTAGTCCATCGAAACATAAGTCCAAATGTCGCGGCATAGATCGATGAGGATCGTCCCAATCCTTTTAATGCCATCCATCTGAGCTGCGAGGTCGTCGTAGTGCTCAATTTGAGTTGTGAATTGCTGCCTGCGCAGCTCGAGCCTCTCCTCTACAAATTTGTTCCCGAAAGCGATCCAATCGGTCTTTGGGTAGGCGACATGATGGGCGTTGAAGTTGCCCGTTGCACCACCGAATTTTGCCGAGCAAGGAATCTGTTGCAACAAACGTAGCTGATGCTCCAGACGCTCAACAAACACCATCATCTCTTTTCCGAGCCGCGTGGGTGATGCGGGTTGCCCGTGCGTTCGCGCCAACATGGGAACGTCCGCCCAATCGATCGCTAACTGTCGGAGTTTATCGATCAAATCATCGAGCCGAGGGAAGAGCTCTCGTTCCAACGCGTGCTTCCAAGAGAGAGGTACCGCGGTGTTATTCACATCTTGTGACGTCAATCCAAAGTGGACCCATTCGCGTTGCGAACTCAGCCCCATAGCATCCATGCGGTCTTTGATGAAATACTCGACCGCTTTCACATCGTGATTGGTAATCCTTTCATGGTTCTTCACATGCTCAGCATCCTGAATCCCAAAGTCAGCAACCAGCTTCCTAAGTGCAGCGGTTTGTTCTTTTGTTAGCTGCAAGAAACCTTCGTCGGAAAGCAAGATCAAGTATTCGATTTCGACCCACACACGATATCGGATCAATGCAAACTCCGAAAAATAGTGATCGAGCTTCGGAGCAGGCGGAGCATCATCGACGGAGGTGAGTTGATTTCGGTAGCGTCCGTCGATCGGAGAAATTGCAGTAAGGTTTTGAAGGTGCATCGTAAAGTCGAGATCAAGGCTGATAGGGTGACGCTGCTAAGACTGTCGCGGTGCGACGGCCCGCTGAATATATTTGGCGAGAATATCCGTTTCGAGGTGAACGGTCTGACCGACGTCCAAGCTACCAAGGGTGGTAACGTCGAGTGTGTGGGGGATGAGGGCGATTGAAAATTCTCGATCGTCGACTTGAACAACAGTCAAGCTAACTCCGTCGATCGTGATCGAGCCCTTGTTCACCATCTGCCTCAGAAGCTCAAATGGTGCTTCAAAGTAAAAGTGAGACCATTCTCCTTCTTCTCGGCGTCTTACAAGTGTTCCGAGACCGTCGACATGCCCGGTGACGAAGTGGCCACCCATTCGGTCGCCCACTCGGAGCGATCGTTCGATGTTGAGTCGATCGCCGGGTGAGCGACGGGCAAACGTTGTCTTGGATAAGGTCTCCGATCCAAGCTCAAAGGTGCAGCGACTTGTTTGAATCTCCACTACCGTAAGGCAGCAACCCGCGACGGCGATGCTGTCACCCAGTTTGACCCCTTCGGAGAGAGGGCCGAGTTCAAGCGTAAGACGCATTCCTGGTCCGTCTTGCTCAACTGATACTATCGTTCCCGTTCCTTCAACCAATCCTGTGAACATCGCGATGCACCCTGCTGTGAGGCTGATGGGGTTATGAGGCTGATGGGGTTTTCCCTTGGCGAATCGAACGCGGACCTAATCGGTTTGGGTGGCAGAAGTGACCCGGCGCGATTCTTCGAGTAACTCGATGATCTGTTCAACCGACAGTTGCTCTGCTCGCAAACTTTCCGAATGATGAAGCTTGGCCAAAATCTCATCGACTTGGGCTTTGCTCAAGTGATCTTGGGTGGCGGTCGCCAACTGGGAGCGGAGGAACTTCCGACGATGGAAGAACAGGGCTCGAAGCGTCGTATGAAAGTAATTCAAGTCAACGATTCGCGCTCGCTTGGCAGCATTCGGTATGATGCGAAGGATCGAGGAGTCGACCCTGGGACGCGGCCAAAAAACAGAGGGGGGCAAATTGCGGAGGATTTCGCAATCGCACTGCGACTGCATCCAGATCGTCAAAGCGCTGTAGTCTTTGCAGCCCGGAGGTGAGACGATTCTCTCGGCCAATTCTTTTTGAATCGTCACCACCATGCGTTCGGGGAGCGGATCGACGGTAAGCAGATTGCTAATAATGGGCGTTGCGACGTTGTAAGGAAGGTTAGCTACCAGTTTGAACCGGGAACCTGGAAACAGAGCCAGTTTCTCTCGAACAGTTTCCATAACTTCATCGCGGAGGTGATTCTTGTTTCGCAGGGCATCGAATGTGAGCATGGTCACATTCGTGTTTTCCTCCAACTCCCGCGCCGCGAGTACTTGCAGTTCGCGATCGATTTCCACGGTGATCATGTGACCGACGTGCGGTGCGATGCGCTTGGTGAGCGACCCCATGCCCGTGCCGATTTCCAAGATCACGTCGGTGCGTCCAAGATCCGCACCTCGCGCGAGGATATCCAAGATGTTGAGATCGATGAGGAAGTTCTGCCCGTACTTGGTTTTGGGCTGCATTCCAGCCGCCTCGAAAGTGCGGCTCAGGTAGGTATAGGTTTGACGTTCTGACATGTCGACGATTGTCGAGTCGCCTGTCGGATGCTCAAGGCCTAATCAGGGGCGGATTTCGAAAATCGCTTCGATTTCCACAGCGATGCTGCCCGGCAGCGCATTTGTCCCCAGGGCGCTGCGAACTCCGATCCCGTGATCGTCCCCCCAAAGGTCAACAAAAAGCTGGCTGCATCCGTTGATCACCGCAGGAGATTGTTCGAATTCGTCGGTGCACCGAACAAGCCCCAGAAGCTTCACCACTCTGGAAACTCGGTCCAAGCTCCCCAATCCCGCTTTGAGTGTCGCTAGCATGGCGAGGCCGGTTTGCCTAGCGGCTACCTGCCCTTCCTCGATGCTCATATCCGCTCCCAAGCGACCGGTGATGAGCGTTTTGTCACTGCGGAGCGGCCCGTGACCGGATACATAAGCGAGATTCCCGACGATCAACATCGGCTTGTAGAGCCCGACCGGTTTGGGGGCGGGGGGCATCTCAAGCCCCATTGATTTGAGCTTCAGTTCTACATCAGACATCGCATGGCTCCGCACGGGTGAAGGAAATCCCAAGTCCGATTGGCTTGGGAAGTCGAAATTCTATCGAGAACGGAGGTGGTGTTGAAGTCTAGCCTTGAGCCGCGGAGCTGTAGCGATCGAGTTCCGTTTCGAAGATCTTTCGAAAAACCTCTCGTCGCAAATTCTCATCCCCCGTCTTCGGGGCGGCGGTGTGCCAATAAATAGGATCGACAAACAGAATCGACGGAGGAACTTCTCTTGGGAGCCCTGAAGCCACCTGGCGCACCATGGCCGATTCGGATCGATTGAGCTTGTGAACTTTGATCAACTTCGCAAGCAACCTCTTGGGGCAATTGATCGGTTTCTGATACCAAGTGATGAAAGTGATGGTGCTTTTCCAAACAGCGAGAACAACCATCAGACTCGCAATTGCCCCCGTTGCGATCATTCCCCAAGGTGTTGGGGTTTTGTCATACCCTTGAATCCGGAGCAACTCACCGAAGAAGAAGCTACGCGAGATCCCATCCGACAGGCAAGCGTTGCCGAACAGGGATTCCAAGAACAAAATTGCTGGTTCCATAGTCTTTACACCGGGCTCATTTGCAATTGTTCTAAAGCTTGCGAAGCAGCGGTCTTGACCGATAGATCTTCATCCCCAAGCAGAGGCCCCAGCAGTTCGAGGGCGGACTCTCTGTCGTTGCCATAAGCAATCGCATGGATGGCTTGGATACGGACGGATTCATGCTCATCGGACAAAGCTGCGACAGCGATCTCTTGGAGACGTTCGTCTTTTCCGAGATAACGAATCATGCGTATCGCCTTCGTTCTCTTGGCGATCGAGTTCGATTGCGACTCGGTGTCGACGTAGGGAACGCAGCCATGATCGGCAAATCTCACAATGCGTCCGTACGCTCGAACATGCGCGTCGGGCCATGTTTCTGCGATGCGGAAGAGCTCTTCGCATCGAAACTCGCTAAATAGACCTTCCACCGCCGTACGTACAGTTCCGGGCAGCTCGTAGTATCGATCCAGAAGATTCTCGATCGAGGCCTTCAGAGACGCCTTCCACGGGGGTGGCTCATAGGGAGTGATGTCCGGGAGGCTGAAGCAGTCGCTCAACACCATCACTACGATCTCTGGCTTCAGGGTCTTCAAGCTTCGTATGGCATTGACGCACTCCTGAGTCACCTCCGGTTGGTTGAGAATCGCCCCTTGAACAACCATTCGAAGGATGATGTCTGGAGTGGCTTCCATCGCCACGAGCAATCGAAGAAGGGCAGCCGTGTCGATCGCCGTCAGATCGATCTTTGTTGCATCAAAATCGGTCAGGCACGGCAGCGAGAGGCTGGCAAGGTTCTTTGTTAAGACAGGCGAAACGCCAAATCGCTTTTCTAAGTGACAAAGGGTGCTGAGCGTCTCCGTCGGATTCCGTTCGAGGAGCAGTTCCAACGCGTTCGAACTGGCAAGCTTGCTCCAAAGAGTTCCGCATAGCAGTTCGCTTACTTCGGTGCGATGAATCGTTCGAAATCGCTTGATAAGGAGACCGCAGTGAGGGTCTTGGATTGGTGAAAAAATCTCACGAAACCCTTCATCATCCCAGTGCATCGCGAGGATGTACGCATCCACAATCGCGCCAACACGATGTCGGGAGAAACGTCGCAAGGATTGGAGCAAGTCGTCTAGCAATTGCTCCCTCCCCGGCATCGTTAGAGGGGTCAAATGCCGGCGAGCTTGGGCACCAAAGTCCGCGGCCAAGGAATCGAGCAGTTGCGTAGCGACGATCTGCTGTGGGTCTTCGGGGGATTCAGCAACGGAAATAAGATGATGAAACAACGGAGCGATCCGAAGCTTCGCGATCGCCACAAGGCCTTGTTGCCTGGAATCAGGATCATCATCGCCGAGCGCTGCTTCAACCGGTGTTGAAAGCATGGTCGAGTAGGGGGCTAAAACCGCAAGCTCGTCGGATTGGCATCGGTCGATCCGGCGGACGATCGCTCTCATTTCGTCGTCTCCCCCTCGTGCCATCAGCGTTTGCACGGCCGCCAAGCGAACCGAGGGAATCACGCTGCTCATCGCGCATTCCAGCACGGAAATCGAGGCAAGGTTGGCAGGGAGTCCCAGCACCTTAAACGTCGATTGGAGCGGTTTGGTTAGCGAGGATAACATGGATTGTCCTTGGTCGACTGAGGGGAGGCAGGTAATCCCGTGAAGTCAATCAGCCGGAACCGATTCGTCTTATCGAACGAAAAAAACTCCCAGAATTCGTAGAAGTTTCTTGGATGCGGTAAACCATTGTTTCGGGGTGCCCAGTTTGACGACTTTTCCTTCCCCACCGCTTTTTTCACCGTCGCGTTCCCCCTCCGAGCCGGAATCGCCAGACATTCCCAGCGGGATAGCTAGCCGGATAGCTAGCCATAGTCGACCGAAAAAGAGGCCCACAAACCCTTTTGCCTATTGAAGGGAACGGAATGCCAGGATAAACTCCGCGACTCGACTTACTGCATTTTGGGGGAAGGAGTTCCCTCGTCCTCTGTTGTTTTCCTGTTTAACGCAAATAACATGTCTGATTTTCAAGGATCCTTTGGCCGTCGTCCTCCCAATGGTAAGCGAGTTCCGCGCAAGCGTGCGAGGATGAAGGTTAAGGTCAAGAAGAAGGATCCCTTGCTGGTAGACGGTAAGCGTCCTCGTCCAATGTACGTCGATTACAAGGACGTCGAGCTCCTCTCGAAGCTGGTAAATCGCCACGGCCGTATCGTTTCCCGTCGTAAATCGGGTTGCTCGGCTACGAGCCAGCACGCAGTGAGCCAAGCGATCAAACGAGCTCGTTTCATGGCTTTGATGCCATATGTCGGTGAATAGAATCGAGCTTCAGCTGGCAGCGGACTAGCATTTTAAATCGGTTGGTCGCTGGAGCATGTTCCGGTGATTCTCCGATGAGGGCACTATCCTCCGAAGTTTGTTCTCCCCCTTCCGAAATTCGTTTCTCGGAAGGAAGTGTTCATTGGGCTCCCTAGCGGAGCTCTCTTCATTTACAGGCCCGCAATGGGTTTCTGAAGTCAAATGGCTCCATTTGTCTGGGAACGTCGAGTCGAATTCTGCGAGACGGATGCCGCTGGGATCGCCCACTTTTCGTCCCTTTTTCAGTACATGGAGCAAGCGGAGCACGCTCTGCTCCGTTCTGTAGGGGAATCGGTCTTTTCTCATGATCCCGATTCCATCACCTGGCCTCGAGTTCACGTCGAGGCAGATTTCTTGGGCCCCGCTTGTTTCGAAGAAGTCATTTCGGTGCAAGTGCGGATTATAAAGCTGGGAAACTCGAGCGTTCATTACGGATTTGACCTTCGAGGGCCACGGGGGCCTGTGGCGAAAGGGGAGACCGTTTCGGTATGCTGTAAACGAACACTTGACCAGCGGGGGAAATCCTCTTTAGAGAAGGTGGGGATTCCAACATCTCTTCGCGAGGCCCTTGCTCCTTACCTTGCCTAATCAATTCGACGGAGAATGGTCGATGGGTCGTACAATCAAAAATGGGAAGCGGTTCGTTAGTTTGTCGTTCATCGCGTTGGCCGCAACGCACTCCGTCGGTTGCAAGCCGGCCGCAGAAGTAGAAAAAGATCGGCTGGCAGCGGAACAACAAGCTGCGGCTGGGGCGCAAGGCGAAGCGCCGTTTCAGGCTCAGAAGGCCGAAACGGGAGTGACCGGGAAAGGGAAGAGTTTGGAGGGAGTATCCGATTACAACCCAGCCAAATTTGTAGCCGGCCCTGCGTCGGTCCTACTCAAAGCGAGAGAGAAGGTCTTCTTCGAAATCCAGCTCCCAAAAGCCATGGATTTATTCAAAGCGACGCATGGGAGGGCTCCCAAGAGCCACGAAGAATTCATGCAGGAGGTGATTACCACTCAGGTCAAGATGCCACAGCTCCCCGAAGGCCTGCGCTACCGCTATCGCCCCGATTTGGCAGAACTGTGGGTCGAGCCGATCGAAGGTAACTCGGAAAAATCCCCCCAATAACGAATCATTTGAGCGAACCATTCGCAACTGGAATCGAGAGCATCAACCCCCGTAGGAGCCTCCATGCGTTTCGACGCAGTCATTTACGATTTGGACGGAACACTGCTTGATTCACTCCACGATTTGGCAGAAACGGTCAATGAAGTTCTGGAGGTATTAGGGCGTCCCACGTACAGCATCGACGCGTATCGCTTCATGGTCGGAGATGGCGTTTCTGTTCTTTTTCAGCGAGCTCTTCCCGAGACTCAGTCGGATCCCTCTCTGAAAGAGCGAGCCCTCGCGCTGTTCGATCAAATCTATTCAACTCGATGGAATAATCGTTCTAAACCGTATCCTGGTATTCTGCCCATGCTAAAAAAGTTGGAAACCGTCGGGTTGCGGCAGTGCATTCTCTCCAACAAGCCGGATGCGTTTACGAGCAAGTGCGCGGCTTATTTCTTTCCATCCGCAAAGTTTGACATGGTCGTCGGGCATTCCGAGCGATTCCCTCGCAAGCCCGACCCTACGAGTGCACGGTGGATTGCATCCCAGTTGGGAGTTTGTTCGGAAAGAATCGCTTATGTCGGTGATACAAACACAGACATGAAAACTGCTGTTGGGGCTGGCCTACACGCGATTGGAGTTACCTGGGGATTTCGCCCCGAGAGTGAACTGCGCGAATGGGGCGCCGACAGTATTGCACGGGATCCGGAGGAGCTGACCGAGCTTCTCGCAGGATAGGCGATGCTACATGGCGAGCCATTCGCGACGACTTCGATTCGTTTGCATGTGGTAAGTCATGAAGCCAACATTAAGCCCCGGCCGGTCTCCCGATCAAGCGAAGCAAGATGACTTCGAGAATATCAAACGACGTATTCATCAACGGTTGGTCGACAAGCTCGATCTATCCCGCGTCGGTGATTTGAAGGGCGAATCATTCAGGCGCGAGATTCGCATCGTCGTCGAGCATCTGTGCGACAGCGAGAACACGCACCTCAACCGATCCGAGCGAGATCGTTTGATCGAGGAAGTTCTCGACGAGACTCTCGGGCTCGGGCCGCTTGAATTCCTGCTCAAAGATCCGGCCATCAGCGATATCCTGATCAACGGACCGAAAAACATTTTCGTCGAGCGTAAGGGGCAACTCGAGAAGACCTCCGTCGAGTTCCGTGATAACGCTCACTTGATGCAAATCATCGACCGAATCGTTTCCAAGGTCGGTCGTCGCGTCGATGAAACCTGCCCGATGGTGGACGCGCGTTTGGAAGATGGTTCACGGGTGAACGCGATCATCCCACCGCTAGCGCTTGATGGCGCCGCGGTATCCATCCGGCGATTTGGCTCGAACCCGCTGAAGCTGGAGGGGTTGCTGAATTACAAAGCGTTCACGCCCGAGATGGTGATGCTCCTCGAAGGATGTATCAAAGCTCGATTGAACATCATCATCAGCGGGGGTACTGGGTCCGGTAAAACGACTCTTCTCAACACATTGAGCAGCTTCATCCCGAATGATCAACGGATCGTAACTATTGAAGACGCTGCTGAACTGCAGCTTCAACAAGAGCACGTTGTTCGATTGGAGACACGCCCCGCCAATATTGAAGGAACCGGTGCAATCACCGCGACGGACCTAGTTCGAAACGCGTTGCGTATGCGCCCTGAACGAATCATCATCGGTGAGTGTCGAGGAGGTGAAACCCTTGACATGCTGCAAGCTATGAACACGGGTCACGATGGTTCGATGACAACCATCCACTCTAACTCGCCTCGCGATGCGATCGCACGCCTCGAAACGCTGGTCATGATGGCTGGCTTCGAGCTTCCGGTAAAAGCGATTCGACAGCAAATCGCGGGGGCGGTTGATGTTATTATTCAAGCCAACCGTCTGCAGGGCGGGCCCCGCCGCGTGCTCAACATCACCGAAGTTCAAGGGATGGAGCAAGACACGGTGGTTCTGCAAGACATCTATCGATTCGTTCAAGACGGAATCGATGAGAATGGAAGAGCCTCTGGTTATTTTGAAGCCACTGGGGTGCGTCCATCTTTTATGCCAAGACTGGAGGCCGCGGGAATTCGTCTTCCTGCGAGCGCATTCCGTCAACGGATCATGATGCGAGCTTAATACGATGCTGATTCTTATTATTGCTGTATCGGTCGGTATATGCGTAGCCGCCATGGTCGGCGCAGTCGCCTTTGCGATTCGCGGCGATGAAGACTCTATCGCGGAATCCCGGCTCAGTTCGCTTACAAAAAGAAATAGCCCCGAGCTATTGAACGACTCCGATCTGCTGCAATTGCGCGGTGGACCAGCGAATGCTGCTCGAAACGCACTTGACGATTGGATGGCTCGCACCTTCGATATGCAATCGTTGATCGAGCAAGCGGACATCAAAATGACGCTGTCGCAGTTCACATTTCTCTGCATCGGGCTCGCGATCGCCGGGACGATCGGATGCGCGATGGCTCCTATCCCGATCTTCATCGCCCCCGCTGCGGGCGCGATTCTCTTTTTCACTCCTTTCCTTTGGGTCAACTTCAAGAGAAAAAGACGGATTGCCAAGTTCAACGCGCAGCTCCCTGAGGCGCTCGAGATGCTGAGCCGCTCGCTTCGCGCAGGGCATTCCATCGGTGCAGGTTTTGGTTTGATCGCAGCAGAGATGCAGAATCCGCTCGCCAAGGAGTTCGGGCGTTGCTTTGAAGAACAAAATCTGGGTGTCTCGTTGGAAGGCTCGTTGGAGAGCATGGCAAAGCGGATTCCCAACCTTGATTTGCGATTCTTTGTTACTGCGGTTGTTCTTCAACGGACCACCGGTGGGGACCTTGCAGAAATTTTGGACAAGATCGGACGACTTGTTCGTGCCCGTTACCGATTGGCTGGGCAGATTCAAGCGCTCACAGGTGAAGGACGCTTGTCCGGTGTCGTGCTGCTGGCCCTGCCCCCCGGCTTGTTTGTGGTCATGCTGTTTCTTAACCGTGAATACGTGATGAAGCTTTTTTCGGACCCCATCGGCCAATGGCTTTTGGGTGGAGCCATTGCGATGCAGCTCGCAGGTGCCTTCGTCATTCGGAAGATTATTGATATCAAGGTTTAGCGGTACGGAGTGAAGCTAGTGAACATCTACATGCTTGGCGCCTTGGATCAGCGATGGATTATTATGGCGGCCGTCTTTCTGGGAGTCGGTGCGCTGGTTTGGTTCTTGCTCGATCTCTTCTCCAAGGACCAGCAGGCTTCCGCCGAGATGCGGCTGGATCTGCTCAATGATCGCAAACGGACCAGCTCGTCCGCAGACGACAAGGTCAAGGGGGTCAACAAAGTTACCAAAGCATTGGAAATGGCTTCGCCGGCCCTCTCCAAGCATCTAGAGCCAAAGACACAAGAGGAGAAGGGAAAGCTCGTTCAACGATTGTCGGAAGCTGGGTTCCGATCCGAAGAAGCTCCGGCAATGTTCCTTTCAATCAAAGTCATCGTTGCTATCACCGGCTTTGTACTTGCCGGGGGAATTTCTGCACTGGCTTCGGGGTTCAATCAGTCGATTCTGCTGCGAGCCATCCTGGGTGGTGGCATCGCTTTCTTCATGCCGGAAATGATTTTGGACTTCTTGCGATCAAGCCGTAAGAAGCAGATCACCCTCGGGTTGCCAGACTGTCTCGACTTGATGGTCGTGAGCGTGGAGGCAGGCTTGGGATTGGATCAAGCGATGCGCAAGGTCTCAGAAGAAATGCGTTCTTCGTACCGTGTCTTAGCGGAGGAGATTCAATTGTGCACGCTCCACCTGCAAATGGGCAAAGTACGAGCGAGCGTGTTGCAAGATTTAGGGCAACGCACCGGAGTGGAAGATCTGCGAACACTTGCCACCTTGCTCATTCAAGCCGACAAGTTCGGCTCTGGCGTCGCTCAAGCATTGCGTGTTCAAAGCGATTCGATGCGAATCAAACGCCAGCAAATAGCCGAAGAGAAAGCGGCTAAGACAGCGGTCAAACTGATTTTCCCGCTCGTTGTCTTCATTTTCCCTGGCGTCTTCGTTGTGCTCGTCGGCCCCGCAGCCATCCAAATGGCCCGCGAGATGTTTCCTGCGATGCAAGGCAAATAAAAGAACAAAAGATAGTTTTCCGATAGACGCTAAACGAAAGAAGCCCTCCGCAAGGAGGGCTTCTCATTTAGATCATGCTCGCGACCTGATCTCGCGTTGTGTTATCGGTTGATACCTTGGAGCAAGGCCTGGAGACCGAAGGTGAAGAAAGTTCCGATACTGAAGTTCAGCACTTCTTCGCATGGCTTGTATCGCAGGATTAACGTGTCGCCCGGCATGACGAGGGGACGCTCGCGAGGATCGACTGCAGCTTTCGCCAAGTCTACTTCGATGGTGATTTGCCCGTTGCAAGGAGTCTTTCGGAGGATGTAGAGGATCCCTGGAGGGACGCCACCAATCGAGTTGATACCAAATCCAGCTCCTTGTTGTTGCCCGCGTTGGCCAAGGCCGGTTCCAGCCATTGCCATCGCTCCGAGAACGTCCAAGTCGTAGTCGCGTGGGATGAGCCATTCGCCACCTGCTAGCATACCGCCGGTGTAGAAGACTTCAGCATCTCGCGATTCGATATAGACCACGTCACCTTCTTCGAGCAGGATATCTTCGGGGCGGAAGGTTGGGACGACACCCGGCGGCAATCGCATGGGGATCTTGATAATGTTCGGATCATCCGGGAGTGGAGGAGGGCAGCTGCATGGATTGGGGTTCGAGAAGTAGGTCTGGTAAAACTGCTGTACGAACAGATCACGTTCCTTCTGATTGATCTTGCTGGCCTTGAGGATCTTCACTTCGTTCTTGGCATTGATACCGGGTAGACCGCCGGAGGACATCAGTGCATGAAGGACGTCGTTTTGATAGGCAGGCAATTTGATCATCTTGCCCGAGGAGCTTTGGTCCGAACCTCGAACATAGTTGCCCCGACCACCGGTTGCATTAGCAGCTTGCCAGAACGGGTTTTGCACAGCAACGTCTTGCCGAACAACGACAACGTTGTACGTCCGTTCTTGCATGAGCGTTACGCTCGGCTGCAATCGTGCGTTGTCTTGGACGATCTTCGCATCGAGGTACGCCTTCTTGACCAAGTTCGTGACTTGCTCAATCGTCATCCCTTTCACCTTGATCGGTTCGATCGATTGCAGGGAGATCGTCCCGTTTTCTTGAACAACGATTGGGAAGCCGATCGAAGGATCGAGCGTGCTTTGTTCCGTTGGCAAGTTAACAGGTGGCGGCTCGGGTGGTTTGTCAGCCGACGAGTAAGGGAGGATCCCCTCGATATAGACACCGAGGATGTCCCCCGCATCGAGCAAGTACTGACGCGGTGGTTCCTGCGTAAGTCTCGATGGATCGAGCGGCACTAAATTGTTCTTCGTTTGAGCCAGGAATTGAGGAGGCAGCCGTCGAACCGGGATCCCTGTAATGGGTTGGGTCAACGATGTACAGCCGGTACTCAGGCCGCCGAGGACGAGCAAGCCGGTTACGGCCGCTGATCGGCAAAGTTGGCGTAGCGACGAAGCTGTCTTCCGCCACAGTTTTATTCGGTTCGTCATGGGATTCCGTTCCACAGACATGGTTCGCACCTCAAGGCCCAAGCAGGGCGATCAACATTCGGTTCGTATTGCGGGATGGTATCGAGCGAGGTATGCAACCTCGATGCGATGATTTATGAGAGGGCTTGCTAACGATTGGGCACAGCCACCGGAGTTGGAATCAGGCTTGCGCCCTGCTCCATCACTTCACCCTCGTGGATGATTTCCCCTT
The DNA here is from genome assembly GCA_025459245.1 of Pirellula sp. Lineage (GTDB taxonomy): Bacteria > Planctomycetota > Planctomycetia > Pirellulales > Pirellulaceae > JBKCUI01. The sequence goes on from JALOQZ010000009.1 coordinate 34,247, forward strand.
CGATCACAGCGTCCGCTGGAATCGCGTTCGTGCGGCCGAAGTTCGTGATGCCATCCGGAACGGCTTGCTGTGGAATGGGATACATTCCTGCGTAGGACGGGTCTAGCAAACCGTGCTGAGCATATTGCTGCTGTACCGATAGGGATGTTTGGATTTGGGAGTAATTCCCAATTCCGTCTTCCTCTGCAGCTCGTGCTCCATGCGGAAAACCGGAGAACCAAGCGGACACCTTCGCTTGGCCTTCGCAAGACTGATATCTCCATCCCCAATACTCGCGGGGTGGGAAGGTTGGCACACAACCAGTGCCTCCGTCCGCGATATCCATGTAGCCAGCTCGAAAACCTCGAGCAAAGTCTTTGATGTATTTTTGGTTCGCGAAGCAGTCTTTGCGAGCGTGCCAAGCACGGCGAGCTGAGACGGCGTTGCGATCTCTTAGCATTTTCTCATTCCACCCGGCGTTGTAGGTCCACACATTGTGGAGCCCGGTGAATGCGGAACAGCCGCCGAAAGGTAATACGACGGCGCCCAGTAGCATTGCGACGACCAAGCGACGTCGTGAGCGTTTTTTGGAGACATTGCTAATAGCTGCAGCAAGCTCCGTGAAATTTACCGACATTCGGATGCCCCCTATTCGAATCAATCAATGAGGAGGGAGCGTGTTGCGGACACGCAGACCCCGGAAACCCCATTGCATGGAAGTATCGGTAAACCATGTGGCAGAGTTTAATCTATGTAACGACCATGCCAACTTTGGCGGATTTGTCATAAAAACCGGAACGCCCTCCTGTATCAATCGTTCCGCTTGCTAAAGAATCAATCCGTGTAGAGTTCCCTGTTTTTACAAATGCACCGTTTTTTGCCTTTCTAGGAGATTAGGCTAAGGATGCTTCGATGCCTCGTGAAAGACGGAGAATGATGGATAGCGACCCCCTGCCAGACGACGTTTCTAAGCTTCAACGCGAAATCAGCCGTGATTCAAGCTCGCGACGGAACTCCCGTTCTAGCGGGCGTAGCAGCCGCCGGCCAAGTTCGGAGAAGGAACGCGGTCGCAACAGTTCTCGAGCAGGCAAATCTCGGGAAAAGGGTGGCGATTGGTTCGCCGGTGCAATCGGTTGGCCGATCCGGATCGGTTGTCTGGCTCTGGTCCTGGCTTCGCCCTGGTTCTACGGCTCCGCACCTTGGGTCAGCCAGTATTACTTGAACTGGGGATTGCTCGTAGGAGCAGCTGCGACGCTTGTTTATGTAGTTGTCGCTGCAATTCGACGCGCCGAGATCCCAAACCTTCCTGTCGCATCCTGGTTTCTACTCTCCCTATTCGCGATCGCCGCTTACCAAACCAGCAGCCAATACGATTTGCTCGACAGTCCGAATGCTCCACCCAGCGTTCAAGTTCAACGCTGGGCCTTGGGTGTCACCTCCGCCCCGTCACCGATCGATGGATACACTATTGAGCCCGATTCCTTCGTTGCGAATCAAATTCCATGCGATCTTCAGAAGGTCTCTGCATCCCCATTGACCAGAAGCATCGAACCGCTTCATTCACGGGGCGCGATGATGGCAATTCTCCTGTCTGCATTGCTCTGCTGGTGCGGCGCTGCTCACTTCAGCACTCGGCAAGGCCAGTTGTTGCTCTTCTTAACCATCACTATCACCGGAGTGGCCGTCGCCGCTTTCGGGATTCAGGGTGCGCTTTCCTACAAAGAGACAAATATATTAGGGCTTCGGACTGGTTCGTCCTTCGCTTCCTTTCAATCGAAGAACTCGGCAGGTGGTTATCTCAACGTGGCTCTCGCTGGTGCGATAGGCCTCTTTGCTTGGTCGCTGATCCATCTCAAACGAAAGAAGATGGATGTTCGGTATCGAGTCTCCGAGGAAAATACATTTATGAAGCTCAAGGGATCGGTGGAGGATTTCTTCGCGGATCTCAACACGGCCCAGATCGCCTCGCTTCTGTGTCTGGTTTTGCTCGTCGTCGCACTCCTGATGAGCTTGTGCCGCGGTGCGGTTGTATCAGCCGTCGTCGCGATCATCGGTGCAGCCATGATGGCGAACTATAAAAGTCGAGGACGAGGAGGCGCGATTGTTTCTGCATTATTGATCTTCGTCTCGATCGGCAGCATGGTTGCTTTGCAAGTCGACGAGGATGTCTACGGGCGATTGCAGAGCTTAGCTGAATTTGACTTGGAAGAGGATTCCATCAACGGCCGGACTTACATTTGGGGCGTGGCATGGAAAGCGATGCTCTTCTATGGATGGCTAGGAAGCGGATTGGGAACCTTTCACTTTGCCTACTTGCCCTTTCAAGATCCCTCTTCGCCAGGCTGGTTCTATCATCCCGAGAGCCTCTACTTTCAATGTGCTGTCGATTTAGGTTGGGTCGGGATCTCGATCATGATCGTCGGAATCCTTACCTCCTTCATGTCGATTCAACGCCGTATTCCAGGGGATGTTTGGAAATACGGGTTCCCCATGAAGCTTGCGGGTGCTTATTTGCTGATCAGTCAATGCGCCCACTCGGCCGTCGATTTCGCGATGATTGTCCCGGCCTTATTCATCCCGACGTCTCTCCTCTTCGGAGCAGCGAGCGCGTCTATCCGCCGCGCCTGCAACATGTCGAGCAAGTATGCCGATCCGAGAGAGAAGTTAGA
>JALOQZ010000404.1 GCA_025459245.1 Pirellula sp.
CGCATGGAAACGATGCAGTCTCCGGGCCGCAAACCTGCTTGCTCGGCAGGTGAGCCTGCAATGACATCGGTGACCGATGCACCTCGGAACGCCCCGATGGCGAACTGCTTGCGGAAGGCCTCGGACATATTTGCGACATTGACACCGAAGAAGGCTTCACCGGGTTGCGGAGCGATGGGTTCGTAAGGGATCGCTCCAGGTACGTTGCCATGGATCCGGTTGGCGATACTACGATCCATCAAGACAGCGACCAAACTCATATTTTTCCCTCGCCGATCGACAAGGAAGCGGATGGGTGTTCCCGGCGGGTATTCCGCCAATTGAACGGCAAAATCCTCCACGGTTGCGACCGCTGTTCCTTCGACGCCGATCAAACGATCTCCGGGCCGAAACCCAGCTTTGAACGCCGGCGAATCGGGGGTAACCTGCGCGACATTCAAACCGAATCCGCCTCCTGCCGATGACTCGACCGTCATCCCAAGATAGCCTCCCCCCGGCTGAGCCGTGCGGGGTGCAGGAGTTGGATTTGCTGGGGGGCGAGCAGGACTGGTTGAAGCGTTCGCCGATCCATTGCCTCCCAAACTCAGCGGTTTGCGATCGGATGCCTCGGGCCTCAACGCGTTCTTGGTTGTGCCATTGACGCGAGGAGCGGGTAACAGCTCACTCTCGTCGGCCGGATTTTCCGCCGCACCCTTCCCGCTGTCATTGGGCATGGCCACGGGTGGATTCAACAGGAGTGGCCCCTCCCCTTTACTGGGTTTGCTCTCGCTGTTGGTATCCGTCGATGGCTTCTTCTCTTTCGTGTCTTTTCCAGCTGCCCCTTTCGCTTTCGCCTCTTCCTGCCGTTTAAGAATCTTCTCCTCGAGCTGCTTGAGGAAATCCTGAGCGAACAAATTGGGAGAGGCTGTCCAACATAGCAAGGCAGCGACAGCTACTATTCGTGTGTAATTCATCATCGAAACCGCGGCTAGCGCCAGAGCGGCTCATTGTTTTCGGATAGGGTGTTGGTGCAAAACTCTCATCGACTCAGTTTACCACCATATCCGAGTCACTACGATTTTTGCAACGGAGTTTGGCAAGACAATGATAGCCTTTCGAAAGAAGGGCTCTTGATTTCAAACCAAACCAACTCTTTTTCGAAGCCACCATTCTGTCGCTAGCAAAAGCAGAATTGCAAAGAACCAAGGGAAACTTTGCCAAAGAGGGAGATTCACTCCGAGAACTTTGCCATTCGAGTAAACGCTCAGTCGATCGACGAGCTCCTCGCTTTCTTGGATGTCCAGATAAGCCCCTCCCGTCTCGGAAGCGATTTGCTGTAAGAGCATTTCATTCCGAGCCAAGCGTTCGAGCTCCCTATCCGCAGGCCTTGTCACATAGACCGAAGTCGCCAGTTGTTTCGACTCCTCGGGCAATCCGGCAGGTTCCAGCCGAATCCGGCATTCACCGTCGATCGGAATGAAAGAATCGCCGGAGGGAATGAGTCCCGATTCGGGAACGATCCATTGCCCTTCGTAATAGCCATCCGCGTTTTCCATCACGGCAAGCTCAACAATGGCTAGGGTTTTAGCGCCGAGGGCTTCGTTGTCCGATTCGACGATGGCTTGGACGCGATCCAATCCGATCGGCGATCCGTCCTCTCCGAGAATCTTGGCTCGAATCGCGACCGATTCGCCGTAACGAACGACTCGATCGCCAGCATCGATCGCGATCCTGTCGCCTCGAACGATGAAAGGGGGCCGCATCACCCAACCGGCCAACTGATTCCAAAACCGTTGGTGGTAAAGATCAGAAACCCCGTAGCGCCACCGCCATGTTTCATCGGATGCGAAGTAGACCACTCTGCCTTGTCCATATCTTTGTGTCACAACGAGGGGAACTGTTTTATTACGCCCTATAGCCCCCTCCAGCATGACCTCCGCACCACCCTTGACTTCGCGAGGTCGATACGTGTGAGGAGGTTGCAATCGGCTCCAAAGAGATTGGTTGGCTGTCGAGTCGGTTTCGAATTGAAATGCCGGTTGCAATCCGCCGGCGGGCGACAGTTTCAAAGATTGAATCGTGGCGGCACCCCCGTTCGAAATTTTCTTCGTGAGGTCGTCGGGCAAGACAGGATTCGGAACCGCTGACTGCACCGATCCGCTATCCAATTCTACAGGTACGACATCTTGCAACCAAACTGGAATCGCTGGGCTCGATCCTTTGACGCTATCGAGTACCACTATGCCTGCTCCGGTATAGGCGACATAGTCTCGTAACCAAGCCTGCTTCTCTGCTGGAATGCGCCCTGCGCTCTCAACGGTGATGATAAGAAGGTCGAAGTCGAAGAGTTCTTGCTTCGTGCGGGGAAAGAAATCAGTTCGAAACGCATTAGGGCCGAGGAATGCGCTCACTCGCCAAGCGGGATCGCGATCGAGAGCATTGCGTAGATAACGCGACTCCCAGCCACCCAAAGGGTCTAATAACAGCACCGAGTTCTGCTTGACGACTCCCCAGGCGGAGGAAGCCATACGGTTATTGTCCTTGGTAAGCTCCACAGCATCTGTCTCGACCCAGCCGATCAAGTTCAAAGGAACGGATCGCTGTTCAAATCGCGAGGAGAAAAGTTGCTGAGCACGCTGGATCAAGGCACCCGCAGGCACATCGAAACTATACTCGACGACACTGCGATTCTGAGAAATTGCATCCTGGCTCCAAATCACTTCCCCTTCATGATGGACCCCAACACGATAGGGAGTGCCAACCGGTAACGTCTCTTTGATTCGTAGCATTCCTCGCAATCGATCTTCGCTTCTTACGGAGGAGGAGAAGGTAGCCTCCAAGACAGCGACATCGACCGGCTCGTTTCGATCGCCGACGCCAACGGTATAGATAGGAACGCGTTTCCCGTTAGAACGGATAACCTCTTCCACCGCAGCTCCCGAGTTGCTTTGGCCATCGGAGAGGAGAACAATCGCATCCCACGAAGCTTTCGCGGTCCGTTCGGACGAATCGCCTTTGTCCTCATTTTCCGACAGTAATCCGAGCAGTGCGTTTCCAAGGGTTGTCGAAGGCTCTTCCGCGGTCCATATAGCCACCTGCATCTCCTCTCCGTCTCGAAGCGAATCCCAAAGTTTCTCGCCAGAAGTGGAATAGAGCTGTAGATGATGGCTTGCGGCGATCTGCTCCAAAACACTGGTGCTATCGCCTGCTTTGTTTCCCGAATGAAGCGACAGCCGCAGTTGATCGATCCGACTTTGCTCCTTGCCAGGATCTTGGATGGTCATGCTATTGGAACGATCCAAAATCCATGCGATACGGCCCAGCGTTCCATCGACTTTCTGGTACCGAAGGGTGGGAGCAGCGAGCATTCCAAGTAGTAATGCAAAGGCAGTAGCGCGAAGGATTGGCAGAAGAAAGGACCAAGGCTTTGAAAGACTTCTCGTCTCTCGCCAATACCAACGCGCGATCAACAGCGAACCGATCATCGCTAGTATCGCGATCCACCATCCGGGGACGGAGCCAGTGAACTCGAGCTTCATCGCGAAGAAACCTCCGACGAAGCCGTGTTCCGGGAGAGCCGGGCATTTCTCTTTGGTACATAGGATTGCTCAAGCGCCATTTCTGCAAGGAAACAGACAATGGCTGCGATCCAAAACCAACTCCATATTTCTCGGCCCCGGAAGTCTGATTGAATCGCATTCAGGTACCCCGCTGCGGAGTCGGAAAGCCACCACGATTGCTCTTGAAACAAAGAGTCCGCAGACTGAGAACTCCAAGACATCAGTCGCGATTCTCGCAATGAATCTGATTCTCGCGCACGCGAATCGACAAC
>JALOQZ010000134.1 GCA_025459245.1 Pirellula sp.
ACGTTGATATCGATCGGGCCGCCGCGCAATGTGTCTCGGCGGCGAGCCAAAGGCAGCCACTGGTCATCAATGCTGTCGCTGCGATGTCGAGTCCTGTGAGTTTTGTGTTTTGATCCGCGTCGGGTGCGAGCCAAGCTTGCAAATAACCGGCCACCCATTTCGAAAGGGGCGTTTCGGCGGAGCGATTCAAATCCCCAAGTAGCTTGTGCGCGTTGCTTGGGGCAGCTAGAAACATCAATCCTTGCTGAGCAATCGCAAAGGCATTTGAGTAGGGTGTCGCATTTGGCTTGAGAGCCATCATTGTCTCTTTGAATGCCTGCTCCCTTGAGACTTCCGAACGACCGGCAATGGCGGACAGGATTGCTAGCAACGATGGCAACCCGCCGAGCCGCGTCAACGTTTGCTTTGTAGCTCGGTTGGTCAACGTGACTGCAAGGAATTTGAATGCTGCGTCGAGTTCGCCTGCCAAAAGTCGTCGACAGCCTTCGACATCCTGCATCTTACTACCGACCTGAGATTGAATTCGCTCCAGTAATTGGCGGTCCCCTGACGACAAAGCCCATTCAAGCAATCGAGGGAGAAGATCCTCGGGAAATGCCGACGTGTCTTCGAGCCGTCGCCGCCATGCGTGCAGCAGATATTGATTCGAGTTTCCTTGATTAATCCATGTTGGTAGCACGAAGGAAAAATAAGACGTTTGCATTTCAGGGGTCAGCTGATCAAACGTGGTCTGGCAAAAAGGCTCAAGCAATGGGACCGAACTATCTGGGATATCTCGCCTTGCAGACCGCCAAGTCTCAACGTCTTGACTGTAAAAAGCGAAATAGAAATCGAGAAGCGACGAGCGATATCCAAAGTGAGTTTTTTGGTCTAGAAAGGTTCGGAAACGCTGCGAGTCCTCACCTGCTAGGCCGTCGCGAATCAGCCTGTCCATCAGCTCGGGCTCCAGCCGACTGGAACTGCGTGTTAGCAAGCCGACTTCAGCCCAGCGTTTGAATGCCTCCCTGGCATGCGATATTGTCAAAGCTCGTCCATTGCTTTGTTTCAAACCGAAATCTTTTGCCAAGACACAAAGCCGCTCCGCTCGAACATCATCGCGCTGAAAAGCTAGGATCTGCAGAAGTGTTCGGTCCAGCAAATCCAAACGATGATATTTATCTTGCAAGTGGCTCATGTCGGCATTGTGCCATGCCATGAACTCTTTGAACACCAGCCGGGACTCTTTGCTGATACCAGCGAGCAGCCAACAAACCGTCCGGCAATGGGTTTATTCGTCGGATGCGTCGCTTGATGCAGCTTTCTTTTTCGTCGCTTTCGCTTTCTTGGCGGTGGTCTTTTTCGCCGCCTTGGTGCCTTTAGCTGCGGTTGTTTTCTTCGTCGCTTTTTTCGTTGCCTTTTTCGAAGTCTTCTTTTTCTTCGAACCTCCGGCAGCAGCTCTTGCAGCTAACAGCTCAAGGGCTTGTTCAAATGTCAAATCGTCGCCACTTTGATCTTTAGGAAGCGACGCATTGGTTTCACCATCTGTTACATAAAGTCCATAGCGTCCATCGCGAAGCTCAATCTTCTTCCCGGTGACAGGAGACTCATCGAACTGTTTCAATGGAGGTGCTGCAACACCGCGTCCACGCCCTGGAGCTTTCGGCTGTGCCAGAATAGCCAAGGCTTCTTCAAGCGTTATCTCCAGGAGATTGGAGCCTGCGGGGAGAGATCGCGAATCGGAACCATGCTTCAGGAACGGACCAAATCTACCTTGCGTTGCAATAACGGGCTCGCCATCTTCCGGGTGCGGGCCGAGATCGCGAGGAAGCGAAAGCAATTTGACTGCCGTAGCAAGATCGAGTGACTCCACGGTCATCCCTCGCAAAAGCGACGCATTCTTTTTCTCTTCGTCATCGGCTGCCCCCATTTGCACATAGGGCCCGAAGCGACCTTGCTTCACGAAGATTGGCTTTTGCGTGTCGGGATGGATGCCGAGCGGCTCTTCGCTTTGTTGTTGCTTTGCGAGAAGCTCTTCAGCCTTCACTAGTGTTAGCTCATCGGGAGCCATATCATCGGGAAGGCTTGCTCGTTGATCACCCCGTTCAATATATGGCCCGTATCGTCCCACCCGAACCACGATCGGATTCGCTTCGGCTAAGTCCGATACCAAAGGATACGAACATGCGGTTCGCGGATCGATTTCAGCGACTTTTTGTTCCAGCAAAGGTTTGAGGCCAATACCCCCCGGCGCAAGATTCTCTTGCAGCTGGTCGTTGCCAAAGTAGAACTCTTGAAGATACGCGAGATTCTCTCGTTCATTGCGGCTGATCTGGTCGAGATAGTCTTCCATCTCTGCGGTGAATTGATAATCCACGAGAGATGAGAAGTGTTCTTCCATCAAGCGGATCACAGCGAACGCAGTCCAGCTCGGAACAAGTGCATTCCCCTTCTTGAACACATAGTCGCGCCGAAGAATCGTATCGATGATCGAAGCATACGTGCTGGGACGGCCGATACCCCGTTCTTCAAGCGCCTGCGTCAGCGAGGCTTCCGTGAATCGAGCAGGAGGTTGGGTCGTGTGAGAGAGGGAGTCCAGCCCCAATATCTTGAGCAAATCCTCCGGACGCATGTCGGGCAGTAGCTTTTCACGTTCCGCTAATTCCGCAGCAGGATCATCGCTTCCTTCGACATAAGCACGAAGAAAGCCTTCGAATTCGATCGAGGTCCCCGTTGCATGGAAGATCGCGTCGTCCGCGGCAATCGTCACCACAACGCGTTTCTTTCGAGCATCTGCCATTTGAGAAGCGATCGTTCGTTTCCAAATCAATTCGAAGAGTCGGAATTGGTCGTAGCTCAGCTCGCGACGCAATGCTTCAGGCAATTGAAACGGATGTCCCGCGGGCCGGATCGCTTCGTGAGCTTCTTGTGCGTTCTTTACCTTTGTCGCGTAGGTTCGTTCCGAAGGATAAAGAAAATTCTCGCCGTATTGGGAGCGGACCAAGTCACGCGCTGCATTGACCGCTTCTTTGGAAAGTGTGGTTGAGTCGGTACGCATGTAGGTGATGTAACCGTTCTCGTACAAACTTTGAGCGAGACGCATCGTGTCCTTTGCCGTGAAGCCCAACTTTCGGTTCGCTTCCTGCTGCATCGTGCTCGTGGTAAACGGAGCTTTCGGGCGCTCGGTATACGGTTTCACTTCGACATTGAGAACCTTGAACTCGGCTCCCAGCAATCGGTTTCTCAGTGCTTCCGCCCCCTTCTCGTCGAGGAGAAGCATTTGGGGATCTTTGATCTTTCCCGTTGCCGAGTCGAAATCCTTGCCGCTCGGAACCTTTCTGTTCGCAACACTCACCAGCGAAGCCGAGAATTTTTCCTGTGAACGCGTTTGGAGATTGGCCTCGAGATCGAAATAGGTCGCGGAGTGGAAGGCCATCCGTTCCCTTTCTCGCTCGACGATCAACCGCACAGCAACGCTCTGAACGCGTCCAGCAGAGAGGCCGGGGCGGACCTTCTTCCAGAGGAGCGGAGAGACGTCGTATCCGTAGAGCCGATCCAGGATTCGTCGTGTTTCCTGTGCCTTAACCAGTCCCTCGTCGATGGTGCGTGTCGAAAGCAAGGCGTTTTGGATCGCTTCCTTAGTGATCTCATGGAACACCATCCGGTGAACTGGGACTTTGGGTTTGAGCACCTCTTTTAAGTGCCAGGAAATCGCTTCTCCTTCGCGATCCTCGTCCGTCGCCAGATAAAGTGCTTTCGCATCTTTCAGGGCCGACTTGAGATGGGAAATATGTTTCTTTTTGTCGGAAGGGACCACATAAAGAGGCTCGAATCCCGCATCGACGTTCACCCCGAGCGAAGCCCAAGACTCCGATTTAAACTCCGCGGGGACTTCTTTCGCCCCGCCGGGAAGATCGCGGATGTGGCCGATCGACGCTTCGACCTGGAACGCGCTACCTAAATACTTGGAAATCGTCTTCGCTTTGGCGGGAGACTCAACGATGACGAGCGATTTCTGTCCAGTCATGTGCTATCCAAGAAATTCTAGTGGCTGGGAGACCAATGGATTCACTCAATCTCAGCGATGATATTGAGCGGGTGTGCGCCGATTCGGAGCAAATACGAGTCGATAATGAGACTATATATAGCGTGAATCCAAATTGGCTAAGCGGTTTTGGCCCAAACCGGGATGGTTTGTCAAGCCCCCGATCGATTGTTTGCAGTGCAATTGCATCAACCGGTGGAAACCCTACAATCCAGCGGACTCCGCGAAATCACTGGAGTGAATGCAGGTTCAGCGCTACGCAAAGGATATCCTCGGGTATGGCAAGTCCATTCGAAATTTTCAGAAAGAACCAACGGCTATGGATGGCTGGGGCGGTGCTCGTTGCGATCATCTCCTTCGTCGTAGCCCCCATGCTGGAGTACTTCAGCGGTGCTCAAGGAGGTCAATCCGGGTCGAATCCCGTCGTAGCTTCTTGGAATGGCGGGGTCATTCGACAAAAGCAGGTGGCGATGGACGAAGGGGATTTGATCCTGGCCAATCGTTTCCTCGGTGAGCTCGCCAGCGCTGTCATGGCTAAAGGTGGTATCCCCGCCGTCCCCGGATTCCAACCCGAAGCAGGGTCCGTCGGAATCACGCAACTCAACAACTCTCCCGAAGAAGTCATCCTGTTTCGCCGCTTGATGCTCTCCGAAGCGGCCCGCCACGGTATTCAATTTGACGACAAAGCAGCGAAACTGTTCCTGCAACGCTTCGTCGATGGCAAACTGAATGGCAGCGAAATTCAGGCGATCATGGTCAAATCGACCGATCGAAGGCTGACAATGCCCCAGTTCACCCGCTTTATCAAGGATGAGCTTGCATTTCAAGAAATGGAACGCCTGACGACCTCGGGGTTGTTTTACCAAGATGTTCGCGATTCTAGAGTGGTTGGCTTCCCCGCCTTGTCCACCCCAAGCAAAAATTGGCGAGAGTATCTGCGTCTTAACCAAACAGCGAAAATCAGAGCCTATCCTGTCAACGTCCGCGATTTCTTGGACAAAGTCACGGAGACTCCGAGCGAAAAGCAGCTGAAGGAGCTGTACGAAGCAGGGCGAGGGATCATTCGCACCGCAGGCATGCTCGACTCGCAGCCGGCATTCATGTTGCCCGCAACGGCCAACATCGAATTCGCGTCCATCGATTTGGAAAAAGTGATCACCGAGGAAATGGCCAAGATTTCCGAGGATGTACTCCGTGCCGAGTACGAGACTCGCGTCAAAGCCAATCAGTTCCGAGTCCCGATCGAAGCCGAAAAGAAACCCGATACTTCTGGTCTTCCTCCTGCAGGTACGCCCGCTGCAACTCCGGAGAAAGCGGCTGCACCGGCCGAAACGCCAGCAATACCGACAGAGGCCCCGGCGGTACCGACTGAAACACCCGCAGTCCCCGAAGAAAAGCCAGCTGCTCCAGCGGCAGAAGCGCCGAAGCCACCCGTGCTTGATAATCCGGGTGAATCAAGCGGCGAATCGCAAAGTCGTTTGGCTCCCCGACGAAACGACGTACGTTTGGTTTCGTTCCAAGAGGAAAAGCCACAATCTGCGGAGCAAACACCTGCCGGCACCACACCTCCTGCAGCCCCTGTCCCCAGCACGTCTGAACCCAGCACGCCAACTACCCCAGACAACCCAGTCGCCCCAGCTCCTGCTGCATCGGTTGAGAGCAAACCGGCTGAACCCGCTCAAGCACCGGCTTCCACCGAGCCGACGGCTGCTTTGAATCTGGGAGAAAAGCCAGCCGAGCCAACACAAAATGCAACGGTACCCGATGCACCGGCGGTGACTCCGATGCGCACGCAGACGTTCGATGAGGTAAAGAGCCAGATCGCTCGCGAAATGGCGACCGCAACTGCGACCAAGATCGTGGATGACAAGTTTGAGCAGGTCTACAGCGCGATGCGGATTTACCAAGCAGAGCTCTCGACTTACCAAAACCAAATCAAACAGCCTGGAAGCGAGAAAGTGGAAGCGCCGGTCAAACCTGACCTCAACGCTTTGGCAAAAGAATACGGACTTGATTATGGAACAACCGGAGTTGTGAACTCGGAAGCGATTGCATTGATGCCGATCGGACGTTCTTCCGTGAATGTCGGTGCTAGCACTCAACCGATTCCGGTCCCACGCTTCGTGGAAGCGGTCTCCGGATTAGGTGAAGCTTTCAATCCTTTGCAGTCCGTTGCCCTGGCGGGGCAATCAACCCTTCGGTTTGTGTTCTGGAAAACGGAACTTGAGCTTCCATCTACACCGAGCTTCGAGGCAGCTAAAGAAAACGTAGCCGCTGTATGGAAAGTTCAAGAAGCTCAAAAGCTAGCAGAAACAAGCGCCAAGGAGACTGCTGGCCGAGTTGGTTCTTCCGGGCAAATCGGAGATGCGTTGACGAGCGACATCGAAAGGAAGCTGGTTGTTGAGCCTTCACCGTTTACCGCAATGAATCGCATGTTTTTGATGTTCATGCAGCTGCGAATGAGCGGAGCGGATGAAGTAAGTCAGATCGACCAGCTTCAACCGGTCGACATGGGCTTTATGGAAACTGTTTTTGCTGCGAAGCCTGGAGAAACGGTTGTCGCTCCCGATCGCCAACGAACCGTTTACTACGTTGTGCACTTGATCGAAAAAGCTCCCCCAATAGAGGAATTGCTAGCTAACTTTCAACGAGCTCCGACGGAAGGTGTTTCCGCTCTTGTTTCTCGCAGCAATCAGCAATCGATCCAAGCGATGCAAATGGGCATCGAAAGCCGACTCGGGTTCCGAAGATACTAACAAGTCAAAGTACCATGTCCTACACGATGGTGATTTTTGGGGCGTCTGGTGACCTTACCAGCCGCAAATTGATCCCGGCGCTTTACCGTCAGTTTCAACGAGGCAAGCTTCCCAAAACGACCCGGATTGTCGGTGTTGCTCGGAGCGCGTTTACTTCGGAGCAGTGGCGTGTTCAGCTTGCTGAATCCACCTCCAAGTATGTCAAAGGGGACTTCCACGCCGACGTTTGGAATGCCTTTGCCGAGAATATCTACTACCATCCTGGTGACATCGGCAGCGATGAAGATTTTCGCAAGATAGGTGCGTTTCTTAACGAGATCGAAGGGGGAATCGCCACCGATCGAGTCTATTACCTATCGACGATGCCCCAGCTTTATGCGACAGCGATCGCCCAGCTTGGCAAAGCCGGTTTGAACATCGAGGAGAACGGACGACGGCGCGTTGTTATTGAAAAGCCTTTTGGGACCGATTTGAATACGGCTAAACAGCTAAACGAATCGATTCACCAAACGTTTCGAGAGGATCAGATCTATCGGATCGATCATTACCTCGGAAAAGAGACTGTTCAAAACATGTTGGTACTGCGATTTGGCAATACCATCTTTGAGCCTCTTTGGAACAGGAACTACATCGACCACGTTCAGATCACGGTCGCTGAAGAGGTAAAGGTAGGACGACGCGGCGATTACTACGACAAGTCGGGCATTCTTCGGGATATGTTCCAAAACCATATCCTTCAGTTGATGATGGTCACGGCCATGGAGGCGCCTGTTCGGTACACAGGGGAGTTTGTTCGAGACGAAAAGGTCAAGGTGCTTCAAGCGGTCAGGCCTTATCGCGGCAGCGATTTTGCAGAGAACGGAGTTCGCGGTCAGTATATCGGCTACTGCGACGAAGAAGGCATTCCGGACGACAGCCAGACCGAAACGTATGCGGTGCTGAAGCTCTACATCGACAATTGGCGGTGGCGTGGTGTCCCGTTTTATTTGAGAAGCGGCAAGGCGATGTCATGTAGGACGACGCAAATTGTCATTCAGTTTCGGGAACCGCCCCATATGCTCTTCGGAGAATCCAAGTCCTGTAGGCCTGAGGCAGACAGGTTGGTGATTCAGATTCAGCCGGCGGAAGGGATGCAATTGCACTTCCAGTCGAAGGTTCCGGACTCCGACATGAAGCTTCGATTGAGCGAGCTTGATTTCCGGTTCGATTCGAGCGGCAAAGAGCTTCCCGATGCCTACCAACGGCTGCTTTTGGATGCGTTGGTTGGAGATCCGGGATTGTTTGCGAGAAGCGATGAAGTCGAGCAGGCATGGCGAATCATTGATCCCATCATTGCAGCTTGGAAGAGCCCTGCGGCCCCCACGCTGCACCTTTATGAGCCAGGAGTCTGGGGCCCAACCCAATCCATGGAGTGGATGGCTGAGCAAGGCCGCAACTGGTTCGATGTTTGTCCCATCATCTAAGCGTTTCGCTAGCAAACGGAATTTAAGGAAATTCCGTCGTAGACGGAAAAACCCGCAAGTTTTAACACCTGGCAGGCCGAAACTCATCTTGTCCGACGAATAGATCGTCTCCGACTCGACAAGGGTTTTATCGATGTCCTGCATGCGTATTCAAAAGATTGTTAGCCTAACGCTACTTGCGGTCATGAGTTCTCAGGTGGGATGTCTCTCCCTGTCGAACATGGGGTTGGGGCCCTTTGGTGTGCCCATTCCAGTGAGCCCCTACTTTCAAGACAACGAGGAAATGCAATTCCACGTTCACGAGCGTTACGCACGGGTTCCCATCATGGGTCCTTTGACACAAGGCGGGCCGGTTGCCGCGATCGATCCTCCGAGCGATGACGAAGTCATCCATGCGTTGGAGCGAGCACGACCGATCCGAGGTGGTGTTCCATTCCTCTACGAGAAGCAACGCAACCGCGTCCGCATCGTGAAAGAGAAGATTGCTGACTACATCGATGATCCACGGTTCGTTCCGCTCATCGGATTTGCCCAGCTGCACCATGCACACTACAAGTGCACCGTGTACTTCGAAGAGCGAACCATCAACGGATGGCCTGTACCTTACACGCTGGAAGACAAAGAGTCGGTTGAAGTGGTCTATATCGACCACAACCACTTCCACATGTGCGGTGATCCCGACACCGGAGCCTCGAGCCCGTACTAGGGTCGCCTGAGGCAAGCCGGAGACAGTCCGAAAAAGAATTCCAACAGCATGGCTTAACCGCCGTGCTGTTTTTGTTTTGCTCGCTCCGTTGGTAGACAACCGCGTCGGGAGCTTTGTCCGTCGTTGCGAGAAGTCTTAGGGCCTATCCGAAAACCGTCGAAAACCGCGGCTAGCGCCCAATACGGCTAATGGTTTTCGGATAGGCTCTTACTCTTCGACAGCGACAGGAGACTGCCCGCTGCGAAGCGCGCGCTCCCAGGCCCGACAGATTTCCGTAGCCCTTTTACCGACGGCATCGACGGCAACCTTTCGCCTATTCGGATCCGCTGCATCCAGACTCCATTGCAGATGGATCCAGTTCTTAGGCATAAGCGGTAGGAAGCGATCAGCCCATTCTACGATCGTCAGCGCGGGGGCATCAAAGAACTCTTCGATTCCCAGCTCGAGCAATTCATCTTCGTCGGCAACACGGTAGACGTCCAAGTGATAGATCTTGGGGGTCGTTTCGTATTCTTTGACAAGCACGAAGGTGGGGCTGCTTACCTCCGCTTCCGTTCCAGCAAGGGAATGGACCAAGAATCGGGTCCACTGCGTCTTGCCCGCCCCGAGAGTGCCCGAAAGTCCGATCGTCATAGGGACTTGCAAACAAGGTACGAGCTTCGCGGCGAATAGCTCGCAATCAGCAAGGCTCGTCAGTGTCGTTTGAAAGATGCGAGTCATCGGCGGAAGGCGAAAGGAAGCGGGGAATCACCGGCGGCTTGGTCATGGGCACTTTCCGGGAAAACTGGTACACTGACGGACTTGATAGGAAGCGTCAGACGGGCGGCGTCGGACGGACCTGCCGCTCTTCGCGGCCCATTTTCACTACGAGCTCATAAATTACCGATTGGATCGCCAATGAGTAGCCTGGACCAGTATAGCTACTGCCCTTGTGGCAACGGAAAGAAGATCAAATTTTGCAAGTGCAATCAGCACTTGGCAGAAATGGAAAAAATCCATCGCATGATCGTTGGCGAGCAGAATGTGGCAGCATTGGATCGCATCAACGCTGACTTGAAGACGATGCCTTCGGAGCCTTGGCTTTTGGCGATGAAATGCGAATTGCTTTTGCAGTTACGTGAGCTTGATTCTCTCGAGGAAACATCCGCGAAGTTCATTCGTCTTCAACCTGACAACCCGCTTGCGAAGCTTTACCGAGCGTTGTTGGCAGTCATCCGCGGCAATACGGAAGAGGGAGCGACGTTGCTCTTGCAGGCGATCGGCGATTCGACCGAGACATTGCCTCCGATGACCGCGACGGTCGCGCTGAATCTGCTTGAGACCATGGCCCAACGAGGGCTTGCACTTCCCGCGTTGTTGCACGCGGAAATGCTGATGGACATGGGCGACGAGATGGCTCGTTTTGGTTACCAAGCCCATTCTTCTTTGGCATCCCAAGCCAATACGAACATTCTTTCGCGAGAATCTCTACCTTCGGCAGTAGACGCTGACGGTGAGGCTTACGGCGAGCGATTGGCAGAAGCGATGGCGTTGATTTCTTCCTACCGTGTTTCGGCGGGCAAGACCAAACTGGAATCGATGCTTCGCGAATTTGGCCAGCAACCTGCGGTGCTTCAACATTTGCTTTATTGCAATTTGATGTTGTCCGATGCCGATAGCGCTGGGTCGCTCGCTCGCAAGCTTGCTACGTTGGAAGCACTCCCAGATCATCAACGAATTTATTACCAAGCGCTTTCATACGAGTTAGCACCCCGGGCCTCGGGCGTGGGCATTGCGGAAGAGCTTTGCCAATATCAAATCGAAGCAGGCTCGGAGTTCGAAGAGAAGCTGCTTAGCAGCAAGCACTTGATCCCTGTTCCAGTGGATCAGCTCAAGGGATTGTTAGGTGCGTTGCTTCAAGAAGAGGTTCCACCCAAGTCTTGTTTCGTCTGCGTAACTCCTATTTTGCGTGAGCAATTTGGCGAGCTAGAAGCGAGCCGCACTGGTTCGTGGTTGGCGTTTTACGGCAAGCAAACCGACAAGCCTGCACGCCTAGTGACGATGGAGCCACCCCCGAGCGCTCGCCGCGAATTGTTGGAACTTGTGAAACAAGAACTGGGGCTGGCGGGTGCGACGCG
>JALOQZ010000405.1 GCA_025459245.1 Pirellula sp.
TACCACCGTTTGAACTACTTGGCAGTCCGCATGCTTAACCCAGGAGGTACCTTGGTAACATGCAGTTGCTCTGGACGTGTTTCGCGATCCCAGTTCTTGGAAATGCTGCAAGGCGTTAGCCAGCGAGCTAGACGTGAAATCCAGGTTCTGGAAAATCGAGGCGCCGCTCCGGATCACCCCGTCTCTCTAAGTTGTCCTGAGACGGACTATCTGAAATGTGTAATTGCCCGAGTGCTGGACTAGCAAAACGCACTTCGGCTATTTAGAGCCTATCCGAAAACCATTAGCCGCTCTGGCGCTAGCCGCGGTTTCCGATGGTTTTCGGATAGGCTCTTCGTTCAAGGGACTTCAGAAGCCATTTGCTGATTCGCGATGTTCTTTACGCGGGTGCGATGCATCATGGAGGTGAATCGAGCTGTCATCAGGACGAGTAAAGTCATGGTGAGCATGAACCAAGTCACTTCGTGAGGGCGACCGTACATCCAAGACATAATGGCCCCGGAAGATAAGAAAATCACAACGAGCAGATTGGAAAGGACTGGAAAGAGCTTTGCGCCACGTCGAGGCGCGATATCGCTTTCCCAAACCTGCGACTCCGCGGCATCTTCTTGTTCGGCCAAGATGCACCAGCGATCGACCCATTGCGAAGCACAGCAATTGAGGAAAAAGAAGATCGAGATAAACGCGAGAATCGACAAGGCATGGTCCCAAGAGGCATCGAGGATCGGAGTGAGGCCGTTGTTAGGACCCTCCATCCATAGTTGGTGAGCGCCCACAACGATGACGCTTTGAACAGTGGTCAAAAGATAAAAGGGGAGCCTTTCGGGCTTGATCCAATCTCGAAACCCGTCGCTTGGCGGAATCGCGTCGCTTTGCCTTGCGACAGGAGGTTCGTAGGGATTGATCAGTTCACGAGATTTGGGCAGCATGATTGCAAGAGCCTTTGGCACTGAGATCGAAGCGATTCCATCTGATCACGACTCCAACTTTGCCCCACATAACTGACGATGTAGAGCAGAACAATTCCCAACAAACAAATAGGGACGAGCCACCATGCCAGCGTGCTTTGCCCCGCGTGCCAGGCAGAAAATGCAAACATGAGCGCAAAAAAAGCACCGAACGCGAATGCGAGATAGGCAACCCACACGAGCGTCCATACTTCCTGCCGGGGCGCGAATCGGCCATGGATCCAAGTGGCACCATCCTTCTCATCAAAGCTGAGCGAAAGATGCGGTGACCAATACCGCGTCTGCGATTCCGGTATATGAAGCTCGATATAGCCGTCGAACTCGTGCGCTATCCAATTCCAGGACTGAGCACGTAATTGTTTCCCAAGCTCCGCCATCACCTCGGGTTTTGAGCAAGGAATCACTGTATCGAACGTTGGTCGCAAGGAGAGGAGTTGCATCACCAAAGCCTTTTCAATCAATAAGCCTATGGGCGATCCGTATCTTACCTCAACCGATCGCTGCCATGTGCGTTTGCCGACATTTGATTTTTTAACGATCGGCGTCGAGTGTTGCTTCGTTCGCAGCGCCGGTTAATTCCGTGCCGGACCCATTTCGAGAACGGATGACCGCCCGGAAACTGTCGGGCAGACGCATTACCCAGACGACAAACACCCAAAGCGAACACACTACCGCCAGCAACGTTACCAAGGCGATAACCCCTTCTCGCATCATTTTTTGACCCATACTCGCGACAGGGGCGGTAACGGTATCCGCCCTGGCTTGAACCAGTACCCATAGATTGGCAGGTTCTTTCCTTTCGATCGAATCGATGGTCTTGCGCGAGATCTCCACCTTCGCCATCGCGGCAATCCACTGTCCCGCATACTCCTTCCCCGCGTCATCGATCGATACGGGATCGATGTACTGATAAGTCCCCTCACCCTTCAATCGAGAGAGCATGTTGTCATCGATTTGATATTTGATCTTCGGTGCATTCGCATACTCCTCAGCAAACTCCGCGAACGCCGGGTGCTGGAGTATCGTTCCTTCTCGTGTTTCCTTTTGAAACCCCGTCCCCGCATGGCCGTCCACCATCACGGCCAAGCGATCCGATTTGCGTTTCGTTCCGTCGGTGCTTCGAGGGGACTCTTCTGGCAACAAATCAAAGTCGCCGAGATTGATAGTCAGTACGAGTACTCCGGTTATCGCTCGGCTGGGCTCCTCTTTTCCATCCTCCGAAGGTACGGAAACGGAGATCGGAGTTGAAACGGCGATCTTCCAGCGATTTGTGGTCGTCGATCGAAACGGGACGCTGATATGCGATGATTGCGTACCCTGAAACTTGCGGGGCGAAATGCTCTCGTCAGAATCCTGCGATTGTCCGTTGAAGTAGCTTCGATAGGCGAAGTTATAGCCAATCCGCGTCGCGCTCGTTTCTCCAGAGAACGCAGCCGCGATCATCGTTCCCCAACGATCGGTGAGGAAGAGACTATCGAACTCCGCTGTCTTCCGTTTGCTCCCCGAGTTGGCTTGAATGCGATTAAAGCGAGCGATGAGATACTTTTCGAGTTCTTCTCGCTTCTGCAACTCCAAGAGCGGCTGGCGGGCCGAGTCGGTGACTCCTTCTTCGATCAACGATTCAAGCAAATCGGAACCAGCGGCGTTGATCGTCTCCGCAAACATCTTTTCAAGCTGGCTCTGTTTGGCTTCCTCTTCGATCAACCGAAACAGGGTTTCAATTTCTTTTTCCAGAGTACGAGCACCCAACCTCGCGGCGAAAAGATTGTTCTGCAGAACCATTTCTTTTAGCTCATTTGCAGATTCTCTTTCGGCGACAGCAACACCTCGCCAAAAAAATAGCCCCATGACAAGCAGCAGCAGTACGGGACCCACGATGCCCAACATCATCATGGGCAAATTGAGTCGGGCTATTTGCCGTCTCTCGATCGATTCTAAGACTTGCTGAACGTTGGCGAATCGGTCCTCGGGTTTCTTGGCAAGGCATCGGTCGAGGA
>JALOQZ010000406.1 GCA_025459245.1 Pirellula sp.
ACCTGGCGCTAAAGCGCCGCACCTTGTTCGCAAAGAAGACTTGCGACTGATGAAGCCCGGAAGTGTCATTATCGATGTGGCGATCGATCAAGGTGGGTGCGTTGAAACAAGCCGTCCCACGACCCACCAACAGCCGACCTACATGGTCGATGACGTTCTCCATTACTGCGTCACGAACATGCCAGGAGCTGTCGGTCGAACCAGTACCTTTGCGTTGTGCAACGTTACCTTGCCATGGGTTTGCACGATCGCCGACAAGGGGTTTCCGTGGGCGATTGAAAATTCGAAGCCGCTCAGGGATGCGCTCAATGTGTGCAAGGGCAAAGTGACTAACGAGGCTGTCGCCAATACGTTTGGTTTCGATTTTTGCGAGAAGCCTTAGCCGTCGACTGTATCGGCCGGGTTTGAAAACCGAAAAGTTTGAAAACCGAAAATTCGGTTTTCTTTTGACTGACCGGCAAAACCGGTTCAGAGGGCACGGGTTTACTGACCCGAGTGTCGTGCAACTTTGACAGCTTTGTCGATCTTCTAGCTGTCGTTTTCGATACACCAATAGCAATCCTGAAATCCGTTACGAAAGCTGTAATGCAAGCATTGCCTCCGGCCCACACGCCGAGAGATAATGACGGGTGGAAGGTCTTAGGCCGTTTTTTCCGGGGAGTCGCACGATGAAGCGAACCATGCGTTGGACTTTGATTGCGTTGAGCGTTTCAGCTCTGTACTGCCAAGCGAATACTTCGTTTGGACAATTCCAGTCGGGCGGATTCGCAGGAGTCCAAACAGGTGGCATCGGGGGAGTTGGAGGTGTCGGGGGAGTTGGAGGAGGTGCCGCTGCCTCACAAAATCGTTTGCCCGGCTCATTCGGCGGCTTGGGAGTAACGGGAACACCGGTTCTTGAGTTCAGTCGGATCAATGCAGCAGCTCAATTTGGAATTCCCTCTCAGTCGGGAGCTCCAGCGGGCACGGCTGGCGGGATCGGTGCATCTGCGGGAGGGGGGGCCAGTTTCGGGGGTAATGTCGCTGGCGGGTCTCCCTTTGGCGCTAACGCCTTTGGGGGCGGCGCGACGGGAGCAGGCGGACTAGGAGGTGGGATTGGTGGTCTCGGTGGTGGACTCGGAGGTGGGCTTGGCGGTTTTGGCGGAGGACTCGGAGGTCTCGGGGGAATTGGCGGGCTTGGAGGGCTCGGTGGCAACCGCAACAATCGCAATCAGCTCGGTGGCGGACGGAACGCGAACGGCAAAGGCCAGATTCGCGCGGTAGTTCGTCCCGATATCGAGTTCAATCAAGATGCTCGAAATGCTTCCTTCAACACGATCCCTGAACGTATGTCACGACTACCGTTGCCGGAACGATTGCGAAATATCTCCGCAACCGTTGAGTCTGGCGTTGTCGTGCTTCGCGGGACGGTGCTTACCGAGTCGGATAGGCGGATGGTTGAGAAGCTGGTGATGTTGGAGCCTGGGGTGAACCAGGTCCAGAATGAGGTGTCAGTCCAGACCAAGCCGGCTGAGACAATTGAGGCAATGCCCAACCGTTAGCCGGACTACCCGGTGCAACCATCCCCGTTGAGTTCATCGCAGTTCCGTTTGTTCCACCTGCTGGGAAAGGCATCTGAGCGGGAGGAGTGAAGAACGTGGCAGGTTGCATCGCCATTTGAGGCGCAGGTTGAGCGGCCTTAGCTACTTCCAAACCAGCCTGTTCCGCCGCGGCCATCTGTGCCATCATCGCTTGTGGATTGACGGCGGTTGCCGCATCGAACGATCCTCGGTTCAGTGCACCGGATTGTTGCAAGTGCTCGAACGCGGCGACGAGATCCGGAGATTGAATCTGCCGTTGAGCGGTTCGATTTGGCAAGTTGATTGTCGTCACTCCTTGACCAAGCGGTGCACCCCCCACAACTTGCTGGGAGTGCGCTGGCGTCACTGCTCCATTGACCATGGTTCCGGCCGCCGGAACTTGTGCATTCACTTGCATAATCGTCTTCACATCCATTTGCTCCCGCGGCTTACCGGGAAGGTTCACGGTTGCAGCGGCCCCTCGCACCATGCGTCCATCCTTGGCGACAAAGGTCGGCATGAGCATGATCTTCTTTTCCTCCCCTGGCGCTGCATCCCAAGGAATCCAAACGCTGTAGGAAGCCCCCAGCTGGCCTTCGGAGAAGTGAGAGGTTAGCTGTTCTGCTGTGAACTTGAACCGTTTGGTTGCAGCGCTTGGGTCGGGACGATCGAGAGGACCGTAAGAGTCATCGAATCCATAGACCATTAGCTCTCCATCGACTGGGATAGCTTGTGTCTTCTCATTGTAAAAATAGAAGCGTCCACCAAACCCCCGTGTGGGCGCTTTTCCTGGAAGCGTAAGAATGTCGTAAGTCCACACGACGTTCATCGCTTGAGGAACTTGATACTCCTTTTTCTTGAAGGAGAACCAACTCTTGTCGTCATCCTTTTTCTTATTCGTTTTCGAATCACTCGTGAGCGAAGCACAGCCAACGAAGGAAGTCGCCAGTCCCAGAGTTAGCCACGCGGATGGCTTTAGCATTTGTTTCGAAAGCATTTGCGTCCCTGCTTTTTTTCAGAGAAATGTTGTTGAGCTTGTTTGGCTTATCGAGCTGCGGGTGATGCGATCCGTGCATCTGGGCCGAAAGGTCGGTAACTGGCTGGAGTCACATTGCCAGGCTGCATGCCTGATTGGGGCAATTGATACGACGTATTCTGAAGAGGAGCCGCTGGAGTGACAGCTCCATTTCCGCTCGCTGCAGGCACATCCTTCAAGATGGATCGTCCTGTCTGTGGATCGAGCATCACCGGTGGCTGTTCCTCGATAATCGTACCCTCGGCCTCTCCCATCATGAGGTTGGGATTCATGGTGGGATCAAACTCGACTGCAGGAGTCAAATCGGGATAGATCACAGGCGACGCGGCAGGGCCCCACAATCCGTTGCCAGGGGACAATCCCACATCGCCATGGATGTTGAGAATGTCCGCCATGCACCAGCTCATACGAGACGATTCCACTTGCTTGATCATATCGATCTTGGTGGAATCGTTTGAATTGATCACACGAGGGGTCATCACGATCAACAATTCGTTTCGAGACTCCGCTTCCGATTCATAACGGAAGAGTGCTCCGGCGATTGGAATGCTGGATAACCATGGAATTCGACGCGAACGGCTCGATCGAAGCTTGGAAATCAATCCACCGAGCACGACCGTCTGACCGTCGTATGCGGTTACACGTGTTTGTGCCAATGTTTGATTAATGATCGGGGAGA
>JALOQZ010000135.1 GCA_025459245.1 Pirellula sp.
CCCGCTTTCCACTTCATCCGGTGTCGCTCCAGGGTAAGGAACAGCGATCGAAATCACCTCCAACTGAAACTCGGGGAAGGTCTCTCTCCGCATGGAAAAGAAGCAAAAGAGGCCGGCGACCAAGACGATCACCTTGAGAACATTGACCCCGGCGAGATTCTTTACCGCCCAACGAATTGCATTCTGCATTATTTGGTCTCCCGTCCTTTGAGACTTTCTGCTGACGAATTTCGATTCGACGAGGTGGTCTTCTGGAATCGAGCTGTGTCCGAACCATCGCCGATGAGCGTCGCCATGGGAGATACGACAGTGAGCCCGCCCGGCGTGAGCGAGGGATTTGATTCAGCGACCCAGTACTCTTCCCCGTCTGGGCCGAAGGGACGCACTGTTCGGATCACTTTCACTCCGTTAACAACTTGAATTCTCCCTGGTTCCCAGTCCGCGACATCGATCCCAAGGTCTTCCGATTTGGACGGTAGTTTTTTGGTTGCCACTGGCTCCTCGCCCAGGTCGGAAGGTGCATCATTTTGTTTACTTTGTTCGTTCGCTGATTCGTCTCGGATCAATTCGGAGTCGATTTGAAAGGTGAGTACTTGGTTGCCAGGGAGTAAAGCCAGTTTCGGCAACAGAACGAAACTGCGCGAAGGTTGTGTGTGGATTGCGAGATCAACGAACATACCGTTCACTAGAGCGGGGAGTCCGCCATTTGATTCTTCATCGATTTTTTCCCCATTGCGATAGACTTCGCGAGGGTTCTCGACCGTAACCCGAACAGGTACGGTTCGGCTCTTGGAATCGAGCCCGATTCCTTCGTAACGACTGAGGTGTCCTTTCCACGCGTATTCAACGTCATCTCGACCGGGAACTCGGTAACTGACGGTGACCGCGGTCTTGGGGAGTTCGTAACTGGAGGACTGAACGACGCTGGAACCTTCCTTTCCATTGCCACTATTTTGGTCAAGTACGAGGAGCAGTTGATCGGTTCGCAAGTTGCACGAGACTTCGACACGCTGGGTATCTTCGATCACACATAACGTCGCACCTTTGGCCACGTAAGAATCTTCCTCGACCGATTCGGCGACGATGACGCCATCGATGGGAGATTTGACACTGGTTCGTTCGACATTCACGACCGCTTGGGCAAGCTGTGCTGCGGCCAATTTTTCCGCCAGCTGGATACGCGTTCGACGTGTCTCGAGGACTTGAAGCTGGTTTTGAATTGTCAAACGTTGGTTTGCGCTCGAGAGTCGGGTACGACGAGCTTGGTCCAATTCGCTTTCGCTGACGAGTCCGGAGGGCAGGGACTCGAGTCTTTTGATTTCTTTCTCCTGCAAAGCGACCTCTTCGTCGGCGAGCTCGAGCGAACGTTTTGCATTGGAGACTTCTTGATCAAGCTCTCTTTGTTGCGAATATTCGCTATCTCGCAACGCTTGTAAACGCTGCATCTCCAGTTCGAAGTCGGTCGCATCGAGTTGGAAGAGAATCTCTCCTTTCTTGACATAGCGACCCAAGCGGCAGTTGGTGCTTTTCGATTTCACCCGAGCTCCCACCTCCGCTGCTAAAGTGATGCGGCGAAAGGGGACTACGGTTCCGTTCAAGCTGATATCGAGCGACTTGTTACCCGAGTAGGCTTCGATGGGAGCGACGGAGACGATTTGGAGTCTCGCCAGTTTGGAGGCGGGATCCATTCCATCGCGTCGTGCTTCCCGCGGGGTTTGCGTCCCCATCGAGACAAAGGCACCGATGCCTATCGCCACGAAGGCGGAGGGGAGAATCAACGCGTAAAAAACAGTCCGAATAGGGTTGGCAGCAGGGCTCACTGAATTGAACTTCGCGATGAGAAAAGGTGGATGCTGGATCGAAATGACCGCTCCAAGCTACGTAACAGTGTATTTCGCTGTCGAGTTTCCTGCCAACCTGAACCGCAGTGGCAATTAGACGCGAGTGACCGAAGAGGAATTCGGGACAAAAGCGGGGTGAAGATTTCAAGGATGGGGATTCACTCCGTCCGGTCAGGGAGAGTTTAACGATCCGGTCTGAAAACTTGCTATCGCTAGCAATCGGGTCCTGCTGCTTGCTGGCGATCGACGCAAAACGAGCAAAAACCATTGGTTTTGCAGGTTTCTTGCGTTTGAACTCGCATGGTTCCCATCACCACGGCCGGGCTTTCAATCGGCAATCCAGGCAGCTTTGGTAATTTCCGCAAAACATGATGAGTTGGTATTTCCGGCATCAAGCATAAGATCCGCAAACGCCGAAAGAGACGAAAGATCCCAAAAAACCTTTCTGTTCCTTTCCTTCGAGGCGCTGGTTGATGACTACAAAAGCGGAAAAGAGACAAAGGCTAGCTCGGTGGATTCGAAGCTCCCTAATCCTCGCCACCTTGCCGATCCTTTCCATTCCTGCAGGCTGTAACCGCGCTCATTACCGCCAACGGGCGGACCAGGAAGTTTGCGAGTTGGTCCAAGAAAAGGTGACTGATGCGAGCGCACCTGGTATTCCGAGCGTGCAGATGCGTCGGGAATCTCGGATGTTCGACCCATTCAATCCGGACCGGCCACCCATGCCTGAGGATGATGATGTCGCGCATCAGTATATGAAGGTCCTTAACGGGAAAAAGCATTACCCGCTTTGGGACGTGAACGGAAAGACCAACACGGCTGAGAATCCCGTCTGGTGGCAATACCTACCGCTCGATGAACGGGGGGTTCTGGTTCTGGATGCAAATGCGGCCGTTCGGCTAGCGACGTTGCACAACACGACGTACCAGCAGGAAATCGAAACACTCTATCTCTCGGCGCTCGACGTTAGCACGGAGAGATTCTTCCTCGGCAACCAACTGTTTGCTGGTTATAGCGCCGCCTACACCGCCGATGGCAAACTGCGGCGAGGGGGCGGAGGGAATAGCAGTTCAACTCTAAGCAATGGCGTGTTCTCACGAGGCGCTCGCGGCATTGCCCTCCAGCGGCAGTTCACAAACGGTGCGGAGATGATTGTCGGTTTGGCGAACTCCCTCACCTGGCAGTTGGCCGGTCCGGACACACAAACCGCATCGACGGTAATCGACTTCAGCTTTATCCAGCCGCTCTTGCGAGGGGGGGGACGCGATGTCGTCATGGAGCGTTTAACTCTTGCTGAACGCACCTTGCTGTACAACGTTCGTTCCTTCGAACGGTTCCGCACCGGTTTCTATCTCAACGTCACGGTGGGCCGAAACAACGAACCTGGACCGACCCGTCGCGGTGGTCTTTTTGGTGGTGCAGGTCTTCAAGGGTTCACAGGGCTCGGCGGCGGATTCGGCACGGTTGGCAACGTTCAAAACAATGCTGGTGCTGGCTTTGGCGGTGGTGGTGCTGTCCCCCAAGTGGGTGGTTTCTTGGGGCTCGTCCAAAACCAACTTCAGATACGGAACGCGGAAGAAAACGTCGCTCGACTTCGAGACAACTTAGCACGGTTTGAAGATACGCTCCGCGAACAATTGACCATCATCCCCGCTTCGCAAGACGCGATACCGAGCCAACAGCTCCAAGTCGCACAAGCGCGACAAGCGTTGATTTCAGCGCAAGCCACGTTGCTGCAGTCTCGCTTTAACTACGAAAACACGCTGGATAACTTTAAGGGTACCTTGGGGCTCCCCCCCTATGTGTGTATCGAAATCAAGGATCCGGTCTTGGATCAATTCAATTTGATCAGCGTGAACCTTCGTGACCGAAGAGCTCAAATCGCCGACTTGCGCGAGGACATCGGTGATGCGAACACGATCATTCTTGAAGAGAGCGTGATCGAGACGGACAAAAACACCGGCGAGAAGTATCGGACGCTCGTTTGGTCCGATACGACCGCTCAGGCCATCAGCGAGATCCGCAATCGAATCGAGCGATTGCAGAACTTGCGAATGCGGATTCTGGATCAAGATATGCAAGAAATCCGAGCTGACCTTGCCCGTCTAAGGCAGGTTCTTCCTGAACGAGAACGTTCGCTCGCGAGACTAAGGCAAATGTATGAGCAAGAACGCAATACGGTTTGTGCCTTGTTGCCTACCGATTCATTGGACATCGCGTTGCTCGACTCAACGGACCTCCCAAGCTTGCCGGATACGTTGCAAGCGGAGCTGGACAAGATTGAGAATCGATTCCTTCAGCGGGAAGAGATCCTAAAGAAGATCGATTCAGACATGCAAAGCGTTCTCGCCTCTGGACAACAGAAGGATTTGCGAAAGCAATACGAAACCTTGCGCGATCAAGCGATCTTGCCAAGCCAATCCTTGCTGGCCGAATTCGCAGAGGACGCGTTGTCTCTTCAAGTTCTTCAGGCGAGAGCTCGAGTGGAAAGTGTTATTCTGCCCGAGGTGGATATCGCTCCAGAGGAAGCTGTTGAGATCGCAAGGGTTAATCGATTGGACTGGATGAACAGCCGAGCATCGCTGGTCGATTCGTGGCGAGCGATTGAAATTGTTGCAGACAATTTGGAGAGCACGCTCGACGTTGTCTTCAGCGGCGATATCCAAAATGCAAACGACAATCCGCTTTCGCTCCGAGGAAAGACGGGCCGGCTTCGAGCGGGTTTGCAATGGGACTCTCCGCTAACACGCATGCAGGAGAGAAACCAATACCGCCAAGTCTTGATCGAGTATCAACAGGCCAAGCGAAACTACTATCGATTCGAAGATGCGATTTGGCAGCAGTTGAGAAGCGAAGTGCGAAACCTGCGGTACAACCAATACAACTTTGAGTTGCAACGCTACGCAGTCCGCATCGCTGCCCAGCAGATCATTATCAACGAAGACTTGAGACTCATTCGAGAGAACCTGAGTTTAGCGTCTGGACCAACGGCGGCACGGGACAGTGTCTCGGCACTCCAGGACTTGCTCAATGCACAGAACACATTCCTCGGCGTCTGGGTTTTCTACGAAGCTCAACGCCGAAACTTGGACCAAGATTTAGGAACGATCCGTGTGGATAGCGAGAACATTTGGGTCGATCCAGGCCCGATCACCTCGCAAATGTTTGGATTCCCACAGGCGGCTCCCGAAGCAATCTTGCAGCAAGAAACGCAGACCTCAAGACCTTGGGGGGGATCGGAAATCCTGCCAGTATCCGCGAGTACGAGCCCGATGACGGGGGCCCAGACGCTTGGGGGGGCCCCAGCTGTCGAGGCACTTGGCGCAGGCGTACAAGTTGCCCCGCAAGTTCAATTGCGATAACGGATTTCTATCAATCGTCTTGGAATCGGTAACCAACGCCTCGAACCGTTTCGATGGCGTTGGCTTTTTCGCCCACCTTCTTGCGAATCGCGCGAATATGCACGTCGATGGTTCGCTCTAAGACGAGCGTATCTTCCCCGAGCGCGGAGTCGATCAATTCGCAGCGTTCAAAGGCACGACCTGGCTGACGCATCAGAGTATCGAGCAATCGAAACTCGCTTTTGGTCAGTTCAACCGGGGTGTCTTCTACGGTAGCGCGATACTTTCTTCGGTCCAAGGTGATGCCTCGGCGCGTTACGACATCATTGTCATCGAGCAATGCTTGGGATTTGCGCCGGAGCAGTGACTTCATCCGCTCGAGCAAAACTCGAACGCTAAAGGGTTTCGTCACATAGTCATCGGCACCAACGGAGAAGCCGATGAGCTGATCGCTTTCTTCTGATTTGGCCGTGAGCAGAATAACGTTCAGTTTGGAGGTTTCTGGGTTCGCTCGCAAACGGCGGCAAACCTCCACACCATCGATGACCGGGAGCATCACATCCAAGAGGATGATATCGGGGAGTCGCAATTGGGCTTGGCTGAGTCCATCGCGACCGTCGAATGCTTTGAAGACTTCGTAGCCAGCTTTATCGAGGTTGTAGAGGAGGACTTCGGAGAGAGCTCGATCGTCTTCGACAACCAAAACTTTGGTTCTTGGCATAGGTCTTCAAAGGGAAAGGGATCAGGACCCGTTTCCGGAATGAGGTGATATTCCGGAATGAATGGAAAATTGACGGTGTCGAACAATCACACCGTTGACCATGTAAATGATGTCTTCTGCAATACTCACGGCGTGATCGGCGATCTGCTCCAAATGGCGTGAAGCAGAAAAGCAATGCATGGCGGCCGATATCAATCCGCTATCGGATGACATGAGCGAGTTGAGGACATCGATGACCTCCACGTTTTTCGCGTCGACCTTTTCGTCCTCCAAAATGACTCGATAGGCAGCATCGATATCGCGGTTCACGAAAGCATCGAGACTGCGTCGAACCATGGAATTGGTCATCGAGGCCATTTGTTCAATCCCTGAAGGGATCGGGAATTCTGGGAACGCGCTCAAGCTATCTGCTCGTTGAGCGATGTTGCAAGCCAGGTCTGCGATACGTTCCAAGTCGTTGTTGATCTTCATCATCGTAGTGATTCGACGAAGGTCCGCAGCGACAGGTTGGTGGAGCGCCAACATCTTGAGGCACTCCTCCTCGATTCGCACTTCGACACGATCGATTTCATTATCGTGTTCGATGACTTCTGCTGCCAAAGAACCTCGGCGTTCAACCAGCGATTGCACCGATTTGCCAATCATCTCTTCGACGCTTCCGGAGAGGCGAAGAAGCGAGTTATGGGCTTCGTTGAGGTCTTGGCTAAGGTGGAGTGACATAATGTTTGCTTTCGATGGGCGAGATCGTAACTGGAGAAAATGAAGATTAGATGAAGGAAAGATGAAGAGCGTATTCTATTCCGCTTCGTCGCGAACGCGGATCTCCAATTTCCAAGCATCGGGAGAACGGGTGCTTTTGCAGGAAAGTTCCAGGGTCCCGAGTTCGGTAACTTTGGAATGAAATCGAACAGGGACTAGGCCTTGGGTGTCCGATGCGGGCAATTCCGTTTCCATCGGGGAGGTTTCCAGCAGCTCGTCCTCCTCCCATTGGCGAACCAGCGTTCCCGGGCGGTCTTGAGTTCGAGCGGTGCTGGAAAAGAATCGAAATCTCGCTCTTTTTCCGGTGCGAATACCGACTTCCTTGCTCTCAATATCGCATTCTGTCCCCTCCTCCATCCCTTGAGGTACGACGCAGAGGGCGTGGAGAGGGCGTGGCATCCCAGGGATAGCGGGCCCGGAAGTCTCGATGCCGATGTAATAGCTGCGCGGGGTGCCACCGCGAATTCGAATTCCACCATGCGACTTGGCCCAACCGTAGTAAGCTGCTCCGCACGCAACGGCTTGATCAAGCTCCTCGATGCCACCTAGAACGGTAGGGCCCGCGGAGGAGGATTCCGATTGCCAACTTTGAATCGTGTCCATCAAGCGATTTCGAAACGCTGATGAATTGAAAACGCCTCCGTTGAAGAGAAGATGCGAGATCGATTGCTTTTCTGCGTCTTGCAAGTGGTCCGCTAAGAACGCTGCGATGTGGCGAGTGATCGCCGAGTCGGCTTCGAACGGCAGTCCAATCTCTTGGAACCCGGTCTCGGAGTCTTGAATGGGGCGCTCATCTTTCGAGACCTTGGGGAAAAAACCATCCACAAGAGTCGATTCAACGATCGATCGCTCAAGTTCGATCGAAACGGTACCTCCGATGAGTTTGCTTCCTCGCCCCAATACATTCAAAGGGTAGCTGGCGGGAGCATTTGGTTTGAGGAGCGCCTCTTTTGCCAACCGGCAAGAGTGCCAAAGCGAGACCGATTGCCAAGCATTAAGTTTGGTTCCTTTGGCGGCGAAAAGCTGCGATGCGACGTGAGCAAGGGTGAGATCCATGTTGTCCCCACCGACTAGCAAATGATCTCCGACAGCCACTCGCTTCAGTTGCAACTCTCCTTGCTCCTCGATGACTTCGACGAGAGTCAAGTCCGTGGTCCCTCCCCCCACGTCGCAAACTAATAGGGTGTCATGCTTTTTGAGGTGTTTACGCCACTGGTCGCCTTGAGCGAGGATCCAGTTGTAAAGTGCAGCCTGTGGTTCTTCGAGAAAGACAAAGGTGTCTGGAAAGCCTGCCGCTGCGGCTGCGATCTTGGTCAATTCCCTTGCATCGAGGTCGAAAGACGCGGGAACTGTGAGCACGATCTGCTGGTCTTGGAATCGAGCCTCTGGGAACTGAAGATGCCATGCGTCGACCAGATGCATCAAATAAGCAGTCGTCGCTTCGACCGGCGAAAGTTTGGTATCAAGCTCTTCGGCACCCCATGGTAGAAGGGGTGCGTTCCGATCGACATCTCGATGGCAGAGCCAGCTCTTCGCAGCGGCGATGCAATGGTCGGGCTGCTCGCTCGCGATGCGACGAGCATACTCGCCGACAACGCCAAAGGGAGATCGAATGCCGGGGACTTGCAGCGACTCGTCGAGCGAACCGTTCGGTCTCAGCAAAAAGGAGGGGAGAGACAGACGTCTTTCGATCGTCCCAGGGGCGACGATCTGTGGGATGGGGAGCACTGCCACCATCGCATCAGCTTCATCCAAGGAGGCAAATGCAACAACCGAGTTGGTGGTGCCGAGATCGATACCGATGCAGTACTGAGCTGCCATGCCAGGAGACCTTCTGGGGTTATGAATTCAAATTTCCCCGGGCCATTATGTCGACATCGCTTCCCTCAGCAACTCCAATGCCTCAAGCTCGTCGGTGCCGGCGGTTTTCTCCACAAAAACGCGATGTCTTTCGAACTCTCGAATCCATTCTCCAGGCTCAAGCCATTGGCGGCGGCTCGCTAGGATGGCTAGTTCTAGGATGCTGTGTTTGGCTCGATTCCACCCCCAAAACGCTCGGATACTCCATTGCTGGGTGACCGAACAGTCTGCGTGCGCGCGCGGGGTCGATACATCCCAGCTGTCTGTATGGAGCGCGAAAGCGTGGCAGGAATGATCTAATAACCAACCGCGATCGTCCACCCAGCGAGCGGTTCGTCTGGATTCCACTTTCTTGGACCATCGCGACAGCAAGTCTTGGGGCAGGGACTCGGAGGTAGGTGTATTGCCGATCCCTAAGACCGATGCAGCCAGGAGAAGTGCATCATCGGTGACATGGAAAATGGCTCGGCGATGATGAAATAGATTCTTGAACGTTGTCGAAGTTTGGAATGGTTTCAAACTCCAACTGTGGAGCGATCGATCCACGTGCGGTCCGATTGGAGCGACGTGCATCGACCCATCCGGGTTTTCTGTCGTTATAATGCCCTCGATTATCATCGCCACAGTTTAGCCTTGTCTGTTGCCGTTTGCACAGTTCTGATTGCAGCAGCACCCACCTATCGATTTCCGGATGACATCACCTACCAACGCAGACGCTTTCCGCAAGTCGATACAAGCCGTGACTCGGAAAGAGTTGCAACAATTCCAGCTCGATCGACTCAATCGATTGTTGGCTTGTACGCTTCCCCACAACCGTTTTTATCAGGAGCGATTCGGAAATCGGCATCCCACTTTGCAGTCGCTAGAGCAATGGAGTGAGTTTCCAACATCCTGCAAATCGGACTGGCAAACGGATGCAACGGATGGTATCGCGTTGCACCATACATTTCCGCTTCATGCCTACCGTCGCTACCACAGGACCAGTGGAACTCGGGGGCGACCGATGGTTATTCTCGATACGGCGGAGGACTGGAATTGGTGGACATCGACGTGGCAATACGTCTTGGATGCTTGCTCGATTCAATCCAGCGATCGTATCCTAATGGCCTTTTCCTTTGGACCCTTTATCGGTTTTTGGTCTGCCCATGATGCTTGTTTGCAGCGCGAGTGTTTGGTCATTCCTTCGGGCGGCCTTTCGACGCTGGCTCGCATCGACCTTATTCGGACCGCATCCCCTACTGTTTTGTTCGCAACTCCCAGCTACGCGTTGCATTTAGCACAGGAAGCCACTCAGCGCGGTATCTCGTTGCGAGATAGTTCGATTCGAACGGTGTTCGTCGCTGGTGAGCCGGGTGGATCGATCCCGTCGGTGCGCGCACAGTTGGAGGAGATGTATGGAGCCAAGGTCATGGATCATGCGGGAGCGACCGAGATCGGGCCTTGGGGGTTTGGTACCGCTGACGGCAAAGGGCTTCATGTCATTGAGTCGGAATTCATCGCCGAGTTCTTGCCTCTCGATCCGTCGATTGCGAACGTCGACCCACGATGGCGGGAGCTTGTTCTCACTTCGCTAGGGCGATCTGGAGCACCGGTGTTTCGTTATCGGACCCAAGACATCGTGCAGCCGGTATGGGATCGAGACAATTCCGGCACGGAGTTCGTTCGACTGGAAGGTGGCATATTAGGGCGATCGGATGACATGTTCGTCGTCCGGGGTGTCAATGTCTTTCCAACTTCGATCGAATCGATCATCCGACAATTTCCATCCATCGAGGAGTTTCGGATCCGAGCTCAGAAAAGAGGAGAGTTGGATGAAATCGCCATCGACATAGAGAGTCCGGAGCCTTTGCAGACATCGCTCGAAGAGGCATTGCAAGTTCAACTAGGGCTTCGAATACCGGTCGTCCGTCTACCTGCGGGGAGTTTGCCGAAGAGCGAAGGGAAATCGCGACGCATTGTTCGCAGTTGAGTTCGATTCGGATATTTCCAGGGCGAGAGCTACCCGAACCGAGCTGGGTTTGATACGATTGGGGTACTTCGGAAACGGCCACTGCACTTGAGTGGCTCTCGCGAGGGGGAAGCGTGAACCTGGTCAGGACTTAAGTGGAGCAGCCATAAGCGTCGTACTCTTGTGCGAGGGCCTCTCATGGGCAGTGGCTTTTTTTATTGCTCGTCTTATCAGCCGGAATCGCGCTAGCGTCCGGTTACCAGCGATCCACCGCGACGAGCGTTTTGGAGGTGATGGTGACAACCCGGGGCTAGCGCCCAAGGGCTAATGAATCAGCCGGAATCGCTCTAGCGACAGGTTACCAGCGCTCCACCGCGACGAACGTTTTGGAGTTGATGGTGACAACCCGGGGCTAGCGCCCGAGGGCTAATGAATCAGCCGGAATCGCGCTAGCGTCCGGTTACCATCGATC